>JAJFHT010000171.1 GCA_021775495.1 Hyphomicrobiales bacterium | reverse complement strand
TCAAAGGCAACGCCGGCTTTGGAACCATTTGCTTCTTGTGCTCTAGGCGATGAGGCAAACGGGAAAAGAACCAGGCAGGAGCAAAAAATCATCCGACAAGTTGCAGCCGGAAAAAGGAGATTTATGTAGTGCCCTCTCTTGTTCATCCTCATTCCCGTTTGTGGTTTGGCACAGTTGACCGCTGTCCTGTGTGCGAGGCGCACAGGATGCGTTGTGTCTAAAGGCGGACTTGCAGTCAGCCGGCGGGCGCCAGATTGAGTGTGCTCAGCCCGACAGCAAGGTTGAGGCCGGTTTTGCCTTCAACGCTGACTGGCTGCAGCGCAATTTTTTCATTCGAGCCGCCAATCAAGGCGTTTGCCCCAACACCCAGACCGACGGATGCACCTGCTGAAATGCCGGCATACCTGCCTTGAAGGGCGTGGGATCCGACTTCGTTTCCGATCGGTGTGACGACAATCCATTTCATGTAGGATTCACCGGAAACACCGATATCGAGACCCAGTTTGCTGAGTTTTCCGCTGTAATGTTCGGTCGAACCGTCGGCGTGGGTAAAGCTGCAGGCAGCATCTTTGCTCGAACCCAGCAACAAGCCGAAACCACCATCAATCGTGCATTCAAGGACGCCGATTTTTGTCGACTCGGTTTCTTCGGCCATTACCCGACTGCCGGCAGACAAGGTGCACAGTGCGACAGTTGCGATTTTTACAAGTTTTATCATCAGACATTTCCTTATTTTGTTCTTGCGTCAAGCAAGCGGAAGTTCGGCGGCTGGTGGGCAAAACCAAGGAGAGCCAAGCCGCTTCAAAACATCCGAATTTGAAAATGAGGAAAACTCACACATCAATAAAGTGGTTCATTTTCACGAGGATTCACTGTTAGGGGAATTTCGGACGCCAGAATCCCCTGGTGAAGCACTGCCAATTTTTGGTACCCATGGAATTGCTTCAATAGTTGCCGATTTCAGGCCCCTTGCCTTGTTCACAGAACCAGGCAAGAGCGCTGATAGGCGCAATCATGTGTCTGGCTCGTTCGTATGGTACTTATCAGCAATCGGATTGCTGTATTCAGGTGTTCTCCTGCGAGCCTCAACGAGGACAATCGATGATCGACAGGACGTATAAAAAGAGGAAGTTGGGCACATTAAAGGAAGCGCAATCGGCTTTGGTGCAGATGTGCGGTGGCCCGGCTGCAGCAGCTCATCTTTGTCGCGTGACCAGCACGACGCTGTTCAATTACACAGATGAAAGCAGCAACAACACCCACAAGAACATGCCCGTTGACATTGTAAAAGATCTGGAAGCCGACGCTGAATACCCGATGGTGACGGAGTATCTGGCCGACCAGAGTGGCTACGTCATGTACAAGGTCGACTTTGCCGACACAAAATCGCAGCTGCATATAGACATTATCGAAACAGGTGAGGAAATCTCGAAGCTCTTCCGGGACTGGGCAAAATTCATCTCCGACGGTGTGATAGACAAATCGGAAGCCCGTAAGTTGCTCAAAAACAACCAGGCTCTCGTCAGAATCCTGATGAGAATGCGAACCGACCTGATTTCCCAGATAGACGATCCCGATATTCCGGAAGGAACCCCCTGACCGCGGCCCTGCGCGCAAGAAGTCAAAAAACCTACCATCATGATGTGAAACCTGATGGTACCGAGCCGGAATCCGGACATCGGACCAATATGCGGTTGAAGCCCTTTGGCAAGCGATGAAGCCAGCTGCTGGCATTCGCTGGTTCAGCTTGAACCCTGATCAATAAAGTATCACTCCATAATATTGGATTTCACGTATTGAAACTTCATATGCTTGGTGTATGGAATAGGACAGTCCTGCCGGGCAGCCCGGATGTCCGATATATGGAAGGCCAAAAATGCCTGCTAGGAAAGTCTCTGTATCGAAATCGACCGCGGTTGCGAAATCCGGAGAAGCAGCATCTTTGGGAGATCGGACACCAGCGGGGACCGGGGATCAGAGCGAGGGACGAGACCGGTTCCGGGTGATCGAGCGCGCCATCGAACTGCTGAAATGCATGTCGTACCATCCCAACGGGCAATCGCTGACGGAACTCAGTGTTGAAGCGGATCTGCACAAGGCGACAACGCTGCGGTTTCTCAAAGCGTTCGAACGCGGTGGTGTCGCGACGAAAGGCCGAAATGGCAAGTCCTGGTTACTCGGTCCGGCCTTTCACGAGATGGCGGCACGGGTTGGTGGGCGAAATGATATTCGAGACATTTCGCGACCGATCATGGAACGGCTCTCACAGGAGATAAATGAAACCGTGCAGCTGGCTGTCCTGAGCGACAGCGACATCGTCTACATCGAGAAGGTCGAACCGGCGGATATGCCATTGAAGATAAACACCCAGATTGGCGCCCGTCGGCCAGTGCATTGCACAGCCCTCGGCAAGGTGCTTGCCGCCTATCTCGATTGGGATGACGTGGTTGATATCCTGGACAAGCGCGGAATGCGGAAGTTCACTGAACAAACCATTACAACCGCGCCCGCATTTCGTGACGAGCTGGAAAAAATCCGAGGCGATGGCCATGCCGTGGATGACAGGGAGTACAATGAACTGGTGGTTTGTACCGCGGCGCCGGTTCGGGATGCCAGCGGCCGGGTCGTGGCAGGTGTCAGCGTATCGACATTCGGTATCGCCGTAGAGACCAGTCGTTTCAAGGAGTTAATCGGCACCGCCAGAACCGCAGCCGCGGAATTGTCCCGAGGTCTCGGGTTTGAAGCGGGTGACGGTCATTGACCGGCCCGCACCGGTTGTGACCGTGTGCACGCAACAACAGGCGCTTTGCAGACAGCGTCGCGCGAAAATCCTCGAGGCCGAAAGGCTCGTCCGGACGAAGCCATGAAGGACACGATTCGGTTGGACAGTGAAGGTGCAAGCGCGGTGATCTCAGGAACCGGCGCGGAGCCTTTGGCGTGGTCCGTTGGCGGCCGCGATGTGCTCTGGAAAGCGCAACCAAACCTGTGGCCGCGGACAAGCCCGATCCTGTTCCCTGTGGTCGGCCGCAGCAGGGATTCCCGGATCATGGTCAAAGGAAAGTCCTACCCCATGGACATTCATGGTTTTGCGTCCGCCGTGTGTTTCGAACTTGTCGATCACTCACAAAACGAGGCGACATTTGTTCTGGAGCACAATGAGACAACGCTGTCACACTATCCGTTCGCCTTCCGTCTCCAGGTCACATATCATCTCGGGCGCGATTTCCTCGTGGCAGAATTTGAAGTCCTGAACGCTGGCGATTGCAAGCTTCCTTACGCCATCGGTATCCACCCCGGCTTCTGCTGGGCTTCCTCTTCGGCCGAACGGGATGGTTCCTTTGTCGAATTCGACTGCGCAGAAAATGCAAATATTCCGACTATCACGGATACCGGTCTGTTTTCGAAGACCAAGCGGACGATCCCGCTCGATGGGCAGCGGCTGACGCTGACAGATAGTCTGTTGCGCAATGAAGCCCTCTGCTTCCTCAATGCCCGAAGCCGCTCGCTGCGATTTGTCGCGAATGACGGCAGTGCTGTCGGTATCCAGGTGGAGAATTTTCCGCACTTTGCAATCTGGACCCTTCCCGATGCGCCATTCCTGTCGATCGAGGCCTGGACCGGACATGGCGATCCAGAGGATTTTGAAGGCGACCTTTCGGAAAAACCCTCCATGCAACATCTGCCGCCGGACTGCCGTGCAAGGCATATGGTGCGGTTTGACTATCAAGAGCCGGTGACATGACCGACGTCCGCATTGTGTCCGAAGTGATCAACAAGCTTGGAGAAGCGCCGCAATGGCATCCCCGGGATGGCTGCCTGTATTGGGTTGACGCTTTCGCGCCGTGTATTCTGCGACTCGAACCGGAAAGCGGAGATGTGCAAAGTTTTGAAATGCCGGCTGATATCGGGTCGTTCGTATTTGCCAGCGACGGCAGCCTGGTCGGCGGCATGCGAAACGGGTTTCATCACATATGTCTGTCACCGCTTGAGGTGTCACCAATTGCAAATCCGCTTGGACCGGATCCGCGCCTGATGCTTAATGATGGAAAATGCGATCGCGCCGGGCGTTACTGGTGCGCCAGCGTGCATTCGGATTTTACCGGCCGCCAGGCAGAAATCTTTCGCCTTGATCCGGACCTGAACGTTCAATGCATGGATGGCGGATTCATCATTGGCAATGGCATTGCCTTTTCGCCGGATGATCGTCTGATGTATTTTGCCGACAGCCGGGACGAGACGGTCTGGGTCTATGACTTCGACATCAAAACAGGAATTGTCTCCAATCGTCGCCGGTTCTTTTCCACCAGGGAAATCGAAGGTCGTGTCGATGGGGCAACCTGCGATACTGAGGGCAACTACTGGTGCGCTCTTGTCCATGGTAGCGCCATTGCCTGCATCTCGCCGCAGGGCCGGATGGTGGAGCGTATCCCGGTTCCCGCAAAACATCCCACCATGGTGGCTTTCGGCGGTGACAATCTCGACCAGCTTTACGTCACTTCCGCTTCGTCGCTGTTGTCAGACGAGGAGCGGGACGACTGGCCTGACGCGGGAAAGCTTTTCCGGATTGACGGACTTGGTGCGCAGGGCATGCCGGAGCCTGAATTTGACAGAAACTTCTCGGCAGCAAAGGAACAGCGACCATGACGCCTAGGGTGCTGATTACCGGTTGCGATACTGGCATAGGGCGGGAGTTTGCCCTGCAATATCTGGCGGCTGACTGGTCGGTCATAGCCACATTTCATGACCTCGAAAATGCGGGTTCGGATACTTCGGGATTCAAAAACTATGCCCTGGATGTCACGCGTCCCGAGCAGTTCGAGCGGTTAAAATCTGCCATTGGAGACGAGCCGATCGACCTTCTCATTTCCAATGCGGGTATCGGTCTTGATACCGGAAAACTCGGTACGCTTGATTTCGACTATGTCCGGAAGATGTACGAGGTCAATACGATCGGACCGTTGAGGCTTGTGGAGACATTTGCTGAAAATGTTGCTGCCAGCAGTCAGCGGCGGATTGCTGCAGTTACCAGCAGAATGGGGTCCATCAATCTCAATCTATCCGGCGGTCATTACGGCTACCGGGCTAGTAAGGCCGGCCTCAATGCAATCATGCGCAGCCTGGCAATTGATTTGTTTAGCCGCGGCATCACTGTTGTCAGTATCCACCCGGGATGGGTCGATACCGCGGGCGGCGGTGGGAATGCGGCAATTCCCGTGCACGAAAGCGTCGAGGCCATGCGCCGGTTGATCGCCCGGCTTGGCAATCACGAGACCGGACAGATTTTCAGCTATGACGGAACCCCGTTGCCATGACCGAAGTTGCGCGGCCTTTCGACATTGTGCTGACCGGCGGGCGGATCATCGATCCGCGCAACGGAATTGACAGGGTTCTCGATATTGCCATTCGAGGCGGACGCATTGCGGCGATCGGCAAAGCGCTTGATACGTCTTCGGCCGGTGAAATCCGCAATGTGAGCGGGCTTCTGGTGGTGCCGGGGCTGATTGATCTGCATACGCATATTTATCACAAGGCGACAGCCTACGGTGTCGATCCCGATCCGATTGCCAAACGGTCCTCGGTTGCCACACTGGTTGACGCCGGCAGCGCCGGTGCAGGAAATTTTGCAGGATTGCGTGACTTTGTTTTTGCTCACTCTTCATTCCGGCTGCTGGCTTACCTCAATATTTCCTATCCCGGCATATTCGCGTTTGATCGTGACTACGTTGTCGGAGAGGCGGCTATTGACGAGTTGCTGTCGGTTGAGCACTGCGTCGAGATTGCGGCGCGAAACCGCGACGTCATTGTCGGCGTCAAGGTCAGGTTGGGTATCGGTACATCCGGCAGCATCGGCATGCTGGCACTTGAACGGGCGATTGAGGCGGCCGAACGTCTCGATCTGCCGGTTATGACGCATATCGGGAAACCACCGCCTACCTATGCCGAGATCCTCGCCCGCCTGCGTCCTGGCGATGTGTTGACCCATTGTTTCCGCCCGGCTCCGAATTCAGCGGTCGATGAGGACGGTATCGTGCTCCCTGCATTGCTTGATGCACGGGAGCGGGGGGTCCTGTTTGATATCGGTCACGGGATGGGGGCTTTCGGTTTTGCCAGCGCGGAATCCGCGATCGCGATGAATTTCAAGCCGGATATTATCTCCAGCGATGTCCATGCGCTTTGCGTGGAGGGCCCGGCGTTTGATCTGCTGCACACGATGAGCAAGGTGATCAATTGCGGCGTATCGGTCAGTGAGGCAGTGGCCATGACAACCGAAGCGCCGGCACGTGCGATGCGCCGCGACGATCTCGGTCATCTTTCGGTCGGTGCGTCTGCCGATATCAGTCTGATTGAACCTCACGCGGCGGCTTTTCCGTTTGTCGATGTGGCCGGGATTGAAAGAACCGGCAACCTGCTGCTGAAGCCACACGGGTTGTTTGTCTCCGGTGTCCCGGTCGAAATGGGACCGAGAGACTGGGAATCGCGCCATTATCTAGTCTAGAAGTTTCGTCTAGTGATACTAAGTATCATTACATGATATTTTTGTTGCATATTAGCCTTGGCTGAGTATTGTTTCGACACGCGCTGATAATCGGGCGGAGAGGAACGGGATGCAGGACGATCGCCGGAAAAGTGAAAATGAAGCGGTTTCCGCAGATGTCCGGGACGGGCTTGATACGCCGGTTCCGGTGATTGATATTGACGTTGCTGAACGAAATATTGTCGGTCTGCAGCAGGCGTGTGACGCCGCCGGCGTTGCCAATCGTCCTCACATCAAGACGCACAAATCCATCGAGATGGCACGCCTGCAGATCAAGCATGGCGCTTCGGGAATTACCTGCCAGAAACTCGGCGAAGCCGAGATCATGGCAGATGCAGGCATCAATGACATCCTGATCAGCTACAACATTATCGGTGAAGCCAAACATGCGCGGCTGGCCGACCTGAACGAACGCATCAAGCTTACAGTGGCCTGCGACAATGAAGTTGTTGCCGCGGGGCTGTCGCAGGCTGTCAAAGCCACTTCAAAACCCCTGAGTGTGCTGGTCGAATGCGACACCGGACGTCATCGCTGCGGAGTCACGACGACCTCGTCGGCAGTTGCACTGGCTGAAACGATTCGTGGATTGCCGGGGCTGACCTTTGCCGGTCTGATGATCTATCCGCCGAACGGTCCTGTCGATGCGACCACCGAATTCGTCGACACAGTCCGGCGGGAGTGTCAGAGCCGTGGTCTGGACATCAGTATAGTCTCGGCAGGTGGTACTCCGAACCGCACGCGGATCGGCAAGGCGGGTGAGACCGAATACCGCGCTGGAACCTATATCTACAATGACCGGCAAATGGTCGGCTTCGGCGCGGCCACAAAAGACGATTGCGCGCTTCATGTATATGCGACTGTGACAAGCCATCCTGAGGAGGGGCGCATCATGATCGACGCGGGCTCCAAAACACTGACCAGTGATCTGTCGGGATTCAAGGACTTCGGAGTGCTTGTCGATTATCCGGACGCGCACATTTATCAATTCGCCGAGGAGCACGGATTCGTCGACGTCACCAATTGTCAGAAGATCCCCGCCATTGGCGAAATCATCCGCATCCTGCCCAATCATGTTTGCCCGGTGAGCAATCTGTTCGATGACATTGTGCTCATGCGCGATGGCCGGCGGTGCGGGCGGCTTCATATCGATGCCCGCGGAAAGGTTAGCTGAGATGAGGGATCATCTGCCTGTGACGTCCGGGGCTGCCGAGCTGCTCCCTAATCCGTTTCGCGAAGCGTTGAGCGATGGCCGGCCGCTGATCGGTATCTGGTCAATGCTCGATTCGGAAAACGCCATAGAAGGTCTTGGCTGGTCCGGATATGATTGGCTCCTTATCGATGGGGAACACGCGCCCATCAGTCTTCAGCATGCTCTGAGACATATGCGGACCCTTGCCGGAACCCCCACGATCCCCATTGTCCGCCTCGCCTGGAACGACAAGGTCTTGCTGAAGCAATATCTCGATGCCGGCGCCAATGTCATCATGCTTCCTTATGTGCAGAGCGTCGTCGAGGCCGCAGATGGGGTTGCTGCGATGCGGTATCCGCCGCATGGGCATCGCGGTGTCGCAGCCATGCACCGGGCAAGTCGGTATGGCCGCATTCCCAACTATCTGAAAGATGCCGGAGATAGCCTGTTCCTGATCGTTCAGGTGGAAACCCTCGAGGCTCTGGAGAACGTCGAAAAAATCGCCGCCGTGGACGGCGTTGACGCGATATTTTTTGGCCCCGGTGATCTGGCTGCCAGCATGGGAATGGTCGGGCAGGCAGGCGATCCCGCCGTCACTGAAAAAATTGAGTCTGCAGTCGATAGCGTACGCAAGGCAGGCAAAGCCGTCGGCGTTCTGGCGCCTAATGCCGCAATTGCTGAACGCCACATCATCAATGGCCTGGATTTCGTATCGGTGGCCAATGATGCCGCATTACTTTTTGGCGCTGCTGATTCCGTTGCCGGCCGATTTCGTGCGATGGCCGAGGCGGTCAAAACCAGGGCTGCCGAATAGGCGCCGGGCATAGCGGAGAGGTAAACGGTGGCAACAGTCGAATTCCGAAATCTGGTCAAGCGCTATGGCAGCGTCGAGGTTGTGCACGGCATCAACCTGTCGATCAATGATGGGGAATTCCTGGTGCTTGTCGGCCCATCGGGCTGTGGCAAAAGCACATCCTTGCGGATGCTGGCCGGCCTGGAGGATGTCACGGCCGGCGAGATCCTGATCGGCGAAGCCGAAGTCAACGAAGTCGAACCGCGCGACCGAGACATCGCCATGGTGTTTCAGGATTATGCGCTCTACCCGCACATGTCGGTCTACGACAACATGGCTTTCTCGCTGCTTTACCGGAAAACGCCGAAGGCGGAGATTCGCGAGAGGGTGATGGAAACGGCCGAAATTCTCGGACTGACACCACTCCTGGACCGGCGGCCTAAGCAATTGTCCGGCGGGCAGCGGCAACGTGTCGCCATGGGGCGGGCAATCGTTCGAAAACCCCAAGTGTTTCTGTTCGACGAGCCCCTGTCCAATCTCGACGCCAAACTCAGAGCATCCATGCGCCTTGAGATCAAGAAGTTGCATCGCAGCCTGGGAGTCACGACCGTCTATGTCACCCACGATCAGATCGAGGCAATGACCCTTGCCGACCGGGTGGTCGTCATGAATGGCGGCAATATCGATCAAATCGGCTCACCCGAAGAGGTTTATCACGCGCCCCGCACATTGTTTGTTGCGGGATTTATCGGCTCGCCAACCATGAATCTTCTGCCGGCAAGGTCCAATGGCAACAGCACATTGTCGGTTGCCGGTCAGACGCTGAATGTCGCAAGCCGTTTCACGCCACCCGATGAAGACCGGGACCTGGTTTTTGGCATCCGGCCTGAAGACATCACTCTGAGCGCTGAAGATGCTTCCGGCTCCGAAATCGAGGGCCTGATCGATGTGGTTGAAGCGCTGGGTCCGGACACGCTGGTGTTTGTGAATGTCGGCGAGCAACATCTGATTGCTCGGGTAAATCCGGACATTCATCCCGTCACCGGGCAACCGGTCCGGCTGAACTTCAATATCGAAAAATCGCATCTCTTCGATGCCAGGTCGGGAGAGGCATTATCATGACCGGCAAATCCACTCGAGTTGCTCTCGCCGGATTCGGTGCGTGGGGGCAGATGCACGCAAAAGCCATCGAGGCGATCAGCGGAGCGGAAATCGTATCGATCTATTGCCACAGCGACAAATCGGCTGATGCGGCCACCAGGCTTGTTCCAGCAGCAAAACGGTTTGCAGACTATCAGGATATGCTGTCGGCCGGTGGCTACGATGTTGTCGATGTCACCGTCCCGAACAATGTCCACGCGGAATTTGCAGTCGCCGCCCTGCGCGCCGGCGCAGATGTTTTCCTGGAAAAGCCGCTCGGCATCACACTCGAAGAATGCGACCTTGTCTCAGAAACGTCCCGGCGTACCGGAAAACTGGTTGCTCTGAATCACGAACTCCGGGTGTCGCGGCAATGGGGCGCTGTTCGCGATATCGTGGCTGCCGGGGAGATCGGCCGGGTCCGCTACCAGCACCTGTCGCTTTTCCGGCATGCGTTTCGGCAAGGTTCGGGAAACTGGCGCTACGATCCAGACCGGGTCGGATCATGGATCCTCGAAGAACTCGTGCATTTTTTCGATCTGGTGATCTGGTATGCGGAAGCGAATGGAAAGCCGGCAAACGTCCGTGCATATGGAAATGGTACCGGGTCCGGACTAACCGACAATTTTGCAACCGTGCTGGAATGGGCAGACGGATCTGTCGCGGTTCTGAGCCAGTGCCTTTCCGGATTCGAACATCACACATTGCTGGAACTGGCCGGCGATGATGGCGGTATTCGCACATGGTGGTCAGGCGCGCTGGACCGCACACTTCATCCTGATTTCGAACTGAAGGTCAAATGTGGTGCGGCTGAAGCCGAAACCATGGCGATTGAACAGTCGGGGGAGGTTTTCGAACTGGAAGAGAATCTGCGCCGGGCATTTGCCGGATTTCATGCCGGTCGTTCCATTCTCGCTCCAGATGATGCCCGCGTCGCAATCGAAGTCTGCCTGGCGGCGGAGGAATCTTTCCGCACCGGTTCCACCATTGAACTGTCGCCAGATTGACCAGTCATCACTGCGTATCCTGTCAACCGAAGAGGAGAACCTGGGAATGTTGAAGAAACTGATATCAAGAACGGCTTTGGCGGCTGTCGCCGGACTGGGACTTGCCGTATCGGCCGCGGCCGAGGACAAAATCACCATTTTGACCTGGAATCTGCCGATCTATGGAGAGAAAATTGACGGCTGGATCAAGGAGTTCAATGAGATACATCCGGACATCAAGGTTGAATGGATAGACAAGAAGGGAACCGAGTGGGCAACGTTCTATCAAACGCAGCTTGCCGCCGGCACACCACCCGATGTGGTCAATATCCAGGGTGCGCTCTGGGCTGAATATGCCGCCAACGAGCAGATGCTCGATCTCGGCCCCTATTTGGAAAAGGATGCCGATTTCTCTGGCCGTTTTGTCGATGGTGCGCTTGACCTTTGGAAGACAGGGGATGGCAAGACCTGGATGGTGCCGTGGTATTTCAACCGCACGCTTCTCTATCTGAATAAATCGATGCTGAAGGAGGCCGGAATTGAAAACCCGCCAACCAGCTTCGATGAGCTTCTCGAGGCCGCAGCCAAAATGAAAGGCGAGGGCAAATCGGGATTTCTGACGACCAATTTCGACTGGCTCTACTGGCCACTCTTCAAGATGAATGGCGTCGATATTCTCAATGAAGACATGACCAAGGCTGCTTTCAACACGCCGGAAGCTCTGAAGACGCTGACTGCGCTGGCTGAAGCCACCAAGAATGGTTCAATCAACAATATTTCGTGGACGGGGCGGTGGGTTGAACCGAACACGGCATTCGGCTCCCGAAATATCGGAATGTACATGGCACCCAACTCTGCCTTGTTTTGGGCAGCCAGCAAGGCTGACTGGATCAACGCCGAGAATGTCGATGTCGTCGACGCACCGGGTGACTGGTGGACGCCGAACCATCACGGTTGGGGTGTCTCAAAATCCACCGCGCATCCGGATGCCGCTGTCGACCTGATCAAGATCGCCACGTCCGACAAATGGCAGGAAACCATGTCGAGCACGTTCTCGATCCTGACCCTGAACAAGACTGTCGATCCCAAATTGATCGCAAAGTTCAAGACAGAGGCACCCTTGAAGGCAGAAATCCTTGAACTGGCCGGTTCCAAGCTGGACAAGATTACCGGCTATCTCAAATCGGCCAAGGAAGCTCGGGTCAAGGATGCGTTCTGGACATCCGTGCAACCGGCCCTGCTGGGTGAGGTCGATCCGAAAACCGCTCTCGATGCTGCCGAGAAAAAGGTCAACCGGGTCCTCTCCCGGCGCTGAATGCATCAGATCCGGTGCCGCGCCCGTCGCGGCACCGGAACCTAATCCTGATAGTGGACAAGACAATGACCCGGCTATTCCGGCTCAAACGAAACAGAGAACTGGCGTTTGTCTGGGCTTTGCTGATCCCGGCGCTGATCATCTACCTGTTTTATCGGGTCATTCCGCTGTTGTGGAACGTGGTGCTCTCCTTCTCGTTCTGGGCTCCCGGAAAACCACTCGAATTCGCCGGGCTCTACCACTATGAGGAGATGGTGTTTTTTGATGACGGTTTCTGGATTGCATTGAAAAACACTGGCGTTTTCATGCTTGCCACCCCGGTTGCAATCAGCCTTGCACTGGCGTTGGCCCTTCTGGTCGATCAAAAAATCAGAGGGCGCAATATCTATCGCACCCTTATATTTCTGCCCTATCCGATGATGGTCGTGGCCGTCGGAATCGTCTGGCGATGGCTCTACAATGACAGTGTCGGGCTGATCAATTACGGGCTGCGTACCTTCGGTATCATCAGTGAGCCGATCGCTTTTCTGGAATCCTACCGGTTTGCGATGATTTCGGTCATGGCCGCGGCCATCTGGCAGATTGTCGGATTCTTCATGATCATCATCCTCACCGGTTTGCAGAACATACCGCCTCACCTCCACGAGGCGGCACTGATCGATGGCGCACGCGCGCATCACCGGTTCTGGCGGATCACGCTTCCCTTGCTTCGCCCGTCTCTGTTTCTCTGTGTCATCCTTGGAGTGATCGCCTCGTTCACAAGTTTCGACCTGATCTACACCATGACCGGCGGAGGACCTGGGCGCGAGACCGAACTGCTCATCACATATATCTACAAGGCATCCTTTACGCTGAGCCAGTTTGACTACGCCGCAGCCATGACCGTCGTCATGTTTGCACTGTTCCTGACGTTGGCGACAATTGCCAACCGTTTGTCGGGCGGAGACGCCGGCAAAGTCGACATTACCGATTGAGGGTGTTGATGATGCTTCGAAAACAGATTGCCATACATGCTCTTTTGATCCTCATATCGGTGGTCATGCTGACACCGATTTACTGGGTCGTGAAAACCAGCGTGACCGGTGAAAATCTGTTCAGCTACCCGCCAACAATCATTCCGCGTGATCCGAACCTCTTTTACTATGTCGAAGCTTGGTACACGGTCAGTTTCGTCCGGCTGTTTTCGAACAGCCTCGTCATTGCGACGCTTGTTGTCGTGGTGAACCTGCTTTTGAATGCGATGGCCGGATATGCCTTGACCAAACAGTTTCGCGGCAAGGCGCTGGTTCTCAGTTTCCTGCTGATGTCGATGATGATCCCATTTCACGCGACGATAATTCCCGCCTATCTGCTCACTGCGAAACTCGGCCTGCTTGATTCCAAACTTGGAATTGCTCTTCCCGCACTCAGTCACATTGTCTGCATTCTGCTGTTCAAATCGAATTTTGAAGCCGTGCCGTCATCACTCGTGCAGGCAGCCCGTCTTGACGGGCTTTCGGAGTGGCAGATCCTGACACGGATCATGATGCCGCTTTCAAAGCCTGCCGTGGCCACCAACATCATCCTGTCCTTCATATGGTCATGGAATGAGTTTCTTTGGCCACTGATAGTCGTCAGAAGCCCCGATCAGCAGACAATGCCGCTGGGCCTGGTCTCTTTCCTTGCATCATTCGAGGACACGACAGGCTCACTCTATGCATTCTGCGTGCTTGTCGTTCTGCCCAGCATGCTGGTTTTTCTGCTGGCACAGAAAGACTTCATCCGCGGATTGACCTCCGGCGCGACGAAGGGGTAGCCGATGGCTTGGAGAACCTATCTTCACAACCGGTTTGTCCTGACATTCGGGATCATCGCAATTGCCGTGCTGATTTGGAACATCTACGTGGCTTTGAATGATGACGGGCGGATTACCGGCCAGGTTGTCGACCCTGCCGGACAACCTGTACCGCAGGCGACCGTCGTTCTGGCTCGAAATACGGTGACCTCGGTCGAAACAGTCGGCAAAACAACAACAAATGAGCAGGGGCGTTTTACATTCGACGACCATGGCCAGTTCTCCATTGTCCTGACGGCATCGAAAGGAGAACAGGAATCGTCGCGGCGGACAATTCCGCTGTGGTTTCGCAACCAGAACATCAACATAACCCCGCCACTCACTATTACCAAGTGAATTGGCTGTCAGATGCGGATCGATCAATCGATTGTTGCCGGGACGGCCGCGCAACTGTTTTCCATCACTGTCTGGCAGTCCGGTCTGATCGTTCAGAAGGTTCTGGTGGAAAACATATCTGCCGGTTCAATCATGGTGGTTCAGTTCGGAATTGCCGCATTACTCATGTGGATCCATCTGTTGTGTTCGCGCCAGATCGCAACGATCAGCCATATCTCCTTTAGGGCAATTGCCTGGGGGATGATGGCGCCCGGTCTCGTGTTCTGGTTCGGCATTCTTGGGGCGGCCCGCACTGATGGCGTTAGCATCGCGCTGATATGGGGACTCCAACCACTGATGGGGCCGGTTCTGGCCCGCCTTCTTCTGGGCGAAAAGCTGCACTGGAC
The DNA here is from genome assembly GCA_021775495.1 of Hyphomicrobiales bacterium. Lineage (GTDB taxonomy): Bacteria > Pseudomonadota > Alphaproteobacteria > Rhizobiales > Rhizobiaceae > JAJFHT01. The sequence continues at coordinate 12,392 of JAJFHT010000171.1, read as the reverse complement.
CGTTTGTTTCGGGGGGCTTGTCGGTGCTACGGGTCTGGCTTTTCTGACGCTCAATCGATCCGCTGCGGGTATCAGCGATGTTGGCGGCAATCTAATGGTGCTGGTTGCGGTCGTTCTATCAACTCTCAGCCTCATTGTTGGCCGCTTCCTGAATTTTGGCTCGAACCGAGCAGCCAGTATCGCGACATTTCAGGTGACTGGTGCCTTTGTAGTGGCATGCATATTCACTTTCGCTACGCGCTGGACGCCCCCCGACCTGAGCGATACCGCGGCGGTCGGGGCTTTCGCCTACCTCATATTGTTCATGACAGTTCTGAATTTTTTTGCTTTCAACTTCTCGCTGGCTCGCATTCCGGCGTCTTGGCTTGCGCTTAATGGTGCTTTTGCGCCGGTGATCGGCCTGTTTTGCGCCTGGGCTCTGCTTGGGGCCAATATTCGTGGTTTTGATCTGCGGTGCGCCGGTTTGATTCTATGCGGCGTTGTCTTTCCCCATTTCTGGCGCCTGCTCTTTTTGCGGGAACGTGACAATTCTCCGACTTGACGAATCCGGATCTGTCAATTTTTGGTTGAGTGATCTTGTCGCGAATGTGATTGCCGGTTGCCGCGGGAGAGGTCGCCTGCCGGATCGGATCGTTAATATTTGGTAAAAAACACTGGCGGTTTGGAGTGCGTATCTGGCAAACAACCGGGCAATATGAGATACTGCTACGCTGTAGACGCGGGTTTTGTTAGTTGGGGTTAAAAAAAGTTTCGGCGTATTGCGGCGTTCTGGACGTCGACCGCATTGATCGCATGCCCGGCCGGTTTGGCTGTGGCTGCCGACTTCGAGCTTGATCAGAAAACCTTTTTGCCGGCGGTTTCGGGCCTGAACGGCAAAATCGCCGGGGGTTATTTCTATCATGATTCAACCACCGCAAGTTCGCAGCACAATGGTTTTGTCGAAGGCTCGCTGACCGGGCCGCTCTCGGACCGCTTCGGATATCAGATCGACGGCGCGCTTGCCGGCGGCGACCTGAATACATTCGGCGGTGTCGGTCTACATGTGTTCTGGCGCGATCCGAATGCGGCGCTTCTGGGTCTTTACGGCGACTATGTTTCACCGCCGGGCGGCAATGACCTGTGGCGCATCGGCGTTGAGGGCGAAGCTTATCTCGGCCGCATCTCGCTCGAAGGATTTGCTGGCTACCAGAACGTGATCAATGCCGGGCGTGACTATTTCACCGGCGATGCGACGGTGGCATATTATCCGATCGACAATTTCCGGTTGAGCGCCACTGTTCTGACCAATACCTCGCAGGTTTTTGGCCGCGTCGGCGCTGAATATCTGTTTGACTATCGTGGTGCCGCTCCATCAGTGTTTGCCGAAGGTACCTTTGGCAACAATGTCACCACGGTGAAAGCCGGATTGCGGTTCTATTTCGGTGAAAGTGGAAAATCCCTGATTGACCGTCACCGCGAGGATGACCCTGTTCACAACCGTCTGCTCGATCCGGCCTGCGTGCCGGTTTCCGACTGCACGACTCCGGTTGCCGCACCTCCGCCGACATCGCCACCTCCTCCGCCAACATCGCCACCTCCACCGCCGCCGCCGCCGCCGCCACCAACATCGCCACCTCCACCGCCGCCGCCGCCGCTGGAAGACACCACCTGTTGACGGGTCAGGTTGCAGAGTATTTCGGGCCACTTCAGACAACCGGGCCCGTATTGGTGGCCACGAGTATTTCTCGGGCGAAATTGGGACCGGCTCTTTGCGGGCCGGCGGTTTTGTGGCTGAAATCACCGGGGATTCCGCGACTGGAACGCGCTTGAGGCTTCTGAACTCGGGCTGGAAACTGATGGGTTTGGCGCGCTCCTTCGAGGGTCTCTGCGGAACACGTCTGATATGAAAAAATGGTGGAGCTGAGCGGAATCGAACCGCTGACCTCGTCATTGCGAACGACGCGCTCTCCCAACTGAGCTACAGCCCCATGGTTGAATATTTACGGAGCGCCGCTGCCGGCTGTCAAGCAGCTGCGGTGTCCATCTCCTGCGGCAAATTGCGATTACCAAACCGGCGGGACTTGTCGCCTCGCCCGGTAATGGCTACATCTCGGCACATTGGACATATCGGTACCTGGCATCGAGCCCTTGAACCGTGATGTTGCGCACTTGTTTCAACGCATGTTTTTTCCGAACGCCGCTTCGCCTGATTCGGATCATGTATTAGGAGACCGGCATGATTGCCCTTATTCAGACGATCCTTCTGGCACTGGATCTGTATTGGTGGATTATCATCGCATCGGCGGTGTTCTCGTGGCTGTTTGCCTTCAACGTGATCAATTCCAGCAATCAGTTTGTCGGCATGATCGGCGAGTTTCTCTACAAGGCGACCGAACCAGCGCTTCGTCCGATCAGGCGAATCATGCCGGATCTCGGTGGCATCGACATTTCGCCGATCATCCTGCTGCTGCTCATCTTCTTCCTGCGTCAGTTCATCGTCACCACCATCGCTCCGATGGTGATTTAGCCGACACTACTACCCGGCATGGCCGGATTTGTCCGACGAACGGCTGATGGAATTCTTCTTTCGGTGCGACTGACGCCGCGCGCGGCACACGATGCGATTGGCGGGATCAAAACGCTTTCCGATGGAAAATCGGTATTGGCGGCGCGGGTCCGCGCTGTGCCGGAAAAAGGCGCGGCCAACAAGGCGCTGGAAAAACTACTGGCCAAACGGTTCGGCATATCCGCCGGTTCGGTAACGGTCACCGGCGGTCATACGGCAAGAATAAAGACCGTGTCGCTGACCGGGCCGGCAGACCAACTGGAAGCGCTAGCCAGCGACCTCGCCTGAAAATCGATGGAGATCAGCCGGCGGCCTGTTCGCGCGCGATGGCTTCGCTGATCAGGCGCTTTGCATTGTCGGCGTCGAGCCAGTCGCCGATGCGGACCCATTTGCCGGGTTCCAGATCCTTGTAGTGTTCGAAAAAATGCTGAATCTGCTGCATTGTGATATCGGGCATATCGGTAAAATTGTGAACCTTGTCGTAGCGTTTGGTCAGGTGCGACGACGGCACGGCAATGATCTTTTCATCCTGGCCTGAATTGTCTTCCATGATCAGGACGCCAATCGGACGGACATTGATGACGCAGCCCGGCATCAGTTCGCGGGTGTTGCAAACCAGCACGTCTATCGGATCGCCATCATCTGACAGGGTGTGCGGGACGAAACCGTAATTGCCCGGATAGGTCATCGGTGTGTACAGAAACCGATCGACCACCAGCGTACCGGCATCCTTGTCCATCTCGTATTTGATCGGCTGCCCGCCAAGCGGAACCTCGATGATGACATTGACATCATCGGGTGGGTTGTTGCCGATGGCGATGGCCTCGATGCGCATGGAGGGCGCCTCTTCATAATTGCGGAGCAAGTTGTTGCGGATGACTACCCGTCTATTCGGCCGCATTCAAGGCGGACAATCGGCTAATAGTACTTACGCCCGGTTCCCCTGTTTCCGAAAACCGGACGTATCATGGAGGGTGGCCCGGATTCACGGAATGACCAGAAAAAAGATGGCGGTCAAAACGAAAAAATCCGGCGCTTTCAAGCGATCGGAATCGAAAATACTTGCGAATTGTCGGGTATCAGTCCCAGATGAAGGCGATTTTCTGAAGTGACTTGCCGTCAAAGGTTTCGGCGCCTTCGGCGATCTCATGGCCGCCAAGCCCGTCATAGAAGGACAGGGCGCCATGATTGTCGGCAAGTGCCCAGACCACCAGACCATTCAGATTGCGCACGGCCAGTGCTTCGCGTGCGGCGGCAAACAGGCGGCTGCCGAGGCCGACGCCCTGATATTCCGGTCGCAGGTAGAGTTCGTAGATTTCCCCCTCTTGCGGCAACTGCCGGGCGCGGTTGCGTCCGACCGTGGCATAACCGGCAATGATGCCGCCAAATTCGATGAGAATGACCGAGGTGGCGCGCTGGATGGCGTGTTTCCACCATTTGCTGCCGCGCCGGTTGATCATGGCGTTAAGGGATTTGTGCGGGATAATGCCGGAATAGGCACCGTACCACGCCTGCTGATGAATATCGGCGATCGCCGGAGCGTCGTGGGGCAGTGCTGCGCGAATATCGATCGTCAGTGTGTTCATGGTTCTTTAACCATAACCGCCAAGCCCGGAATCCGGCAAGGGTGTGAGGTAAATTCTGCGTGGATAGTGATCGATTGGTCACTTTGGCACTGCCAATCCGCTACAAATCCGTGTCGATGTTGACTGTCTTCCCGGCTGGATTTAGCATTGCAGTGCGGTTGCGCGGGATGCGCGGCCTGTGGATTTCAGATACGCCACGCGCCCGGAATGAGCCGGGAACTGCGGGGATTGACGGTTAGAAATAGCCAGTGGTCTTCGCATGAATCTGCTCATCATCTATGCACACCCGGTTCCTACGAGTTTCAATGCGGCTGTGTTGAATACCGCCCAAAGGGCACTGTCACATGCCGGTCATGCGATACGCACAACCGATCTGTATGCTGAGGATTTTCAGCCGGTTCTGAGCCGCGCGGAACGTGAGGCTTATCTTTGTGCAGGCGGGCCAATGATCGATGATGTCGCCGCACATATCGACAATCTGCGATGGGCGGAGGGATTGGTCTTCATTTTCCCAACCTGGTATTATGGCCCGCCGGCCATTTTGAAGGGCTGGTTCGAACGGGTCTGGCTTCCTGGTGTCACGTTCGAAGTGGCGACAAGACGGCTGGGCAAGACATCATCGCGCATATCGCATATCAGGCGGCTGGTTGTCGTCACCACATCCGGGTCGCCAGCCTGGTGGCTCGCGGTCATCGGTAACCCTGGAAAGCGGTTCTTCCTGCGCGGCCTGCGGGTTCTGTTCAATCGCAAATGCCAGTCCACCTGGCTGCAATTGCATGAGATGAACGTCATCGGCAATCTGCAGCGAGAGCGGTTTTTGAAAAAAGTCGAATCAAGACTGGCGGGGCTATGAAGAGCGCTGAAACCTCATCAGGGTCCGCCTGTTCAGTCGCATTTTGCCGCGATGGCCTCGATTTCGACAGTGAATTCCTCACGGGTGAAACCGGAGACGATCATCAGGGTGGATGCAGGAGGCGCGTCGTCAAACCGGTCGTCGCGGGCGACCATGTAGGGCGCCATGTGTTGGCGGCCGGTCACATAGGCATTGATGCGCACGATATCGGAAAAATCCATTCCGGCGCTGCGAAGCACCGCGCCGATATTGTCAAAACACAGATGGGCTTGCGCCAGGGTTCCGTCCGGTATGCTGTCATCCGGCGAAACAGCGAGCTGACCGGAGCAAAACAGCAGGCGGGCATTCGGCGGAACTTCCACACCATGCGAATATTTGGCAAAGGGTTTGCGGATTGTGTCGGGAGTTCGGTGTTTCAGCATCGGTGTCCTGCCAGCCTGAGTGCCCACGCGTTCAGGCTAAAACGAGCCTTCTCATATTGGCAACAGCCAATTCGACGATGTGATGAAACCGGAAGGCAAGAAAGGGAAACGACGTGAACTGCAATTCATGTGAGAGGAATTGGCGTGACTATCGGCCGATATTTTGTTTCTCTTGCATCCGCAACGATCATCAGGAGTGACAATCATGAAACTAGGAACACTTGGGTATGCGCTGGCAGGAGCGTTTTTCGCGACCTCCTCGGCGCATGCAATGGACAGCGTGAAATTCGGAACCAATTGGGTGGCCCAGCCGGAGCATGGCGGTTTCTACCAGTCCGTCGTCGACGGCACCTACAAAGCGTGCGGTCTCGACGTCGAAATCGTGCCCGGCGGTCCCAACGTCAACAATCGTGCCCTGTTGCTTGCCGGCAAGATCGATTTCCTCATGGACGGCAATCTGCTGCAGCCGTTCAATTCGGTGAAAGAGAACATTCCGATGAAGGTGCTGGGAAGCGTGTTCCAGAAGGAACCGCAGGTCATCATGACTCATCCCGGACAGGGGCTGGATACCTGGGAGAGCCTGAAAACAGCCGAGACGCTGCTGATCGGAAATGGTGGCTACCAGTCGTTTTTCCGCTGGATGGTCAGCATCGGCTTCAAGGACGAGCAGCGCAAACCCTACACTTACAACTCGGCACCGTTTCTTTCCGACAAGAAGAGCGGACAGCAGGGTTACGTGACATCCGAGCCGCTGGTGATCGAACAGGAAGGTGGTTTCAAGCCAAATATCTTCCTGCTGGCCGATTACGGTTTTGACACCTACTCGACCTTGATCGTCGCGATGCAGAAGACCATCGACGATAAGCCGGACGCGGTGAAGTGCTTCATGGATGGCTCGATTATCGGCTGGTACAATTACATGTATGGCGACCGCAGCGCCGCCAACGCTTTGATCCAGAAAGACAATCCCGACATGGGTGATGACAAGATTGATTTTGCCATCGCCAAGCTGAATGAATTCGGCATTGTCGATTCCGGTGACGCGGAAACCATGGGCATCGGTGCGATGACCGATGAGCGGATCAAGAGCTTTTTCGACAAGATGGTGACGGCCGGAGTGATCGACGCCGGACTTGACTACAAGAAGGCCTATACACTCGATTACGTCAACAAGGGTGTCGGTCTCGATGTGAAGAAGAAACTGACAGGTAAATAGGCCGCTTTTGCCTGAAATGCTGCAAACCAGCTGAAAGCTGGAACGGGGGTGGGACCGATTGTGCTTCCACCCCCGGAAACAATATGGACGTTAGATGAACGACACTGCATTGCTGTCGCTGCGGCAGATCGGCAAGACATTTTCCAACGGAACGGAAGCCCTGCGCGGGATGACCTTGGATGTCGAACAGGGCTCATTCGTGAGCCTGCTGGGACCCTCCGGGTGCGGCAAGTCGACGGCGCTCAAGATCATTGCCGGCCTCGGCAGCCTGACCACGGGCCGAGTGCTGTGGCCGAGCTCCAATACTGACAGCCATGGCCGGCCGGATTGTGAAATCTCCTTCGTGTTTCAGGAACCGACCCTGATGCAATGGGCCACGGTGTTTGAAAATGTCTGGCTGCCGCTGCGGCTGAAAGGTGCCTCGCGCGCCGGCGCCCGGGACCAGGTCGAGGAAGCGCTCGACATGGTCGGTCTGAAGGATTTTGCCGCCTCCTATCCGAGGGAACTGTCCGGCGGCATGAAAATGCGGGTGTCGATCGCCCGGGCGCTGGTCACCCGGCCGAAACTGCTTTTGATGGACGAGCCTTTCGCGGCGCTGGACGAGATCACCCGGTTCAAACTGAACAATGATCTGCTGCACCTGTGGGAGACTTTCAACTGGACGGTCATATTCGTCACTCATTCGGTGTTCGAAAGCGCTTATCTGTCGAGTCGGATCGTCGTGATGGCGGCACGGCCGGGACGGGTGGTGGAAGATATCGGCGTTGACGCGCCCTATCCGCGCGACGATGATTTTCGAACCTCGTCGGACTACAATGCCATTTGCCGAGACGCCTCGAATGCTCTGCACAATGCAATGGATGCGGGAGATCACCTTTGATGGATGACACAGCAACACAGCATCAGGCCGCCGCCGAAATTCCCGTCGATCCGGTAGAAATGCGCAAGGCGCGGACAGCGCGGCGCGAAAAGATCGGCCGCTGGCTGTTACCGGTCGCCGTCGTTGTGCTGAGTATTGCGGCCTGGGACCGAATCTGCGTCTGGAACGAGATCCCACATTACATCATCCCGCGGCCTGGCATCGTCTTCAACGCGCTTGTCGAAGATTGGCCGCTGCTGCTTGGATCACTGGCGATCACGCTGCAGATCACCTTCTTCGCGCTGCTGATCGCCATCATCGGCGGGGTTGGAATTGCCGTGCTGTTCGCCCAGTCCAAATGGATCGAAATGTCGTTCTTTCCCTATGCGGTTATTTTGCAGGTCACGCCGATCATCGTCATTGCACCGCTGATATTTATCTATGTCGATTCAAAATTTGCCGGTCTGCTGATCTGCGCGTGGATCGTCGCCTTCTTTCCGATCCTGTCGAATACGACACTGGGACTGAATTCGGCCGATCACAATCTGCGCGACATGATGAAACTCTATGGAGCCACTCGCTGGCAGACATTGCGGTTTTTAAGATTGCCCGCGTCGCTGCCCTATTTCCTCGGCGGCCTGAAGATCGCCGGCGGCCTGTCGCTGATCGGCGCCATCGTGGCCGAGTTTGTCGCCGGTACCGGCGGTGTCGGTTCGGGTCTTGCCTTCCGGATTCTGGAAGCCAGCTACCGGCTCAATATTCCGCGCATGTTCGCCGCCATCATCCTGATTTCGGTGAGCGGCGTGCTGATCTTCATGTTCATGACCTTCCTGTCCTGGCTGTTCCTGCACAAGTGGCATGAAAGCGCAATCAAGCACGAGCAGTAGAATTCTCGCGCGGGAGCCGAAGTCGTGCCGGAGCACATAGCCGGTCCTGACGGGACAGAGCCCGGCACCCTGCGGCTGGTTCCGGCGGAACCGAATCCGGCCGGCGGAATCGATCAGCTGTTCCTGCTGCATGGTGATGCCATCAGCGCGCCGATCACCCGGGTGATCGGGGACCCGCCGCCTGCAGGCAAAGGCTCCGATACTGCAAGGCTTCGGGTGTTCCACTTCAACGATCTGCACAATCATCTCACCGACCAGTTCGGGGCTGCAAAAGGCACGCACCGGTTTTCGCAGATGGTGAAGCGGGTTCGCGATGCACGGGCGCAGGACGATATGGCGACGCTGTTTCTGTCGATTGGCGATGACCATACCGGTTCGGTGTTCGACGAATTGCTCGGCTGGAATGAAGACGAGTTCGTCGCCGATGCGGGTTATCGCGTCTATTCGGCCGGCGGGGTCGATTGCAGCGTTCTGGGCAATCATGAATTCGATCGGGGGTCAGCGCTGCTGGCCAAGGGAATCCGGCAGGACGCCGATTTTCCGATTCTCAGCGCCAATGTGCATGCGTCCTCACATCTGGAGGCCGGGCAGGATTACCACCCGGCGGCAATCGCGATTTCGAATGGATTGCGCATCGGCCTGATCGGACTGACTACCCGGGTTGAAACCCGGGTCGGCCAGCAGGGCGATCTGACACTAAGTGTCGCCAGTCCGGTCACGGCGATCGAAAACCTGCTGCCCGCGCTGGAACCCCTGGTCGATGCGGTGCTGATCCTGTCCCATTGCGGGTACGGCGAGGGGGAGCATCAGAGCGGCAAGGCCGCCGCCGGGCGTGACATCGGCGAGGCCGATATCTCCATTGCCCGCGCCGCCGCTCCACTGACCGGCAAACCGGTAATGATCATCGGTGCTCACACCCACACCCGGCTGAACGCCAAGGGCATCAAACAGAAACATGTTCATCACGGCATTCCGGTTCTGCAAGCCGAGTGCAACGGGCGGTTTCTGGGAGAAATCGAGATCGACCTGTCGCAGCCGGAAGGATCTTTTCGCGGCATCACCCGGGCCTGCCTGCACCCGATCAAACCGCGCGATGACAGCGTTGTGCCGGGTGCGCGAGACCATGATCAGTTCGAGCATGACGGCGATTATGACCTTGCGTTCGAAACGGCTCATATCGCGCCGCTCACCAGCGGGATCGAAGCCGTCCTGACTCATGAGATTGCGGTCGTGGAAACCGACGCGCTTTCTTTCCGGTTTGCAGCCGCCGAACGATATACCGGCAATTGCCCGCTGATCGGCTTTATGTGCGACGTGATTGCCGAACGTCTGAGCAGCGCAGGGTTCGATGTCGATTTTGCCTTGATCAATGGCGCCAGCATCATAGCCGGCATCGAACCGGGAAAACTGACCCTGGGCGAATGGCTTGCCGTCATGCCCTATCCCGATGAAGTTCAGATCGTCACCATGACCGCCGAGCAGGTGGATGCGATTTTGCAATCGAATGCCCGTCGCATCCTGCGGCCTGAGGAACGGCCGGATACCGATGTGTCCGGGTTCCTGCCGCGCGGATTTCTGCACACGTCGCGCCATCTTTCATATCGAATTGAACTCGGCACTTCTGCAGCCGAGGCGCGATCACATTCGATCCGGATAGGCGACCGCGCACTGGGTGGCGAGGCCGGTCGAAGCTTCAAGGTGGCGATGCCGGCCTATCTGGCGCTCGGCGCATATGGCGAGCGCTGGAACGGCCGCCCGATCAGCGGCAGCGTGCCGGGTTCACCGCCAGGTTTTGATCTGCGGCCGCTGCCGCGGCAAAACACCGGCCTGGTATTTCGCAATGAGATTGCCGGATTCATCCAGGCTGTCGGAAGGATCGACGATGGTTCCGTTCCATCAGGCGAAGAACGTCTGCAGGTGATTTGAAACCAGGGCGGCAAACGTCGACGCGCTCCGGGGCGCCAATCCACGATCCCCTTGCTGTTGTCGTGCAGCGGGCTTTGCAACCACCCGCATAAGGCGGAAAAACAGAGCAATCTGATTGGTGGGCTGCCGGGGTTGTCCGGTTGCAATGGACTCAATGTTGCGGACTGCGGTCCCATCAACCCAACATCAGTCCGTGGATTCCAGTCGAAGTAGGTTTTTGAACAATAATACTGGACAAATGTCCAGTATTATTGTTCAATGGAGGTTGAGCCGCCGAAGCCTGGAGTCCACGCGGCTTGGGGAGCGCGATTATGAACGCCTTGACCAAGGCGTCATCAAGGGAGAAAACAATGACATTTGATTTTGTGATCGTTGGAGCGGGGGCCGCAGGTGCGACGATCGCCGCGCGCCTGAGCGAGGATCCGAGCGTATCGGTTTGCCTGCTTGAAGCTGGTGGAGGTGGCAATGGGATCCTGGTTCGGGCTCCGATAGGCGTGGTCGCCATGTTGCCGGGCCGGCCCAAGATCAACAACTGGGCCTTCGAAACAGTTCCGCAACCCGGGTTGAACGGTCGCAAGGGGTATCAGCCGCGCGGCAAGGCGCTGGGCGGATCAAGTGCCATCAATGCCATGATTTATATTCGCGGCCAGAAACAGGACTATGACAGTTGGGCCGAACTGGGCAACGAAAGCTGGGGCTGGGACGAGGTTCTGCCCTATTTCAAGAAAGCCGAAAACAACGTTCGAGGTGCCGATGATGCACATGGCGCATCAGGTCCGCTGCACGTATCAAACCAGAAAGCGCCCAGGCCGATTTCAAAAGCCTTCGTCGATGCCTGCAACCAGGTTCAAATTCGCAGCACCGATGATTTCAACGATGGTGACAATGAAGGCGCCGGCCTTTGGCAAACCACGCTGTTCCATTCGAAGGAGAAGAACGGCGAGCGTTGTTCGACCGCGGCAGCCTATCTCTTCCCGATTATGGACAAACGTCCAAACCTGACGGTGATAACCAAGGCGCATGCCACCCGGATTCTGTTCGAAGGCAAACGTGCCGTCGGAATTGCCTATCGTGCCGGACAGAAAGATCTCGAAGTACGGGCCAACAGGGAAGTGATCCTGTGCGGCGGGGCATTCCAGTCTCCGCAGCTGTTGCAACTTTCAGGCGTTGGCCGTTCCGAAGATATTCGGCAACATGGAATTGAGATGGTGCATGAGCTGCCGGGTGTCGGCCAGAATCTGCAAGACCATGTGGATTTCGTCATGGCCTATAAGACCAAGGACACCGACAATCTGGGAATTGGCATTCGCGGCTCATTCAAATTGATTGGCGAGATCCTGAAATGGCGTAAGCACGGGAACTCGATGATCGCTTCCAACATTTCCGAATCGGGCAGTTTCTTCAAAACCGATCCGTCACTCGACCGGCCTGATGCGCAGACCCATTTTGTGATTTCAATTGTCGATGATCACGCGCGCAAGCTGCATCTTGGTTACGGATACTCCTGCCATGTTTGCGCATTGCGGCCGTATTCGCGCGGCGAAGTGTTTCTGCAAAGCGCCGACCCGATGGCCGCGCCGGGTATTGACCCGAAATTCCTGTCTGACGAGCGCGACTTGCAAACCATGATCCGGGGCGCGAAGAAAACCCGTGCGATTCTCGAAACATCGGCCCTGGCGAAATACAGGCACAAGGAGATGTTTGGCCTGCACGACAACATGACCGACGCCGAGTGGGAGCAACACATTCGCAACCGTTCGGACACGGTCTATCACCCTGTCGGTACCTGCAAGATGGGTGTCGACGACATGGCCGTGGTTGATCCCCGATTGAAGGTCAAGGGTGTTGAGGGACTGCGCGTTGCGGATGCTTCAATCATGCCGCTTCTGGTTTCAGGCAACACCAATGCGCCTACCATCATGATTGGCGAAAAGTGTGCCGACATGATCAAAGCCGACTACGCTGCCTGAGACATATTGTCTGTGTCTTCCAACGACGCAGGCGCCATTTGCAATTTCGATCGATAGGGAGACAAACCTTGCTTGGTTCCATGATGAAACGAGACCTGCTGATCAGTGAGCTGATCATGCATGCGGGC
>JAJFHT010000018.1 GCA_021775495.1 Hyphomicrobiales bacterium | reverse complement strand
TGCGGCATCAGCTATTTCAAGCCGGTGAGCACCGGAACACTCGTTTGTCTTTCGACCGTCACCAACAAGGGCCGAAGCGTCGCGACCATGGAATCGGAATTATGGAGAGACACCGATCTGGTGGCAAAGGCGCACGGCCAGTTTTCAATTTTCAAACGGCGTTAGACCTCGGCACTTCTTCGTCTATACAACTATTAAGCATTCTGGAAAAAACGGTCATGTCGAGCGGCTTCTTCAGTGCACCGACAATATTGATTCCGAACCACTGCCCAAGACGCCCGGCAATATCAATGCTGACACTCGGTTCGCCACTGCACAGGATGACACAACCGGAATATCCAATTTCCTTGAGTTCACCCAGAAATGTCTGACCATCCATCTTCGGCATATTCAGATCGAGAACGATCAGGCCTATCGGAATCCCGCTGTTCTTGAGGAAATTCAGGCCCTCTTCACCATCGCTGGCAGTATGCTGGTCCGAAACATCGAGTGCATTCAACGCACCGGCGATTACGAATTGGTGCACCGGATCATCATCAATGATCAGCACGGGATGTGGAAAAATCATACTGCCCCCAGACAACGGGAACAGGTTATGTTCAGCCGGTTAACTTTCCACTTACGGTTGGAGTCTTTTTAATTGCCCGGCACCTTCGTACAGCACTATCCGGCAAGCCGGACAATGTGTCCGGTTCTGGGATCGACCTTGCCGGCGGCCAACGCCTGATAGACGGCCAGCGCCTCTTCCAGGCCGTTGCTTTCCTCGATGGTCAGCCAGTCGCCCTTTTGCCGTGCCAGCCGCTTCCAGGCTTCGTCGATCCGACCTTCCAGCACACCCGGGCCCCATTCACCGAGGCGCTTCTTGATCTGCGCCGGGGCAAAAAAGAACTGCGGTTTTGCACCGGGCAAGTCGCCCGTCGGTCCGAACTTGTCCCAATGACTCATGCCGACAGCACAGCTGTACTTCATCATGTCACCAAGATGCTCATGTAACGTCTTGCGGACTGCAGCATTGCCGGCCATGTCGACATAGACCGACGCTACCTGGCCGATGTCCCGGTCAATGTTGTCATAAGTGGCAACCTGATCGCAGGCCTTGAGCTGTTCTACAAATTCACGATTTCCCGCCGATGTCAGCCCGATCACCTTCGGGCCTTCCGGACGGGCTTCGGCCAGGAACTGCGCCAGACCCAGCCCGGTCTTGCTCGAGGCGCTGCCGATGATGATCTGATCGGCACCAAACCAGTCATTGTCGTGCAGGAAGTCAAACAGCAGGTACGAAGTGATGAACAACGGCGACAGGATCGCCTGCCGGTCATCAAGCTCGGGGTCGTGGTTCTTGTTGCCGCTGACACGGACATAATTGTTGTAGGCTGCCGGCAATTCCCGACGGTGCTCGGAACTGTCGGCGAATGACAGATCACGCACCCGATCCGGAACCACGACCAGATAGCCGGCCATCGGCAAATAGCCGTAGATGCACTCGCCAACGGCAATGTCCGGGCAATTGGATTGCTCGACGGTGGCGAACCCCCAGACCGGAACGATGCCCCACCCGTCCTGTTCGACCGGGAAAAATGTCCAGTAACCAAGCTGGTCGCCGGCGGCCGCATAGGTGACGTTGTTCGTCGTCAGGGCAAAACTGTCGGTGCGCAATAGAACCGCGCCATCAGGCAGTGGCGGGATCGGCTGTTCGACGATCCGGGCGTTTCCGATCGCGGTTTTCTCAACGATAATTGCGGCGGTGTTATTTGTCATGATTCAGATGCTTCCGTACAAACAAGACACAATCTAAATTATATGACCGGACAAATGCGGCAAGAGCAATGCCGTGAAACCTGGCAATTCCGCGGGACGCTAACTCAACCTGTTTTTTGAGCTGCCTCGTCGGCCGGTGCTTCAGTTTCGGCCATGATACGGGTCATTTCATCCCCCGTGGAATCGAGCGCCCATTTCAGCATGTCGATCAGTTGCGGATCGATATCCGCTTCCGCCTTGCAACCATCCTCGATGCGCTGGCAAATATCGGCCGCTCGCTTGGCGCCGGCGCTCGAACACATGGATTTCAATGCATGCGCAGCCCCTGCGCTGTCTGGGTCATTGCCGGCCAGAGCGGTTTTCAGATCCTCAAGGCCCTGAGGGGCGCGATCGAGGAAAATGCCGAAAATCTTGCCTGCGACGGAACCGCCATTCGATTTGGACAGCATGGCGAACATGTCGAGTGTTTCAGGAGCCAGCAACGGCAGATCGGATGCAGCGGGTTGTTGCGGCATCTCCACCACGGTCTCCTCTTCCTTCGAAGGTTCGGCCGCTGTGCTCTGTCCGAGCGGCGAGATCACCGAGACAAGCTGCGGAATGGTAAACGGCTTGGCGACATAGGCATCCATGCCGGCTTCCTTCCAGCGGTCGGCTTCGCTGCCGCTGACATGGGCCGTCAGGGCGACGATCTGTGTCGGCTGCTGGGATTTGGCCGTCTGTACTTCGCGAATGGCGGCGGTGGCTTCGAATCCGTCCATCTCCGGCATCGAGCAATCCATGAAGATCAGATCGTAACGCCGCGCGGTCACCTTCTCAATTGCTTCCGCGCCACTCTCAGCCATATCGGCGCGGATACCCAGGCTGGTCAGGGCTTCGCCGAGAACCTCGCGATTGACGGCGGTATCGTCAACCGCAAGCACACTGAGAATTGAGAAATCCGGCAATTCTGCCACAGTCTGGCGCGAGCGGGATTCGGCGCGCAGCGCAGCAAAGTCACCTGCCGTGACACAGCTTGCCAGAACTGCAATATCGCCGCGGCGCAGCGGCAGCGGCAGATCGCCGACATGCTGGAACCCGTTTGGCAGATCGACCGAATCCGTCGCGGCAAAACTCTGCATCACGACAACCGGAACATCGCCGGCATTGCCGCATTTGATATCGGTCAGCTGGGCCAGGTCCTGCGACCGGACCAGCATGACATCGCAATTGGAGACCACGCCGGCGACACTTGTTTCTGCAAGCCTGGCATCGCGCAGCAGCAGCGCGTTGCAGGTGGTGGCCCAGCTGATCGGATCGGAATCGAACAGCGCAATGCTCCTGCCTTCGAATTTGCCGGTATCGACTGCCTTTTCAGATACCGGGAACTCGACCTTGAACCAGAAACAGGACCCTTTGCCGAGTTCGCTGTCGGCCGACAGTTCTCCGCCCATGGCGTCGACGAGACGACGGGAGATCGACAGTCCGAGGCCGGTACCGCCGAATTTTCGAGTGATCGACTGGTCAGCCTGGGAAAACCGCTCGAACACCTGGTCGATCTTGTCCTTGGCAATCCCGATGCCGGTATCGCGTACATTGAAAAGCAGCACCTTCGTTGCCTGGTCGACCGGTTGGTCGGCCGCAAGCTGCACCTCGACGGTGACGCCGCCCTCCTCGGTGAATTTCAGCGCATTGTTGACCAGGTTGGTGACGACCTGGTTGACCCTGGTCGGGTCGCCGACGACTTCGGACGGCACATCCGGCGCGATATAAGTCGAGATGGTCAACGATTTCTCGCGCGCGCGTTCGGCAAACAGGCTGGCAACATCCTCGACCAGCGTATCGATCGAAAGCGGAATGGATTCCAGTTCCATCCGGCCCGACTCAATTTTCGAGAAGTCGAGAATATCGTTGATGATGTTGAGCAGTCCGCGGCCGGAACGCGCAATGATTTCACTGTAACGCAGATGTTTCGGCGACAATGGCGCGGCTGACAGCATTTCCGCCATCACCATCATGCCGTTCATCGGCGTGCGGATTTCGTGGCTCATCGTCGCCAGGAAGTCCGACTTGGCGGCATTGGCCTGTTCGGCTTGCTCCTTCGCCGTCACCGCCTCGGCCGTACGAATGCGGACGGTGTCCTCCAGCGTGTCGCGATGGCGCTGCAATTGACGATCGCGCTCGTCGATACGTCCGAACATGTCGTTGAAGGCGTCGATCAGGACACCTACTTCGTCGTCGGTTTCCCGTTCCAGATGCACGGCGAGATTCGATTTCTGGTCGATATGCGCCAGTTTCCTGGTCAGCGAGTGGAGCGGGCGGACAATCCGCCTGATTTTGCGGCGGGCAAACAGGATGGTCAGGAGAACCACCAGGGAACCGAAGGACAGGGCAACGAGAATGCCATCGATGTAACGCTGACGCAGCCAAGCGATATTCGCGTGCAGCTCAATACGGCCAACCACCTGTCCCTGATGAAGGATGTTGTTTCCAACACTCAGCGTTTCCGCGGTCATGAACGACCACAGGCTTTTCTGCGCCGCCGCACCATCCCGCCCGACAAGCATGGTCGCGCCGCCGATTTCCGCCAACAGAACGCCGTCACTGGTGGTCACACCGGCAAATTTTATGGTTGGAAGATCACGCAGGCCGCGCAGGACCTCCAGCGTTCCGCGCGCGTCAGAATTGGCAACACTTGCTGACATTGCAGCGCCGAAAGCTGCGGCCGATCCCTTCAATCGTTCTTGTTCCGCTTTGACCGTACTGCGAAAATCCTGAAACAGGAAAAAGCCGACCGTGATCAGAATGCCGAACAGCACCGCTGCCACAACGACAAGTGAGAGCCGAAAGCTCAGTGAACTGGTTGCCCGAACCGTGCGCATATTGATCGTTCCGTTTCCGCCGCTGGAATCGAATCAATTTTAACGAATCCTAGTTAATGCGAGATAACCGGGCAACGCGTAATTCTGGTTAATCTTTGTTAACCAAGATCGGGGAATATTAGCCGGCAATCTTGGGGCTTGTATCATATGCCGTTTTCAGAACCGGTACTTGTCGTCGACGACGACATTGTATTTTCCACCGTCGCGACAAGCGTGCTGCAAGCGCTCGGTGTCACAACCGTGCTCACTGCGCATGACGGTGAAGAGGGTATCGAGGCGGTTCGCAAAGCCAAAGAGCCGATCGGGCTGATCATTCTCGATCTCAACATGCCGAAGCTGGACGGGCTGGCATTCATGCGCGCCATTTCGCTGACCGGTTTCAAAGGTCAAATCATCGTGTCCAGCGGCGAGTCCGGAAAGATCGTCCAGACCGCCCAGAATATGGGCCGGATGCTCGGAATCGACATTCTTGGCGCTTTGAAAAAGCCGATCGATATGGGCGAGATGTCGGCCATGCTCGAGCGCCGGTCCAAACAGTCCGTCATCGCGAAGTCGGAAAAAAAACAAGACGAGATCACCCATGTCACGGACGACATGCTGGTGCCGTTCTATCAACCGCAATACCGTACCCTGGATCGCAGCCTCAGCGGGGCGGAATCGCTGACGCGGATCGACCTGGGCAGTGGCCGCTTCATGGCGCCGATGGGTTTTTTCCAGGACATCAGCCACAGCAGACGCGCTTCGGTCGCCGCCTTGGCGGTGATCAAGAAAGTTTTTACCGATATCTCCCGATGGCAGGCCCGCGGGCTCACGCCTGACATCGCGATCAATCTGGATGCGTCAGTGCTGGAGGATGGCGAAGTCGTTTCCGCCTTGCTGACGCTGACAAAGGATTTCGGCATTTCGCCGGAAAGCCTGGTGCTGGAACTCACCGAAACGGCGCTGCCGAAAGACATGAGCCGACTGTTGGAAACGTTGGCGCGGCTGGGCATGGCCGGTTTTGGACTGTCGCTCGATGATTATGGCACCGGCGGCTCGAACTTCGAGATGCTGCGACTGTGCCCATTCACCGAACTCAAGATCGACATGTCGATCATCCAGGCAATGGAGCACGACCCACTGTCAAAACAGTTTGTCGCAACGACGGTCAATTTTGCCCAGAGCCTCAACCTGAGGCTGGTCGCCGAAGGCATCGAAACCGAAGCGCAGTTCGAAGCCGTGCGGGAGCAAGGCATCGACATCGTTCAGGGCTATCTGTTCAACAAGGCATTGCCGCAGGACAAGTTTGCCGGGCTTCTGGACGAGTCATTGAATCTCCGGGCTGCCGGATAAATTTGCCGAAAGAATCAATCGCCGTAAATATATTGGTAACGCTGGCTGCAATTTGGCCGCGTAGGCTACGGATATTTGCCGGAAATTAAACAGTTTAGACCATGCTGATATTTCAAGCGGGAGTTCCTCAATGGTCTCGGGGCAAAAAATAACAACAGGCGAAAAAATCGCCGAAGCAATATCACCTGGTTGGCCGGTCCGGGCATTCCGGAATGTTCTCGAATCGACAAAGCGTTTTGCCGACTGCGTAAGCGGTCAATTTGCAATGGCCGCAGCCATCCTGTTGCCGGTCCTGGCCGGGATTACCGGCGGCGCTATGGATATGTATATCCACCAATTTCAGGTTACGTCGCTGCAGAATTCCGCCGATAACGCGGTTCTAGCCGCTGTGCGGGAAGCGTCGCTGAAGGGATGGAACACGCAGACAGCGAAAGCTGTTGCGGACAATTATCTGACTTCGACCCTGGCCAGTACCGGGATGAACAGAGCGAGTTACAAATCCATCGTCACCGTCGACGCTGGCAAAAGACGGGTCACGGTAGCTGTCGAGCAGGACGATTACGGATATTTTTTCCTGGGTTATTTCAAGGGATCACCGCAAATCAGGGTAAGCGCTACCGCGCAAGCCAGCGGCAGTACCAATGTCTGTGTCATCGGGCTTGAGAAGGCATCCTCGGGCACGGTCAGTCTGCAACAGGGTGCATTGCTGACGGCTTCGAATTGCGCAGTCTACTCCAATTCCACCTCCAAAGTTGGCCTTGAATCCAGTCAAGACGCAGTTCTGAGCGCAAAACTGGCGTGCAGTTCAGGTGGCTACTTGGGTTCAGTAAAGAACTATTTCCATCAACCGATTACCGACTGTCCAGCGATCAACGATCCACTTGCCAGTCGTCCCGCGCCAAAATTCTCCACTTCGTGCAAATTCAAGGCATTGCAGATCAAAAACAAAAACCAATCTCTGTCGCCCGGCGTCTATTGCAACGGTGTGACGATCAAAGCCAATGCAAGTGTCACGCTTTCATCTGGAATTTATGTGTTCAAAGACGGGCCATTGGTCATCTCATCAAATGCATCGCTGACCGGTACCGGCGTGGGGCTTTATTTCACTGGCACTGGAGCCGTATTCAATGCGTCCAGCAATTCGATCGTCGATTTGGTTGCGCCGACAAGCGGATCCATGGCCGGCTTGATCATTTTCCAGGACCGCAACAATGCAGAGGCCGATTTTCTCATCAAAAGCAAGAAGGCCAGCAATCTGCTTGGCACGATCT
This sequence comes from Hyphomicrobiales bacterium, assembly GCA_021775495.1. Lineage (GTDB taxonomy): Bacteria > Pseudomonadota > Alphaproteobacteria > Rhizobiales > Rhizobiaceae > JAJFHT01. Next base: position 43,040 of record JAJFHT010000018.1, on the reverse strand, counting down.
ACCTGCCCAACGGCAATTTCATTGTCGATACAAACAATAAGATTGCCGAGGACTCGGCCTACACCGCCATTGTGGCACTGCGCCTACTTTTGCGTAAAAAACCCAATCTGGTGCTGAACACCGATTATGATAGCACCACTGTTCCGGTCCCCGATGGGGTCGGACCCGCCAGTGGACAGCCGCGCCTCGTTCACTGATCACGGCATCCGCTGGCCAAGACCGGCCTCCAGAACTTCATACCAGTCGCGGCGGGTCAGCTTGACCTCATATGCTTTCGCCGACGCTCTGATGCGGTCCACCGACTGTGTACCGATTATCGGCATGATGCCGACGGGATGCGCCAGCAGCCAAGCCAGGGCCACGCAATCGCGCCCGACATTGCTTGCCTCTGCAATCCGGTCGAGCACCTCGATCAGTTTTTCAAACCGGTCCGTGCCTTTTTCGGGTGCAGCTCCCGTCGCCAGAATACCACCGGCCAGTGGTGACCAGGCCATCGGCAGCAGACGGGCCGCCTGGGCATGGTCGAGCAGGCCGTCAAACAGCGCATCCGTCGCCCAGGCCGAGATCTCCGGCTGGATCGCGGCAAGCGGAAAATCGAGGAAGGCCTGCAGCGCCCGGGTCTGTTCCAGCGAATAATTCGACACGCCGACGGCTGCGGCCTTGCCGCTGTCTTTCAGAGCCGTCAATGCCGCTGCAGCTTCTTCGGCGCCGGTGAGAATGTCGGGCCGATGGATGAGATAAAGATCGACATGATCGGTCCGCAGCCGCCGCAGTGACGCCTCGCACGCGCCGATCAGATGGTCTTTTGACGAATTGTACGGGATCGGCGGGGTGATGCCGCCCTTTGTGACAAGAACCATGTCGTCCCGGCGCGACGGTTGCTCGCCGAGCCAGCTTCCCAGCATATTCTCGGCCTCCCCCGCACCGTAAATATCCGCCGTGTCGATCACATTGGCACCGATCTCAAAAGCCGTTTCGATCTTCTCGGCGACGCCGGCTTGCGGCGTACCGGGAAATCTCCAACAGCCATAGGCCAGACGTCCGACCGGGCGCCCGTTCAATGATCCCGTTCTGCCGAGATCAAGTGGTGTTTCATCGGGGGTCATTCGTAGTTCCTGCTGATCGAGTGTGAAACGTCACAATTCTTCCATTGGACGCCATGAGTGTTGGACATTGCCCGATTCGTGCTGGACCGTGAAAAAATTTCCGCCTCCCGGCGGCTGGTCACTACTTCGTGAAATCGGCAAGCCAGCGAAATGGCAGTAAAGCAGTGTGCCGACACCGCCATGACCGACGATCAGAATATCGCCGCCTCGGTGTGTTTCCAGAACCGAAACAATCTCCCTGACGATACGCGTTTGCGCATCGATCGCCCGCTCCCAGCCACGCACACTTTTATCGGGTTCGGCGAAAAACCGATCCGCCACCGCTTCGAATTCCCCTGGCTCGAGGAAACCCGTCGCACTGCGGTCATTCTCGTGCATTGCCGGCCTCAATTCCGGTTCAAGCCCAAGCGCTTCGGCCAGAATGGAAGCCGTTTCGACGGCTTTGGTCTCTGTGCTGCTGACAATTCTGCGGGTCGCCCGCAGGGCATGGGCGTAGCGCACCGAAAGTGTTCGCTGGCGTCCAAGTTTCGACAATCCCCATTGTGGAACCGGTCGATCCGGAACGATCTCGACCTGGGGATGGCTGAGATAACGCAGCATCGACATCATAACGATCGCACCGGTTTCAGACCCCGCTAGCGGCATTTTTGTGTCACGGTTTTATATCCGGGACTTGCGTTCCGAGCCAGTTGCTCCCGGGCTCAATTTCATTGGCGCGATTGTCACACGCGCAGACTTGTCCTAGCCTCATTTTGAGAAAACAAAAACAGGGAGAGAAACATGCGCATCAAGACAACGGCGGCCACGGTGGGCCTGCTCACAATATTGATGGGGTCGACCGCCTATGCGGCCGACAAGCTGACCTATTATTGCAGCGCCCAGGAAGATTGGTGCCAGCTGATGGCCAACGGGTTCCAGGACGCCACAGGGATCAAGGTCAACATGACCCGCAAGAGCTCGGGCGAAACCTTTGCGCAGGTCAAGGCGGAAGGATCGAACCCGAAAGGCGATGTCTGGTGGGGCGGTACCGGCGATCCGCATCTTCAGGCGGCTGAGGAGGGCCTGACCGAGGCCTATGTCACACCGATGCGCGGTGAATTGCAGGACTGGGCCCTGTCACAGGCCAAATCGGCCGGCGACCGGACCATCGGCATTTATTCCGGCGCGCTCGGATATGGCTACAACACCGAATTGCTGGCCAAGAACAATCTGCCGGAACCGAGTTGCTGGAAAGACCTGTTGAAGGCCGAGTACAAGGGCCATGTCCAGATGGCCAATCCCAATTCATCCGGCACCGCCTATACGACACTTGCCACGATCGTGCAGCTGTTCGGCGAGGATGAAGGGTTCGAGTTCATGAAGGGCCTGCACAAGAACATCAACCAGTATACCAAGTCGGGATCAGCACCGATCAAGGCGGCAGCCCGCGGCGAGAGCACAATCGGCATCGTGTTCATGCATGATGCGGTCAAGCAGGCGGCTGCCGGATTCCCGATCAAGGTGGTGGCACCATGCGAAGGCACCGGCTACGAGATTGGATCGATGTCGATCATCAAGGGTGCCCGGAACGCCGAAAGCGCGCAGAAGTTCTACGACTGGGCTCTCAGTGCAGATGCGCAGGCACTGGCGTTGAAGGTCAATGCGTTTCAGGTGCCATCGAACAAAAGCGCGCCGACATCCGACAAGGCGCCCGACCTCGCCTCGATCAAGCTGATCGATTATGATTTCGCCAAATACGGCTCCAGCGACGAGCGCAAACGCCTGCTGAAAAAATGGGACGACGAGGTGTCCACACTGCCGCAATAATCCGTGCGCGGCAGTTCGCCCGGCAACAATGCCCGGCCGGTTCTGATCTTCTGGATCATTGCCGGCTGGGCCGGACTTGTCTTGCTACCATGGTATGGCGTTGAAGATTTCTGGACATTTGAATGGCTGTTCGACGGCTATCCCCAGGACAGTGACTACGCTCCCTTGATCTTTCTTGCCGGCCAGGGAGAAAAACCCTGGCTCGCACCGATGCTGCTACCGATGCTTGCAGCTCCGTTTGCGTTGCGTCTGCCCAAGAACTCCTCCGCTTATGCAAAAATTCTGATCGGATCCGGGGCGTTCGGCCTTGCCTGGCTGATCGCACAAGGGTTCGGCATCGGTCTTCGCGGCTGGAACTACGGCTGGCTCGAAGCCCTGTTCGGTGCTTTGGACGACCGGCAATTCGGCATGGGTTACGGTGCCATGCTGTTGGCGACGGCTTTTCTGTTCCTGCTGACCCAGGGTATTGCCGCTCGCGGCGCCATCAATGGCGATGTCTTCGTCGTCTCGTCTATCGGTTTCGTCATCGCGATTGTTGCCGCTTTCGTATTCTTTCCGATCGTGCGGATGCTGACCGCCGCGTTCATCACCGATGACGGCGGTTATTCCGCTGCCGTCTTTTTCGCAAAATTCTTCGAAACCCGGCTCTGGAGTCTGGGTTGCCTGACCGGCGGCAACCGCTGCGGCGTGGCCTGGAACTCGTTTTTTCTCGCTGTACTGGTCGGCCTGCTGACAACCGTGCTCGGCCTCGTTTTCGCGCTGATCGTCACCCGGTCCGGCTTTCGCCACAAGCGGCTGCTGCGTGCCCTGACTGTTCTGCCGATCATCACGCCGCCCTTCGTCATCGGCCTGGCGCTGATCCTGCTGTTCGGCCTGTCCGGTTCCGTCACCGTCTTTGTCTCCGATCTGTTCGGCATCCAGCCGACACGCTGGGTCTACGGCATGCCCGGCGTGCTGATCGCGCAATTGCTGGCCTTCACACCGATTGCCTTTCTGGTGCTGATCGGCGTCGTCGAAAGCGTCAGCCCGTCGATGGAAGAGGCCGCGCAGACGCTTCGCGCCAATCGCTGGCAGGTCTTCCGCACCGTCTCATTGCCGCTGATGCGGCCGGGCCTGGCGAATGCGTTTCTGCTCGGTTTCATCGAAAGCATGGCTGATTTCGGCAATCCGCTGGTTCTGGGCGGTAATTTCGACGTGCTGTCGACCGAAATCTTCTTTGCCATTGTCGGCGCGCAATATGATCAGGGCAGAGCTGCCGTTCTGGCCATCGTGCTGCTGGGTTTCACCCTTTCAGCCTTTTACGCCCAGCGGGCCTGGCTCGGCAAAAAATCCTACACCACCGTTACCGGCAAGGGCGATGCCGGGATACACCCGAACATGCCCGGCGGCCTCGCGATACCCGTCTATCTGATGGGTGCGTTCTGGGCACTGTTCACCGTGATCATTTACGCGATGATCCTCTATGGTTCGGTGGTCGAGCTGTGGGGGGTCAACAACACGCTCACGTTCAAACATTATGTGACGGCGTTCTCGGTGCGCTTCGAAGACGCCGGTATCCGCTGGACGGGCTCGGCCTGGAACAGTTTCTGGACAACCGTTCAGATCGCCGCGATCGCCGCGCCGCTGACCGCCGCCGTCGGGTTGATCACCGCCTACCTGCTGACCCGGCAGAATTTTGCCGGAAAGAACTCGTTCGAGTTCGGAACCATGCTGAGTTTCGCCATTCCCGGAACAGTGATCGGCGTCAGCTATATCCTGGCCTTCAATGTCCCGCCGATCGAAATCACCGGCACGGGCATCATTCTGGTGGTCAGTTTCATTTTTCGCAACATGCCGGTTGGAATCCGCGCCGGCATTGCTTCAATGAGCCAGCTCGACAAGAGCCTCGATGAAAGTTCGCTGACACTCGGGGCAAATAGCGCGCAGACTTTCCGGCAGATCATCCTGCCCTTGATGCGGCCGGCCATCCTGGCCGCACTTGTCTATTCCTTCGTCCGGGCGATGACAGCGATCTCGGCGGTGATTTTTTTGGTCAGCGCCGAATACGACATGGCCACCAGCTACATTATCGGCAGGGTGGAAAACAATGATTACGGCCTGGCGATCGCCTATTCCACCACGCTGATCTTTGTCATGCTGCTGGCCATCGCATTGCTGCAACTTGTTGTCGGGCGAACCGAAATCGGACGGCGAATGGAAAATTCGACATGAACAGCATCACCAACAGCAAGGCCGCCTCGGTTTCGTTTCGCAATGTCACCAAGGTCTACGGACGTGACGTGACGGCAGTAGACAATATCAGCCTGGAGATCGAACCCGGCAGGCTGGTCACCCTGCTTGGCCCGTCCGGCTGCGGCAAGACCACGACCCTGCGGATGATCGCCGGCCTCGAAATGGCGACCGCCGGCCAGATCCTGATCGGCGCCGAGGACGTGACCAAACTTCCGGCCACCGACCGCGATGTCTCGATGGTGTTCCAGTCCTATGCGCTGTTTCCGCATATGAATGTCATCGAGAACGTGTCCTATGGGCTGAAATTTTCCGGATTCAGGAAAGACGAGTGCCGCGACAGGGCGCTGGCCGGGCTCGATCTTGTCGGGCTGAAACCATATGCAGACCGTCTGCCATCGGAACTCTCCGGTGGTCAGCAGCAAAGGGTCGCCGTCGCCCGCGCACTGGTGCTCGAACCCCAGGTTCTGCTGTTCGATGAACCGCTGTCGAATCTCGACGCCAAGCTGCGCCGGCAGGTCCGCGAGGAAATCCGGGACATCCAGCAATCGCTCGGACTGACCGTGGTCTATGTGACACATGACCAGGAAGAAGCGCTGGCGGTGTCGGACAGGATCGTGGTCATGAGCAATGCCAGAATCGCCCAGGAGGGAAGTCCGCGCGAATTGTACGAACTGCCGAACGACCACTTCGTCGCCGATTTCATCGGAGAGGCAAACCTGCTCGACTGTGTGGTCGAGAACGTGAAAGCAGACATTGCGACGATCAGCATCGGAACGTACCGGCAAAAAATCCCTGCCCGCGGACTGCCGCCGGGCCCGGCGACACTGGCCGTCCGGCCGGCCCGCGTCGAGTTGCGCAGGGCGGATTTGAAAAACTGCATTCCGGCGACTGTCGCCAAAGCCACCTATGTCGGCGCCCAGATGGAATACACCGTCGAAACCGAATTCGGCCGGCTGTTTGCCGTGTCGGGCAATGTCGACGATGTTTTTGCGACCGGTACCGAAGTCTCCATGGTCTTTGCTCCGTCCGGCCCGGTGCTGCTGCCGGGTTCCTGAGAACGGCGATGCCGATAAGCGATCGCAGGATCAACTTCCTCGGCTGGCTGTTGTTTGTTGGATCAGCTCTGGGATTTCTTGTTTCCGCGCTCCGCAGCGGCGATATCGCCGCGCTGGTTGGCGCAGTACTGTTTCTGATTGCCTGTTTGGTGTTTCTTATTCCGTTTGTCCGCTCTCGTCGGGATTGAAGTATTATACCAACGGTCCTTGATAGTGACTCATCTGATGGGACATATCGGCCTGCAGGTTAGGCGCGATGTGCAGAGCGATGCAGTGCATCGGTCAAGTCAGCGCAACGACGCCTGCAGGCCGATATGTTCCACCGAAGGCCAGGATCTTTTGCGCCGTGCCGGCGTTGCACCGCGCTCATGATGCGGGGCATCACCACGCACGGCGCGCCTTGTCGCAACGCAAAATCTCTCCGGTCAGATGGGTCACTATCAAGGACCGTTGGTATTAACTTGGTAACCTCGTTCAGGCCTCACGGTTGATCCGGGAGTGCATGTGATCCCGATAGGCAATACGAACGTAGTTCAGAGTGTGATCGGAAATGACTGCGACCGGCGGCCCTTGGCGCCTGACCAGGCTTCGGAGCAAGCCAACGCGTTTTCCCGTCCGGAATATGACATTGAAAGGATCGATCAGTGCGCCATGCCTGGGTGGACAGGATACCGATGCTGGACCATTTCTCCGAAGTGGCGGATCCATCGCGCTATGTGCCGCTTCCGGCGGATTGGGTGATCTGTCTTTCCGACGTGGTCAATTCGACCGAAGCGGCGGACGCCGGCAAATACAAATCGGTCAATCTGGCCGGCGCCGGGACCATCAGCGCCGTTTCCAATGCGCTTTCCGGCGATCTGTCGCTCTATGCCTTTGGCGGCGACGGCGCGGGATTCGCCGTTGCACCGGATCAGGCCTACACCGCCGGTGACGCGCTGTCGCGGACAGCCGGCTGGGTCGAACGCGATCTTCAGCTTGAACTGCGAGTCGGCATGACCCGCGTGTCCGACATTCGAACCGCAGGACACGATGTCCGGGTGGCGTTCTGGCGTGCATCCGAACATGTCCGCTACACGATGTTCACCGGCGGCGGCATGGAATGGGCGACCGAACAGCTGAAAGCCGGCACTATCAGGTTGGAAAAATCCGCTCCGGAAGATCAACCGGATCTGACCGGACTGTCCTGTCAATGGGGATCGATTCAACCCAAAAACGGCAAGATCGTTTCACTGATCGTCAAACAGGGCGCCAAGGCGGAGGAAAACCGGTTTACTGAAATCCTTTCACAAATCATCGCCATGCTGGAAGAAACCAACTCGTCAAACCCGGTTCCTGAGGAAGGGCCGAAAGTTGTCCTGCGGCCCTCGTCACTGAGGCTTCAGGCGAGACTTCCAGATGGAGACGGGTTCCGTTTGAAACAGCAGGTCCGGGTCTTCGTCCTGGCGGCATTTACCTGGCTGATATTCAAACTCGGCATCAGGCTCGGTTCCTTCGAGCCCAATCGCTACCGGCGTGAAATGGCGGCGAATACCGACTTTCAAAAATATGATGACGGCCTTCTGATGACCGTCGACTGTTCGACGCAAACAATTGAAAAACTAAGAAAGACCCTGGATGCGGCGGTTGCCGAAGGTCTGATACGCTATGGGCTGCACGAGCAGGATGAAGCGCTGATGACCTGTGTCGCCCCTTCGGTTTTGTCCTCAGATCACGTTCATTTTGTCGACGGTGCCGGAGGTGGCTATTCGGTCGCGGCGCGGCAATTGGCGGAGTGATATCCGCGACAGCCGGGATTGCCCTGGGCATCCATACAACTGTTGAAGATCATTTCCTGGTTAGCTTGAATCGTTTGACCGGCGTTTCAGGTTTGCTGGCGAGGCAGGGTCTATGCCGTGGTCTTTACGACCACAAATAGAGCCTAACGATGTCCAGCGGGCCTGAAAAGCCGGCCTTCGGTGGGCCAGATCGGCTCACCGGACGTCGTTGCAAAGCTTGCCCGATGCCCCGCATCGCGCTGCGCTTCGCGTCTAGCCGGTAAACCAATATGACTCCATCAAACGTTTCAATCTAATCAGAAAATGATCTAAGGCCGCCATGTCGAATTCCGATCGAAAAGCCACGGACCTTCCGGACTTCTACAATGATCTGGAAAAAGCGTTCACTACGGCCTGGGGCCTGCTTGTTTCGGCAGCCAAGGACCGCAGTTCACCGATGCACACTCCGGTTCTTGCAACCAGCGGACCCGATGGCGCCGCGGAAGCACGGACCGTGGTGCTGCGGCATGTTTGCGAGGAGCAAAACAGCATTCGCTTTCATACCGACCGGCGGAGCAGCAAGGTCGTCCAACTGAACCATGATCCGCGGTGCAGCGTGCTGGCCTATGATCCGGAGGCAAGAATGCAATTGCGGCTGCGCGGCAGCGCCAGTCTGCATCATGACGATGACATTGCGAACGCGGCATGGTCTGGATCGCAAGCTTCCTCGCTTGCCTGTTATGCCCAACCGGTCGCGGCGGCGACCATCCTGACCGACCCGCAGGACGCTGCAATTGAAAGCGCTCCGGATCTGGAGTTCGCACGCGGGAATTTCTGCGCGGTGGTTATTGCGCTCGACCGGATCGAATGGGTTTATCTGCACCATGCCGGACATCGCCGGGCGCTTTGGCATCGCGACGGTCAGGACTGGGCGGGCGCCTGGCTGGCGCCTTAAAAAAAAGGATCCGGGTGTTGGCCCGGATCCTTCTTATGCGGCGATGGTTGCCCCCCAACCGCCGCCACGACAGTCCGTCATGCAGGGCTCAGAACTCTTCCCAGCTTTCATCAACCGCAGCCGCCGCAGCACCGCCCCCGACCACACGGACGGCTGGCTGCGACCTGATTTTCGCCGGCTGAGACGATTTGTTCGTTGCCTCGGCGAAGGCATGCGGGACGGCGTCTTTCAGTTCGTTACGCAAGTCATTCCCGGCGCCGTTATCTCGTGTGACAAAGCGGCCAACCAGTGTTTCAAGCTGCTTGCTTTCGTCCAACAACAGCCGGGTCGCGGCAGTCGCCTGCTGCGCCATAGCGGCATTCTGCTGGGTGACCTCGTCCAATTGGGTGACGGCGGTATTGACCTCTTCGAGGCTGGTCGCCTGGTCCTTGGCGCCGGCCGAAATCTCCGACACCATGCGGTTGACCTCACCCACTTCGGCGACGATCTCCTCCAATGCAGACCCGGTTTGCTGGACCAGTTCGACACCCTGGTCGACACGCTGCGAGGAGCTCGAGATCAGATCCTTGATCTGTTTCGATTCCTCGGCAGAACGTTGCGCCAACGCACGTACTTCCGATGCCACCACGGCAAATCCGCGGCCTGCCTCACCAGCGCGGGCGGCCTCTACTCCGGCATTCAATGCCAGCAGGTTGGTCTGGAAGGCAATCTCGTCGATCACGCCGATGACATCGGCCATCTTTTTCGACGATTCCTCGATGCCATGCATCGCCTCGATGGCCGACCTTACCACGTCGCTGCCCTGCGTTGCCTTGTGTGTCGCCGACGCAACAAGTTCACTCGCATTGGCGGCTGAAACCGAGGTCGACTTCACTGTTTCGACGATCTGCTCGACTGCGGCCGCGGTTTGTTCAAGCGTTGCAGCCTGGCTCTCGGTTCTGTGCGACATGTCGTCGGACGCCTGGGAGATCTCGCTGGTGCTGGAACCAATTTCACGTGCCGAACTCGCAACCAGTCCAAGTGTCTGATGAAGCTGCTCAGCGGCAGAGTTGAAATCCTGTTTGGTCTTTTCAAACTCTGCTGCGACATCGGCCCCGATGACGACCGTCAGGTCACCTTCGGCGAGTCGTCCCAAGGCCGTGCTGACCTGGTCGACGGCGTGTTCGAGCTGGCTGGAATTCCTCTCGCGCTCTTCGAGAGCCTTCTCCCGTTCTTCCTCGATGACCCGTTTCTGTTCTTCCTGCTCGGCCTCGAGTTTTTTCGTACGGATTAGATTGTCCTTGAAAATACCATAGGCAACGGCAACCTTGCCTATCTCGTCATTGTTGACAACATTGACATCGACCGACAGATCGTTCGCGTTAAGAGCGTCGAGACCATTGACGACGCTGTTGAGCGGCCGCGTGATGCTGCGGACAACAAGAAAAATGGAGGCGAAGAATCCGATAACCAGCGCACCGCCGGCAACGGCGATGATCATCTTGAGTGCAGCTTGTTCGTGATGTTCAGCTGCCAGGGCTGCTTTCCCGGTGAAATGTTCAATTTCTAACAGCAGGCTCTCCAGCCCGTGATCAAGTTTTTCTTGCTCGGCTTCGATCTTCGGCATCATCTTAAGCGCCCGATCGAGTTGACCAGCGCCGATCAGTTTGAAAGCTTCAAGCGCATGGTGGTCATATTCAATGTGCAGTTTGGCAAGTTTCGCCAGGCCTTCAGAGACCATCTGGAATTCTTGACGTCCCTCCGCGGTTACGGCGGTGTCGCGGGCATGTTGCGCCAGGGTTGTCACCTCGACGAATTCACCATCGACTTTTGACGTCAACTTTTCGAATTTGGCGACGGATTCCTTGTAATTCTCGCGGACTTCGGGATGAGTTACCATTTCTTCCGCGTAACGGATCGCACGTTCAAAATTGATTGCCTGTTCCAGCTGATGAATGGTGACCTTGGTCAGTCCGGCGGTCACCGGAAGATCTCGTTCGGCGATCGCCTCAATCTCGATGCCGACCTTGTGCATCTGCCAGATCGATATCCCCGCAACTAGGCAAAGCAGCGCCAGGCAAAAGAATACCAAACCGAATATCTTGGTACCGATGCCAATCGACATCCCGCTCGGCGATTTTTCATGATCCGATCTGGATCCGCTATCTGCCATTTGTTCCATCCGAAGTTCCCCAGTTCTTTTTTTGGTTGGTGCTTACAACGAGACGATTGTTTGCCAATTGGGCCGGACGAGATTTGGTTCCGATGATCCGCATGTTGCATCAGATATCGCCGCATTCAGGCGGCGAGAATCTGTCCCGAGTTTCGGTTCTGCAAGCATTTTGAATCCCCTATAGAAACAATTGCCAATGTCTCACCGCCACCCGTCTCCGAGTTTCGATGTTGACAAAGCGCCGGCGGAAAATCCGGCAATCAACTGTTTGGCAAAACATGTCGGATCGACACCGACTCGGCTGCGCTGCTACATGCGATTGGACCAAAGGGCCCTAGCGACCGTTGTTGCACTATTAGGGCGGCGGGTTACAAATCAGTAAAGAGCCGGCTCATAAAATGAGCAAAACCGCAACTGGCGATACATAACGCACACCGCTTCGGATCTGTCCGACAAAACGAAAAAAAGGACCCGGGAGACAACCCGGGTCCGTTGACAATTGTGCTTTCGGTGCTTCGCCGCCCGCTGCGATCAGGAAGCTTTCTTGAGTGGCGCTCCATCACCCAAGGCATCTGCAATCTTGTTCCTGGTATATTCGAGTGACATCGACTCCTCGAAGCCGGATGTCAGTCCCGCTTTCCCGTCGTCAATCGTATCGACGATTTTCATCAGGGATAACAAATCATGCAGTTTCTGACGGCAATAGTCGAGTTTTTGCATGTACTCCATCTGCTCAGCCGTCAGATTGCTGAAGAAGTTCGCCGGGACGCTGTCGATCTCATCGGAAACGGCAACAATTTCACTATAGACGAGGTTCCTGAGCACCTCGGTCTGGTCTTTCGCAGTCTTACTCATGATACACAAACTCCACTAAAACAGATCCAAATCTCCGGTGTCGGCAACCCTGGGCTGCGGCTTGATCACAACCTTCTCCTCGATCGCGTCTTTCAAGAATCGCTGACGGACGCGACCGCTTGCCGGCGAATATTCGATGCGTCTGCCGCAATCGCCGTTGAGACTGCTTGAAACGACATTCAGTCCTTCGTTAGCCGCATAGGCCAACGCAAATTCGACGTTCTTGCTGCCCGGATTGTTGACGGTGCCGAACATCTGCGCACCGCCAAAGAGCTTGAGCTGCAATCGCTCCCGCGCAGCCCCCATTTTGAACAGGTCATTCAACAGGGACTCCATCAGGAATGCGCCGTAGCGTTTCCCCTCACCATATCCCGTCTGGCGGGAGTCGCCGGGCAGAAGGATGTGGTTGGCACCGCCGATCTTGAGAAACGGGTCGTGCAGGCATGCCGCAACACAGGAACCCAAGACCACCGAGAAAGTCATCTCAGGATCATCGGAGACGGCATGCTCGCCGTGATTGACAATACGTCGTTTCGGCCGCTGGTTCAATTGAGCCGCCCCACGACGGACTCGACAGCCTGCTTCAAGATCGGAGCCGTAAACGGCTTGCCAAGAACATTGTTGACGCCGAACGATTTCGCCTTGGCAACGACATCGTCATCCTTGCGGCCGGTAATTACGATAAATGCGGTTTTCGCCAGTTTTGGATGTGATCGAACTGCCTGCAGAAGCTTCAAGCCATCGACATCCGGCATATAGAGATCGGAAATCACCAGATGCACCGGCTTGGCGACAAGGTTGGTGAACGCATCGCGTCCGTCCTTGGCCACGGCAATATGGTTCAAGCCGAAGGACTGCAAAGTTTCAACAGTCAACATGCGACTGGTCATATGATCGTCAACGACCATAACCCTTAATATATCAGCAACGCCCATCTCAGTTTACCCCAGTTGATTCAGTCAATAGTGCTTTTGCTATTTTTTGCAGTGGCAGTATCTTGTCGACAGCACCGATGTTGGCCGCAGCGGCAGGCATGCCGTAGACCATGCTTGTCGACTTGTCCTGCGCGATCGTATGCGCGCCGGCATGTTTCAGCGCCAACATGCCCTGTGCGCCGTCCTTTCCCATACCGGTCAGGATCGCTGCCGATACTTTTTGTTTTTCCGCTTTTGGAACAAGTGAATCGAACAATTCATCAACCGATGGCCGGTGGCCATTGCGCAGATCGTTGGGACGAATCTGGCATGTCATGTTGTGCCTTCCCGAGACGACCAGGTGACCGCGCGTTCCGGGCGCAATGTAGATCTCACCGGTCTTCAACGGCTTCCCGTCGGAGGCTTCATAGACGGCTGGCGCACAAATTCGATTCAACCGATCGGCAAAACTCTTGGTAAAGTTTTCCGGCAGGTGCAGTGTGACCACAGTCGGCGGACAGTTTGCCGGAAATTGCGTCAGGACGGTTGACAGCGCTTCGACGCCGCCGGTCGACGCACCGATGGCAACAACATCCGGGCTGGAATCGGAACTCATGGACACGACGGAAGCGGTTTGGCCGGCCGGCTGCGCCACGCGGGCCTTGTACTGCGGCGCGGCTTCGGCGGCGTAACGTACGGTCTTCCGCATTTCGATGATTTTTTCCTCATCATCCATGCGCGGTTTTTCAAGGCAGGCGAATGCGCCGATACGCAGCGCCTCGGTGGAGGTCCCGGTTCCATTGCCCGTATGGCTCGATATGATTACCACCGGCATCGGCCGCAGCGTCATGATCTTCTCGAGAAACTCCAGCCCGTTCATTCCCGGCATTTCGATGTCGAGCGTGATGACATCAGGATCAAGTTCCTTGATCATGACGCGCGCTTCGCGAGAATCCGACGCGCGTCCGACCACTTCGATACTCGGATCGGCTGACAGGACAGCAGAAATGAGTTGCTGCATGACGACGGAATCATCAACGACAAGTGCTCTTATGGTCATGTTGCGTGCCCGTTTGCGTGGAATTGATAGGTGGTGATGCCGACCGGCTTGAACAGCTGTTCCGCCGGTCCGATAACGCGCTCGGAATGGCCGATATACATATAGGCCTGGTCGTTCAGACCGTCGGCAAATCTGGAGAACAATTTGGACTGCACGTCGTTCTCGAAATAGATCAGGACATTGCGACAGAACATGGCGTCGAACTTCCGGCGCATCGGCCAATCGCCCATCAGGTTCAGCCGGTTGAAGCGGATCAACTGCCGGGCCGTATCCTTTACCCGCAGCTCGTCGCCGGAGTTGTCGAACCATTTCTTGGCGACGGCATCCGGCAAATGCCGAATCTTGTCGGACGAATAGATCCCCGAACTGGCGGTCGCCAGGCTTTTCTTGTCGATATCGGTCGCCAGGATTCGAAAATCGCTCTTGGCGGCATCGGGAAATGCATCGAGGATAGCAAATGCCAGGGTGAACGGCTCACGCCCGTCGGAACACCCGGCCGACCAGATCCGCACACTCTTGCCTTGCCTGAGCTTGGAAACCAGATCCGGCAGAGCGGTTTGACGGAAGTGCTCGAAGTGATGCGGCTCACGATTGAAATTGGTGACATTGGTGGTGATTGCGGAAACCATTTCTTCCCGTTCGGCAATACCCGGCTTCGACTTTATCAAAGCGAGGTAACTGCCGAAGTCCGCCAGGCCGCATACTCTGAGCCGCTTGGCCAGACGCGAGTAAATCAACTCGCCCTTGGCATCGGTCAGGTGGATACCGGTGTCGCTACGAACCAGCCCGATGATTTCCGACAAGGCGGCAGCGGACAAGTCGAATTCCCGACCGGAATCATTGCTTCTTCTGGCAGCAAGCGCACTCATCAAGCGGCCTCGGCTTCGAATTCCGGAATAATCGATTCAAGAACGATTTCCGAAACGATGCGGTCTTCCATCACAATGATGTTGCGGAAGAAGTCCTTGACCACGGCAGAGTTGAGCTCGGGCACACTTCGCAGCTGCTCGCTATCGACCTGGACGATGTCCGAGACCGAATTGACAAGAATTCCGAATGTTTTTTCACCAACCTGCGCCACCATGATCACATGGTTCTTCCCGGGATCGCTCGCACTCATGCCCAGCCGTGCCGACAGATCGATGATCGGCAGAATTGCACCGCGCAAATTCATCACGCCGATAACATAGTCGGGCGAATGCGGCAGTGGTGTTGCATGGCTCCAGCCACGAATCTCACGGACATACTGAATGTCGACGCAAAATTCATGCTCGTTGACGAGGAAAGCTATGAACTCGTTGTCGGCACTGGATTTCTGGAAATCAGTATCGGTCATGCGATCATCTCCATTTTCAAAATGTTGGAATTGGACTCGGCTGCCGCGCGCGATTGGCGGGCGATGATTTCCTCGACATCAAGGATCAAGGCGATCTGGCCGTTGCCCATGATGGTAGCCGCTGCAATGCACGGTACGCGATCGTAGTTGCTCTCAAGGCTTTTGATGACGACCTGCCGCTGACCGTCGATCGAATCGACTAGCAGAGCTGCCATGGCGTTGTTTCCGGCTTCGACAACCAGCACGGTTCCGCCGGAATTGTCATCCTGCTTGCCGCAGAATCCCAGTTGGTGACCGACCTGAATGATCGGAACCAGATTGCCGCGTAATTTCAGCACCTGATCGTCATTGCCGATCTTGTGCACATCGCCAGGTTTCATGTTGAACGTTTCGAGCACGGCCGAAACGGGAATGACAAACACCTGACCAGCGGCACGGACGACCATGCCGTCGAGGATCGCAAGCGTCAGAGGCATGCTCATGGAGAACTGCGAACCCTGACCCGGCTTTGAGGAAATACTGATGCGACCACCCAGCGACTGAATTGACTGGCGCACGACGTCCATACCGACACCTCGGCCAGAGAGGTCGGTCACCGCCTCCGCTGTGGAAAAGCCAGGCGCCATGATCAGGCTGTCTATATCGTTGTCGGACAGATCCGCATTTTCCGAAACGATGCCCTTCTCGATGCCCATCTGGAGCACCCGTTCGCGATTGATGCCCGCGCCGTCATCTTCGACATTGATAACAATGCGGCCGGAGCTGTGCAGCGCTGAAAGCTTGATCGTTCCGGTCTCTGGTTTGCCGGCCGCCACGCGATCCTCGGGAGATTCGATGCCATGATCGATCGAGTTGCGGATCATGTGGGTCAGCGGATCGGTAAGGCCTTCAATCACCGTCGTGTCAACTTCGGTATTCTCGCCTTCAAGCACCAGTGCGGCCTTCTTGCCGGTTACCGAACAGACTTCCCGAAGAATTCGCGACATGCGCATGAAGACCGGCTTGACCGGTTGCGCACGGATCGCCATGACGCTCTCCTGCACCTCGCGGGTGAGGTTCTGGAACTCAACCATCAACAGCGCCGTCGGGGAGGACGAACTGAATCCGTCCTGGGTGACCTGTTCCGAGACCATGGCCTGGTTGATCACCAGTTCGCCCATCAGATTGATGAGACGATCGACTTTCTGTGATTCCACTCGAATGGTCTGATTGGATTTTTTTGCAGCAGCGGCCTGCTGGTCCTTGTTCGCCGCTGCCGGAGGCTTGCCAGCGGCATTCTGCTTTTCGTCGGGGACGGCTTCAACAACCGCCTCGACCGTCACATCCGCTTTTCCGCCAGCGCCAGCGTCCTCAACGGAAGCATCGTTCGATTCAGCGGGCGCGGCCTCATCGGGATCTTCGCCAAGATCGAAATCCTCCAGCCCGGATAGAATATCGTCGATATCGCCGCCGCCGTCGATCTCCGGCTGCTCGAGCTTGATGGAAAGCGTGCAATCGCCTTCGACCCAGTCGAACGCTTCACGAACATCTTCCTCGCTGGATTCGGTATCAAGTTTGATTGTCCAGCCAAGGAAGGCTTCGTCCGGAGACAGCGTATCGAGCGCAGGGACCTTGCTGTCATCGACAACGGTCGTGCAAGTGCCCAATTCGCCAAGATGGCGCAGGATGCGTTGCGGATCGTGTCCATTCTCGTAAAGCGACGATTTCGGTTCAAAGACAATCTCGAAAACGTTGCCCGACGATGTATCGCCGAGATCAAGATCAGTGAGGGAAATCGGTACCGGATCGTAGTCGATTTCCACAGCTGTGCTTTCCGGCTGGCCGTCTTCACCGCCGAGATTGAACATCGCCTTCAGTTCGGCGGTGATCTCGGCATCATCGACTTTTTCACCATCCTCGCGGGTGGCATCAACGATGTCGGAAAGGACATCCATCGATCTGGCCAAAAGATTCAGCCGGTCGTCGGTTCCCTGAGAAATATCATTGCGGACAATGTCCAGGGCATTTTCCACGACATGCGAAAACGATACCAAGTCGGAGAATCCGAAGGCACCCGCACCACCCTTGATCGAGTGAACTGCACGGAATATGGCGTTGACATTTTCGATGTCCAGGCCATCGATCTGTACCACGCAAAAGGCGCTCTCGACCTCGGCCAGCTGCTCTGCGCACTCGGTGAAGAAGGTATCTTTAATTTCATCAAGGTTCATCAGACAGGCCCCGGTTACGGCATTACACGATTGATGGCATCGATCAGCTTCTCAGGGACGAAAGGCTTGACGATCCAACCTGTCGCACCGGCGTTCTTGGCGCGCATTTTCATGTCCTGATGACTTTCGGTCGTCAGAACCAGAATCGGCATCCGGTTCGAAACCTGCGATTGCCGGACGTTTTCGATGAACTCGAACCCGTCCATAACAGGCATGTTGATATCGGTTATGACGACATCGGGTTGCGATTCCTGCAGCTTGTCCAGCCCGTCGGCACCGTGTTCGGCCGTGACGACGTTGAAATCCGCGCCGGTCAGGCAGCTGCGGAGCATCTCGCGCATTGTTGGTGAGTCATCAACGGTCAGTATTGTCTTTGCCATTCTCTCACACTCCAACTTGAATTCGATCGGGATTAATTCCGAGCAGGCCGAGCGTTGTCTCCAACACCTCAGCCTGACCGTCTATGGTGATGGAACATTCGTCGCCGCGCCAAAGCTGCGCAGCCGACAACAGGACCTGGACACAAGGCGTGTCGATCCTCTCCAATTCGCAGATATCAAGAACCAGATTCCTGCCGCGCAGCTCAAGCAGATGACCGGCAAGTTCCGCCGCATCTTCACCGCGCAGGTTCGCAGCAAGTTTGTAGGTTTCAGCCTGCCCCTCGTCGCCCTCGGACGATTCGGGAATGGCAATCAGTTCTTCCGACACATCAATTTCGCTAACCAGTTCCACTGTGAACAGCCCCCCTGTATGTCCCCGGCTCAGCATCGCGGAATTCCGCAATGCCTGTTTGGCAAACAGACAAGCCCATTGTCCGTTCCCAAGACATGCCGTTTCGGCCGTTTAACCGACCGTTTCGCATGGTGAAAAAGGTGAGAAATACGCTGCTGATCTGAAATCGCCGGAATGATTATCCGGCTGACTATTCAAATTAATATTGGAACTGCGGACATGGTCCGTCGCAAACCGTTCGTCGCAAGCCCCAGATGCTTGAACTTCTCATCCAACATTCCGGATTTTCCGGGACTCAAGAACGGCCTCATGCCTGGGGCATTTGCCCCTCCTGAACTGTTCGCATGGTATTGAGAAAGTTGTTAACAATTAATGATCAGCCGACGAAGATTTTGTCGAATTAGAAGCCGCTCGTGAAAGCGCGAGTTGCTATACGTGTCCCAATGGTGTCGCCGGGCATCACCTGGCTGATTTCAATTCAAAACCATTCGCGCGCTCACAAATGGCGTGGGGAGCAGTCCGGACATATGGCAATCACGGAATGTTAACCCATAATTAACCATAACAGTGGCTATTCTGTAGGGGTTCATGGGGAGGGGTTCGCCATGCTGGGACAGAGACGGGCTACAAATACCGCCAAATTGCGGGCGGTTCCTTTTGAAGTCGAAATGGGCATCCTTGACAGGAAGAGCCATGCCAATACGGCAGTAGGCCGCTGGCGGCAAAGCGCCGACCGCGGTGATGCCGATGCGCAGTACAAGTTGGGTCTGGCCTATATCAAAGGGCGCGGATCTTCCGACAACAAATCGGAAGGCGCACGCTGGCTACGCCACGCAGCCGAACAGGGCCACACCGGGGCACAGGTCAATATGGGTGTTGCCTATGCGCTTGGAACGGGTGTGGTGCAGGATGCGGTGATGGCGCATATGTGGTTCAACCTAGCGGCTGCCAAAGGCGATGAACGGGCTCGTGAAAATCGAATCAAGATCCTCCGTCGCATGAACCGCGAGCAGGTGGCGGAAGCCCAGCGGCTGGCCCGCGGCTGGAAGCGCGACCTGCATTTCTGGGCAGACCCGCAACTTTAGACCTTCCTTGCATCACCTGAATGCTCTGTCAAAATGGTGACGGCGTAACCATCGCTGTTGATTCACAGCGCTTTCAGGACAGGTCAGCATGAAACAGATTTCCGCGACCGGGCAAGGGGTGGTCGCCCATGTGATGGCCAGGCCCGGCGACACGGTCGGCAAGGATACGGTGCTGGTCGTCACCGAATTGATGAAAATGCTGACCGAACACAAGGCGCCGACAGGAGGCCGGATTGTTGCCATTCATGTGAAAGAAGGCGACATGGTCGACGCCGATACGCCAATGCTGACGTTCGAACCCGGCGAAACCGGCAACGGCCAGAAGTACCATACCCCTTCCCCCACCGCCCAACCGCTGGTCGAAGAACTGTCGACCCGCCGCCATGCCCTCTCCGATGCGGGCCGTGCCGGCCGCGTCGCCAAGCGCCATGCCTCGGGCGGCCGCACGGCGCGTGAGAATGTCGACGACCTGCTCGATGACGGATCGTTCAGCGAGATCGGCGGCCACGTGCTGGCGGCACAACATGAAACTCATGACAGGTCCCAGTTGATCGACCGCAGTGCCGCCGACGGCGTAATCGTCGGCAGCGGGACGATCAACGGCCGGCCGGTCGCGGTGCTGGCCGTCGATTACACCGTCATGGCCGGAACGCAAGGCTGGTTTCACCACAAGAAAGTCGACCGGATTGTCGAACTCGCCCACCGCCGGAAGTTGCCCCTGGTGCTGTACCCGGAAGGCGGCGGCGGACGCCCGAATGATTTCGACGCTATGCGCATTTCCATCGCATCGCTTGATGTGATGACCTTCCGCAATCTGGCAAGACTGCGCGGCGTCGCGCCGGTGATCGCCATGGTGCACGGCTATTGTTTCGCCGGAAGTGCGGCCTTTGCCGCTGTCGCCGATGTGATCATCGGAACGCGCAAATCCTATATCGGCATGGGCGGGCCGGCGATGATCGAAGGCGGCGGTCTCGGCACATTCGCACCGGAACAGATCGGCCCGGCCGAGGTTCACGCGCAAAACGGCGCGCTTGATATTGTCGTTGAAGACGAAACCGCAGGAACGGCACTGGCAAGACAGTTGGTCGGCATGCTGACCGGACACGCCGCGAACGCAGTGTGTCCTGCGGCCGGCGATCTGCAACAGCTGATGCCGCAGGATCGCCGGACGGTGTTCGATATCCGCTCAGTGATTTCAGCGATAGTGGACAGCGGAACGACGATCGAACTGCGAGCGGAACACGCCACCGCCATGGTGACGATGCTGGCCCGGATCGATGGCCACCCGATCGGCATACTTGCGAATGATCCCGGCCGGATGGGCGGTGCAATCGACGGCACCGCGGCCGCCAAGGCAGCGACTCATTTGCGGCTTTGCCAGGCCAATGGATTGCCGGTTGCCTCGCTGATCGACACGCCGGGTTTCATGGTCGGGCCGGATGCCGATGCGACCGGGCAATTTCGACCGATCGGTGATTTCTTTGCAGCCGGCGCGCAGCTGACCGTGCCGTTGGTGGCTGTTGTTCTGCGGCGGGCCTATGGGCTCGGCGCTATGGCGATGGCGGGTGGTTCTCTGCATGCCGCCGACCTGACCCTCGCCTGGCCCAATGGCGAATTCGGCGCGATGGGGCTGGAAGGCGCCGTGCGCCTCGGCATGCGTGATCAACTGGCTGCGATCGAAGACGAGACCCGGCGCGCAGAAGAATTCCAGCGGCTGGTCGACAGCTTCTACGACAAGGGCCGGGCGCTCAACGCCGCGGCTTTCTTCGAATTCGACGACGTGATCGATCCGAGCGAAACCCGAAACCGAATTGTTCAGACAATTGTCACCGCCGCAAAAACCGGATGAAACGCCCGCAACACAGCTGGTTCAAGTGACTTCGAACGTATTGGCACCGGCACCCGGTATCATCTGCGCAGGATCAGCTTTTGAGCCGGCTTTTCGATGCAATAGAACAGAACCACCGACGCGACCAACGCAATGACGACGAACCAGCCCGCGATCATCGAAACCGGGAGCAGATTGAGGCGGTCGCTCAACAGCTTGATCGGAACCTGCACGATGTATGGATGGCTCAGATAGAGCGAGTAGGACGCATCTCCCAGGACCACAAGCAGTGCCAGGATCCTGCCGTGCGGGAATCGCAGGCACAGAAAAGCTGCCACAAAAAGAAGTGCGGGAATCCCCTTACCGGCAGCGCGCGGCCATTCCAAACCAACGATATATAGCGCAACGCCGATACCGATAAGTGCGATGCCGAGCGCCCATGACCCCCGCTTCAATACGGTGCCGCGCATGTAGAACTGATAGAGCAGAATGCCGAAAACAAATTCCAGGGTGACCGGATCGGAGTAAAACCGCCAGGCAACCGATGCCCCCGGCATCACCTGGCCAGCGGCAACGACAATCGCAATTGCGCCGCAGGCGAGCAACCAGGCACGGCGGCCGGCCAACAGCGACACGGCAAAAACGGCATAAAAGTACATTTCATAAATCAGCGTCCAGCCGAGAAAGAGAAGCGGTTGAACAAAACCAGTCTGTCTTTGATAGGGGATGAACAGGTAGGATTTCCAAAGGGCTTCAGCTGTCACTTCCGTGCTGTTGAGCAGTTGCGGCGCCAGCAGGGCGATGGCAACGACGCCGGTGGTCAGAAACCAGTAGAGCGGTACGATGCGGGCGATGCGGCGCTTTAGAAAGTGGATAATCCCACGATCCGGATCGGTGCTGTAGGCGATGATGAAGCCGCTGAGTACAAAAAACACATCGACGCCGCTGGCACCGTAGCGAAAAGGATTGAATGACAGCATGCGTTCGGCTTCAAGCCCGGCGCCGACATGGAAAAGCACGACCAGAAAAGCCGCCAGAAAACGCAGCACCTGAAGCGCCGGCAGGCGATTTGACGTGCGGGGGTTTTGTAGCGGAACGGCAGGTTCACGCGCGGGGACCCTTGCAATTACCGGGCTGTCCATTTCAGATCCCTTTCAATCGCCGCGGCCAGCAGGTCCGCCATTTGCCGATGGGTTTTTGCGTTCGGATGCCAGTCGCAGCCGTAGCTTTGCTGTCCGGGCGGGAAAACCAGGAAGCGGAGGCTGGTGTCGCCCGCCGCCCGGCGCGTCGTGACGGCGGACTCGATGGCACGGCTGGCGGCCTTGAACCCTGCCCTGTCGAGCATCGGACCGATGGCGGCGTAAATGACCGCCTTCGGGCTGTTGGTCCTGAGTTCGTTCAGAAAAGCCGCGTATTTGGCGACAAATCCGACCGGGCGATACCCGCCGCCAAAATCATTCGTTCCTAGGTGGACAACGATCACCGAAACCGTATCTCGCGGCCAATTTCGGACCGGTTTTCTGTCCGAAACCAGGCGGTCGATCAGTTCCGGCATGATCTTGTGGGTACTGCCATCATAATTGCGGGACAGCCCACGGCCTGAAATCGCCAGCGTCGTGACATCAGCGGCAAACCGGCGTGCGGCGACCGCTGCGAAAGTCAGATAGTGGTTCTGGCTGTCGGCAGAAAACCGGCAGTTCCTGTCCCGGCCTTCGATCCCGTAACCGGCCGAAATGGAATCGCCGATGACAAGGAGCTGCCTGTCGGGCGCATCCACTTGAAAAAACCTGCCATCCGTTGTGGCTTTGATAAATCCAGTGGCTCCAAACAAACCTTCGGTGCGCCGCAGCAATTTGATTCGATGGGCACGGTTCTCAAAATCTCGCGCAAGCGAATAGGTCTTCTCGCCCTTTGCCAGATCAATGCGCCGGACCTTGCCACCGTGCTCGACAATCAGGCTGTTCCTGCCGGTGTCGGTGAGAACAATGTCCAGCCTGGTCCCGAAAAAGCCAAGCTCCAGGCCGCTTCCGGGCCAGCCAAAACGCCCGGTCCGCGCGTCAACCTGACCGATCCAGCGCGACGGCTGAGTGATCGTTTCCGAGAGGGCCGGAGTGCATGCCAGGAACACAACAAGGAAAAGCCATCGTCTCAACGGGTCTGTCACCGGGGCGCTCACTTAACGATTGTTCAGACCACAGGACTGAAAATTTCGGCATTCCCCAAACCCACGTGACCTGCCAGGCAGATGCTGTCATCTCGCGGCAGAAACACGCAAAGCGGATTGTTCAGACGATTATGGCAAGCACGCGACCGCCGGCAGACGCCGGCTTCACAGGATGTTATGGCCTGACACATCTTTTTTGAAAAATGTTTGAACCTTTTCTCTCACGGCCGCGACCTATCCATATCTGCGGAGGTCAACAGCCAAGGCAGTCAACCAAAGAGAGAGAGAATTCAAAATGTCGAAATTGACCCTGATCGCCCTTGCAACCCTCATCGGCGCAACCGCTTCCATCCCGACCACAGCTTCCGCCATCGACAACGGCCCGTGCCATTATTGCGACATGGAACCGATCGTGGTGAAGGGCGACCGCCCGAAGAAGAAGGTCAAGTCATCCGTCCAGCAGCTGCAGGCCAGTCAGCCCGCCAAGGCAAAGCTGAAAATCCGCAAATAATATGTCATCGGGCGGGCCGATTGCGGCCTGCCCCATCTGACTGGCCGGCTCCGATGATTGCGCGGCTCAACGAAGTGCAGCTTCCATGTTTCCGCCATCGACAGTCATGACATGACCGGTGGTGCGCTCACTTTGCGCAAGGGCGACGAAGGCATCAGCAACATGTCGAGCTTCGACTTCCCGTTTCAGGATGTTTCCCGCCATATAGGTCTCCACATCGACACCGCGTGCCTTCGAACGTTCCTCGATGAAGCCGTCCGTCAGCAGTCCGGAGCGAATGCGATCGGCATTGATGCCATTGACCCGGATTCCGGCATCGCCGAATTCCAGAGCCATCTGCCGCAACAGGAAGAATGTTGTCGCCTTGGGAAGGCCATAGGCGCCGAACCCCTTTCCTGGGTTTACCGCCTGTTTTGAAACATTGAACAGCACCTGTCCCGAATGACCCTGCTTGATAAAACACCGGGCGGCGGCCTTTCCAAACGCAAGATGCGCAAAGAAGTTCAGTTCGAAACTCTTTCGAAGGTCGCCGATATCGAGGTCGAGCAGTGTGCCGGACCAAGCGGCTCCGGCGTTTGAAACCAGAATATCGATGCCGCCAAACTCTGCAATGCAGGCCGCGAGAGCTGTCTCCGCGCCATCATCGTGCGTGATGTCGACGGTTATACCGGCACTGTTCGCGCCAAGGGATTTCAGCGCTTGTTCCAACGCCGAACTGTCCTTGTCGATCACAAACACCTCCGCCCCCAAAGCCTGAAAAGCCTTCGCCGTGGCAAGACCGATGGCTCCGGCGGCGCCCGTCACCATCACCACCTTTCCAGAAAACCGGGGCGCGGCGCCTTTGCCGAGTTTCGCCTGCTCCAGCGACCAGTATTCCATGTCAAACGTGTCGGCTTCGCCGATCGGCCGAAACTCGCCGGCGGTCTCGGCGTCCGCCATCACGGTCAGCGTCTGTTCGGCAATATCGGCGGCAATCTTTGCAGCCTTTTTGTTCGAACCGCTGCCGACCACTCCGAGGCCCTCCAACCAGAATACGTTCGGGGTCGGTGCAATCATGACCTTTCCACCCTCGTGGCGGACAACCTGGCGGTCGAAATAGGCCCGGTAATCATCAACAAATCCGGCGACCGCCGAGGATATGGCCGGGCGGCCAGCCTCAAGGACGCTGCCGGTCAAATGCAACGGGAACTGCTTGGTGCGAATGACGTGATCGGGGGTCGCAACTCCCCGCCGCGCGAGTTCAACCACATCGCTACGCTGCAGAAACCGGGATATTCCGTCGCCTGTTCTGAGATCGAATACCGGCATCGCGATGTCGCGAGACTGGGTGAACTCCGCCTGAGCGTCGCCGAGAACGCCGCGCAGCGTCGGCAGAATGCTGTCGGCCGAAAAGGCACTCGCGCGGGGCGGAACCGTGGTGGGATTGTGACGGCCTTCAAACCAACGCTCGACCATGTTGGTATGTTCGATGACCTTGTCGTAGGACGCTTTGGCACTGTCACCAAAGGTGAAATGGCCGTGATTGACGAGCAGCAGGCCTTCGACCGCCGGGTTGTCCTCATAGACCTGTGCGGCGGCCTTGGCGAGCTGGAAACCGGGCATGATGAAGGGCACAAGGGCTATCTTGTCACCGAATATTTCGTGAACGGCCTGATCGACATCCGGAAGGTTCGCCAATGCCAGGAAGGCCGTCGCATGGGTGTGATCGACATAGGTATGCGGCAGATAGGCATGCAACAGCGTCTCGACCGAAGGATTCGGTGATGTGGAATCCAGCAGATTGCATCTCTGGATATTGACCATATCTTCGTCGCTGAGATGATCGAGTTGTCTCAGGTCCATCAGCGGATCCATTCTGACAGCAGGCAGGCCAGCGGCTTCGATCGTTTCCAGGTCCCAGCCGCTTCCCTTGACATGCAGCACACGCTGATCATTGCCGAAAATGTCCGGCCGGCTGAGCTTCACCGATGTGTTGCCGCCGCCGTGCATGACGAGGTCGGGGTTCTGCCCGATCAGACGCGACGTATAAACTCTCAGCGCCAGTTCGCGATCTGCAGGATCGTCGCCCGCCGCTTCGACAAATTGAGTTGCCTCGGTTTCGCTCCAGGCGTTCTTGACCATCTGAATTAAGTCCTTTGATTTTGGTTTGTCCGGTACCGCAGGGGTTGCCACCGACGGGCAGGCGATCAGATCCGAAGCTCGGTACCGGCGTCGAATATGTGCAGTTTGTCAGCCTGAACAGCGAAGTGGACGGACGTGCCTGCGGCGACATCGACCCCGCGTGGCACGATGGCAACAAACTCGTGGTTCTCGACCGTCGTGTGCAGTTGCATGTCAGCACCGGTCTTTTCGATCAGACTGAGTTCTCCGGTGATTTCACCTTTTGCCGACAGGGTGACATCCGCAGGTCGAATCCCGCAGATCACCCTGCGACCATCCTGCTGGTCAGAAAATCCGGCGGGCAGGGAAAGCTTGAGATCGCCACAGACAAACTGAACTTTTTTTCCGGCCCGCCGCAATTGCCCATCAAGGAAATTCATTGTCGGCGAGCCAATGAAGTCGGCTACATATTTCGAGTTCGGAATATCATAGAGATCATCGGGTTTGCCGACCTGAATGATCCGCCCCTCGTGCATCAGGACGATCTTGTCGGCCATTGTCATCGCTTCGATCTGGTCATGCGTGACGTAAATCGTCGTGGCGGCCAGTCGGTCATGCAGTTGGCGGATCTCCACGCGCATATGCGCGCGCAGCTTGGCGTCAAGATTGGACAGCGGTTCGTCGAACAGAAACACCTTGGCGTTGCGGACCATCGCCCGGCCCATGGCGACCCGCTGCCGCTGCCCGCCCGAGAGTTCCTTTGGATAACGACCGAGATAGGGTGTCAGTCCAAGCACGCTTGCGGCTTCGTCGACCTTGGCCCGAATTTCCTGCTCCGGCCGTTTGGCGACCTGCAGGCTGAAAGCGATGTTGTCGTAAACCTTCATGGTCGGGTAGAGCGCGTAATTCTGGAAGACCATCGCAATGTCACGGTCACGCGGATGGACGTCATTGACCCTGCGGCCATCGATGGACAGATTTCCGGAACCGACTGTTTCGAGGCCGGCCGTCATGCGCAGCAACGTGGTCTTGCCGCAGCCGGATGCGCCGAGCAGGACGACAAATTCGCCTTCATTGATGGTCAGGTCGAGATCATTCAGGACGACGACCGTTCCGAAGCTCTTGCCGATTTTCTGGTATTCAACAGTTGCCATTGATGTCTTCCGAAATCAGAATTTCTGCCGGGTCGGTGTGAGACAGATCTCCTGCACCAGTGCTCTCTGTGGAAGTTGATACGCATCGAGGATCAACTCCCCGACTATATCGGCACTGATCCCGCCGCCCATCTTTTTCTTGTTTTCCTTGTAGCTGGCCAATGTCTGGGGGTCGTTCACAGCTGACAGGACCTCGGTTTCGATCACTCCCGGCGAGACAACCAGGACACGCACATTGTAGTCCGACAGATATTCGCGAAGCGATTCCGACACGGCATGAACAAAGAACTTGGTGCCGCAATAGACCGTGTGGTCGGGGTAGACCTTGCGGCCGGCAATGGAACTCATCATCA
Source organism: Hyphomicrobiales bacterium (assembly GCA_021775495.1). Taxonomy (GTDB): domain Bacteria; phylum Pseudomonadota; class Alphaproteobacteria; order Rhizobiales; family Rhizobiaceae; genus JAJFHT01. The sequence continues at coordinate 15,678 of JAJFHT010000018.1, read as the reverse complement.
CCAGCGTGCCGTGCTCGCGCTCGATCATCCCGGTCATCACGGCATGCACCGTGTTCATCACACCTTTGGTGTTGATATCGATCATCTCGTCCCATTCATCAGGCGGCTGCCGTCCGATATCGGCCAGCCTGGCAATGCCGGCATTGGCGAACATCATATCGACAGGACCATGTTCGGCCTCGGCATCACGGACGGCGCGGGCAATGGCTTCCCTATCGCGGACATCGACCTGGCGGCAGACCGAATTGGGCAGGTTCAGCGCCTGCAAGCGATCAAGGCGGCGGGCCATCAGCAGAACCGGATGACCTGCCGCTGAGAACGCGCGAGCTGTTGCTTCTCCAATTCCCGAACTGGCACCCGTGATTGCGACAAGAGGCTTTCTGGCCATGTATTCTCTCAAAGACCTGTTGTGTTGTGTAAAAAGGAGGCGGCAACCGGGGTCGCCGCCTCAGTCGCGGGAGAATTAGCCGGCGACGATCTTGTCGGTCGCCTGAGCAATGTCGTCCATGGCTTCTTTCGCGGATGAATATTCACCGGCGAAATATTTTCCGAGACGCACCGGAATGGTGTCGTTCGACAGCTCAGCCCATTGCGGCAGATCGGGCTCGGAGCCCATATCCTTGGCGATGGTTTCGCGTACGACATCCAGGTGCCGCGTCGTTCCCGGGCCAACACGGCGGTTGGCGACAACGCGCGGATCGTCATAGACCGAGTTGCGGGTCGGACCGGTGCCACCGCCCAGTGCGGTGATCAGCGACTGGGTATCGGCGCAGGTTGCCCATTGCATGAAGATCCATGCGGCGTCAGGGTTCTTCGAGTTCTTGGAAACAGCCAGTGAAGACCCGCCCTGGTGTCCGACACCCGGAATTTCGCCATAACCGGTCTGGTCGACTGTCCGAAGCGCCTTTTTCGGTTTCGGGCAGCGCACCGCTTCCATCAGGCCCGATACCTTGGTTGCCGAGGGATCGTCGAAATAGGGGAAGAATTCGCCCCACGACATCATCGTTGCGGCAACACCCTGCGCCACCGATTGTCCCTGACCGTCCCAGGTCCAGCCGGTCACTCCGGGCGGCATGGTTTCCTTCAGGCGAGTCCAGTACTCCATCGCCGCAAGGCCTTCCTCATCATTGCCGGAGAACTTGCCATCCGGCGTGAAGATCGAGCCGCCGTGACCCCAGAGCCATGCCGTCCAGTCGCATTCAAGCGAGTAGTGACCGGATTTCATCTGCCCGGTGGCGCCGTACATGTCCGGCCCCATCTCCTTGCTGATTGCCTTGGCCTGATCGTAATATTCCTCAAGCGTTCCAGGCGCCTTGAAGCCCATCTTCTCGTAGATGTCCTTGCGGTACATCATCATGAAGATCGGAATGTCATAGGGAACACCAACCCAGCGGTCGCCATATTTGGCGATACCGTCGACGAGCGCCGGCAGGAAATCGTCGATGTTGTAGTTGGGCATGGCCAGATCGGCGCTGGCGGCGATCTGCTCGCGTGGATCGAACACGTCATTGGATACGGAAGCGGCCCAGCTTTGATCGATATAGTAGAGATCGTAACTGCCAAGCTGCGAGGCGATATCGAGGGTCATCTTCTGCAGAACCTGCTCGAGCGGCAGAACCTCGATTTCGACCTTCATGCCCGAGGCTTCCTCGAAGTATTTCTTCAACTGGCTGTTGATGGCATTTGACGGCGGGGTCGATTCCGTCGCCAGTCTCAGCGTCTTGCCGGCAAAGGGTTTCGATACGTCGCGAACCCAATCAAGAATGTCCTTGGATGGGGTCAGACCATTGTCCTGGGCGAAGGCCTGGCTGACACCGAAGAACGGGCGTGTCATGCCCGATCCGAGTGCGCCTGCTCCAAGACCCAGAAGCCCGGCATTGCGCAGAAAATCGCGGCGGCCGATCCGTCGGTTCACATATCTGTCGGTCAGGCCTGCCAGATATTGTTTTCTATCAGAGTCACGCATGTGTTTTCCTCCCTATGCGTTGAAATTCAGGCATTTGCATTTGCCTCCTCAAATCAGACCGCTCATTGCTTGAGCGACCCGAGCGTCAGTCCGCGAACAAGCTGTTTCTGGACCAACAAAATGAAAATGAAGGCGGGGATCATCGCAGCCGTGCCAAGCGCAGCCATGTTGCCCCATGCCGTTCCCGTGGACGTGACGAAGGTCGAGGCGACGACCGGAACGGTCTTCAAGCCGGTTTGCGTCAGGGTCAGAACGAACAGGAATTCGGTCCACGAGAAAATGAAACAGAGTACCGCGGTCGCGGCGATTCCGCCTTTCGCCATCGGGAAGACGACACGCCGGAAGATCAGGAAACGCGATGCGCCGTCGATAATGGCGCTTTCGTCGATCTCGCGCGGAATGTCGTCGAAAAAGCTCTTCAGCAACAAGACCGCAAGCGGCAGGTTCATCAGCGCATGGATCAGGATAATGCCGAAATGCGTGTCCATCAGTCCGAAGTCGCGGAACATGAAAAACATCGGAATGGCAACGGCAACCGGCGGCATCATCCGTGTTGACAGCACCCAGCCGACAAAGTGGTGGCGGCCCCTGAAATCCATCCGGCTGAGCGCATAGGAGGCAAATGTCGAAATGGCGATTGCCAGGGCAGTCGAACCGACCGCTATGATGATTGAATCGAGCAACCGCGGGGTCATGTACCAATTGCCACCGCCAGGCAGAACCTCGCGCTGCTCGCCGAAACCGAAACCGAAGGAAATGCCGAAAACTTCCTCGAAATTTTTCATTGTCGGGGTAAAGTTGAAGACACGCGGCGGGATATCGAAGATCTCGCGGCCCTCCTTGAAGGCGACGGTCATCCAGTAATAGAGCGGGAAGAAAAACAGGCCGACGACAATCCAGGCGAGGATCATTCGGACCATGCGCTGGGATTTCGAGCGGACCATCACCAACGCACCTTGGCGATGTAAATGAACAGGTTGGCGATCACCAGGATGATGACCAGCGCGAGCAGACTGATCGTCGCGCCATACCCCCATTTGATGAAACTGAACGTCTGCTGCCAGGCATAAAGCGAAAGGGTGTAGGTAGTGGTGCCCGGTCCACCCGATGTCATGACGAAGACATAATCGAACATGCGAAACAGATCGATGCCGCGGATCAACACCGCGACGGCGATCACCTTGTTCATCAGTGGCAAGGTGATGCGCCGGAAAATCTGCATCGCCGACGCGCCGTCCAGCGTTGCCGCCTCGTAAGGCTCGGGCGGCAGCGACCGCAGGCCAGCCAGAAAAATCAGGACCATGAAGGGCGTCCATTGCCAGACATCGGCCAGCACCACGCCCCAGAGTGCCGTTGCCGGTGTCGCCAGAATTGGCGTGCTGGACGTCAACAATCCGATCTGTTCGAGAAACCAGGACAGCACCCCGAATTCGGGGTCCTCCATCAGCAGGAACATCATTCCGGTGATCGCCGGCGGGACGACCAGCGTCAGCGTCAGAACACCACGCAGAAATCCCATCCCCGGATCGTCACTGTCGAGCAGCAGCGCCAGCGCCATGCCGAGCACAAGCTGGATGATCAGGACAACGACGAAATAGAACAGGGTGACGCCAAGCGAGGCCCACATGCGCGCATCGGCAAACAGCGTCTGCCAGTTCTCAAAACCGACATAGACCAGGCGCCGCTTCAGCGGCGCATATTCATGAAAGGACAGCCAGATATTGTAGAGCAATGGATAGACCGTGAAGACGAGTAGCATTGCCACCATCGGCAACAGCCAGGGCCATGCACGATCAAACGACCAGAACCGCCCCTGCATTGCACTCGACTGAGACATCCATCCTCCCTTGGACACCAGAACATGTGCCCAGCCGTTCACACGTTACGGGAATTCTTGCGCCCCCGGATCGTCTGTTGAACTTTTTTACCAATAGTGTACTTTTTTACATATTGCAATTGCGGATTTGCATCTGGAGATGGTTTTTGTTTTCTGAGACGGCTAAAACCGAACGGCACCCGGCGACGCGCCGATGAACCGTGAAGTGGGACCAATGTCATCAGAAGAACTCCTGGCCCGGGCAGCGCATCTCTACTACGTCCTCGGATTGACCCAGAAGGAAGTCGCTGACCGTCTCGGTGTACCGCGCATCAAGGCCCACCGAATCCTGGCGATGGCCCGGCAAAGAGGCATCGTCCGCATCCATATCGATGCACCATCATCTTCCCGGCTGGCGCTGGAGGCGGCGTTGGCAAAGGCCTATGGACTGTCACTGGTCTCGGTTGTGCCCAGTGATCATTCCGAAGAAGTGAGCCTGTCGGAAGTCATCGGCCAGTGCGCGGCGCCGATTGTCGCCCCGTTGATAAAGGATGAGATGACAGTCGCGGTGTCCTGGGGACTGACACTGAAGGCCATGGCCAATGTCATAGAACCGGCCAGTCATGTCCGGCTTAACATCGTTCCGCTCATCGGCTCGCTGTCGCGAAGCTCCAGCATCAACCGCTATGAGGCGGTGACGGTGCTGGCGCAGCGCCTGGGGGCGGAGTGCTACTACATGCCGACGCCGATTTTCTGCGACAGTGTCGAAGCCAGGCAGGCAATCGGTTCACAACCGATCGTCGCCGACGTCATCAAGGCTGCTGTCAACGCCGATCTGGCCATCGTCAGCATCGGCGGCGACAACTCTTCTTCCGTGCGGGCAGCGGGCAATCTTGAAGAAGCCGATTTCAAAAGCGTCAAAAACGCCGGAGCGATCGGCAATTACCTGGGTCATTTCATCGACCGGAACGGCAACCTTGTAGACCATGAAATAAACCGGCGGGTCGTCGGCGTCACTCCGGAAGCATCAATGGAGATTCCCAACCGCATCATGGTTGCCGGAGGCCCGACAAAAGTAGAGGCGCTCAAAATCTGTCTGCACCGGAACTGGATCACCGGCCTGATCACCGATGAAAGCACCGCCGCCGCCCTGGTGGCATAATGAGCGCGTGCAACGGACTATCCGTTTGCCGCGATCCGCTTGTGGTCGTCGCGCACACCGTATGATCCGAAGCTTCTTATGGTGTCGTCCACCTGTTCGTCGCTGAGGATGTTGGGTTTGCCGAGTTGCAGACTGAGATAATATTGCCGGGCTATGGTCTCAAGTTCGACCGCCGCCCACATCGCCTTTTCGAGATTCTCGCCGACGGCGATCATACCGTGATTGGCAAGCAGACAAGCGTTGCGTCCCTCCATGGCTTCCAGAGCCAAAACCGACAGTTCGGCGGTGCCGAAGGTGGCATAGCCTGAACATTTGACGTCGTTACCACCGAAAGCCGCGATCATGTAGTGGCAGGCCGGAATTCCCATGCCCATGATGGATAACGTGGTGCAGTAGGTCGGATGGGCATGGACGACGGCGCTGGCTTCAGGACGCCCCTTGAGCAGCTTCTGGTGAAAACGCCACTCGACCGACGGGTTGAGCGGCCCTTCCCATTGTCCCTCGGCTTCCAGAGGCATTTTCGCGATCATCCCGGGCGTCAGCTTGTTGTAGGGAGTCGCGGATGGCGAAATCAGCATATTGTCGCCATGGCGCGCCGAAATATTGCCCGAGGTCCCCTGGTTGAGGCCGGTCTGGTTCATGAAAAGGCAATTTTCGATAATACCTTCGCGTATTTCGAGTTCACTCGTGGTCATGTCTGAGATTCATCCTTGTTGAATATGGTCATCTGGCGCGCATCAGCGTCTCGGCAATTTCGACAAATCCGGCGGCGCCCCTGCGGCTTGCGACCCAGCACGGTTCGGCTTCGAGCCTGCCCTCGAAGTCCATCACATTGGCGACACCGCAGGCGTTCGGAAAAAATCCGAACATTGGCGCATCATTGGGACTGTCGCCGCAAAAGACGATGCGGTTTTTCTCGGCGTCCATGTCAAGGTCCAGCACATCGCGGCAGAAACGGCGGCTCATCGACAATTTGTCATAGTCGCCATACCAGCCATTGACATGGATGGAGGAGACCTTGGCAACGGCACCATCGGCCTCGAACAGATGCTTGATCGAACTGATGTCAGCCGGGGCGAGCGGTTCGACGTCTTCGCAGAAGTCGATCGCAAGATCGGCTTCGCGATAAAGCTGGTCCGCCGAGATAGCTGCCCCGGGAACCGCCTGGAGAATCCGCGGTGCGAGGCGCTGCAACCTGGCACGGTTGGCCAGGCGGTCCTCATCGCTCGCAAAGAATGAGCGGCGCATGGTCTTTGCCGATGTATCGTAGGCAAAATAGAAAGCACCGTTCTCCCCGACGACGCCGGCAACCGGCCAGAAGCGGGCGATCATATCGCACCAGCCAGCCGGCCGGCCGGTTACCGGAACCACATGCAGACCGGCATCGGCCAATTGTTCCAGCGCCGAATAGGCAATGGCGGGAAGCCTGCCGTCGGTGGTGATGGTGTCATCAATATCAGTGAAGACCGCAAAGATCTGCGCGGCAATTTCGGCGGGCATATCGGCAATTGGCTGCATTGTTCAGGTTTCTGCTGCAACCAGATCGTCCAGCACACCACTGTCGCAGGCGATATCGGCGAAGGAAAACCGGTCACGCATTTCGTGGGCATGGCGCACCGCTTCGCGGTAAAAATCGGATGAGAGGCCCAGTTCCCGAGCTGTAGTCGCCCCACCGGCCGCTTTCAACAGGCGCTGCATCTCCTCTACGGGCAGCATCATATCCAGGCATTCCCGGCGCAGGACCGGCCAGAGTTCAGCCAGTCTTTCATTAAACGCATCGGCAGATTTCCAATCAAAGGCCTTCTTCTGATACTCCGCCAGGCATTGGGCCGCGATCTCCGGTCCCATCCGGCGCGCCATGTCATCGGCATCGATCCGGGTCGGCCCGACCACCGGCGGCGTTTCGCTCGACAGAAACCGGTGTTGAATACGCGCCATCGTCAGCGAGGCGACGCCGACCTGCTGGCCATGCAGGGTTCCGGGATGGCGATCGCCGGCAAAACAATCGATGTAGTGGGAAATCTGGTGTTCACCCATCGAACCGTGATTGGAAATGCCGGTGAATGAAATACCCAGACCGCACAGGGTCAGAACCCGGTAGAGATACCCGACCGCATCGACATCGCCGCCCGGCAGGAGATGGGCCCTGTTATTCAGTTCCGCCTCGTCCGGCATTTCGATCAGATAAGGCTCCTCATAGTAAACCGAGCCGAGAACCCGGTGCGACATCCACCAGTCGATCTGAGCGACGGAGCGACAAAGGCAATCACCGAATCCAGCCGCCGCAAGGTGTTCCGGCGCAGCGGCGCTGACAGAAAGATCGACAAAAAACCCTGCCGGAGCATGCGCCGGCAAAGACACTTTCAGGCCGCTTTCAAGCGACATGGAAGCGGTTGTCGATGTGTATCCGTTCATCGACGGCGCAGTGCCGAAAACACAATATCTCCGGCCGTCATGCGCGGTAATGTATTTGCACAGATCGTTCACGGTACCGGATCCGACGGCAACGACAGAATCGACGTGACCAAGCCGGCCGGCCAGATCGGCCGCCTCCTTCACATCCGCGTGGGGACGGTCGAGGATGATTTGTTCAACGGTTCCGGCCGCGCCGAGCCGCCCGGCAACGCGGGCACCCATCGCTTCCCAGGTATTGGTGTCCGCCACCACGGCGATCGTCCCACCCATTCCGAGCGAGCGAACCAGGTCTGCTTCGGCGCCGTCGAGAGAGTCCTTGATGATGATTTTTTCATACGGCGCCGGCGGATAGGATTTTCCCGAATCCGGATGGACCCACTCTCCGGCGCAGATGTCGTCGATCAACTCCGTCCAGTTCTTCTTGTCGGGCGCACGCTCTTCCGGTGAAGGGGCGGTTATGATCATGAGGTCCTCGCGGCTACTTCTGCGCAAATGATATCGAAGCTTGTCATTTGTCAAGTTTGATTTTATCAAGGATCGCAACGCAAGGCGGAACCGGCCGGAAAGCGAGTGACATGACGGAAGATACAGCAATGAAAGACTCACCGACGGCGGTCCCGATCGAATTTGCCGGAGACCCGATCGCGTGGACAGCCTGGCTCTATTTTGCCGAACATCTGACGCAAAACGAAGTGGCCCGGGAGATCGGTGTCAGCCGCGCGACAATTGCCAATTATCTGACGGAAGCGCGCACCAGAGGGCTTGTCTCGATCAATATCGCGCCGGACATTCTGGCCAATATCGAGATGGGCCGGGAGATCGCCAGCCGGTTCGGGTTGACAGGTGCGCATATCGTTCCGGTGCCGGATGACAGCGCCAATCCGGATTCGATTCTGAGGGACCGGCTCGGCGCCGCCGGCGCGCATGTACTGGAATGCCAGTTGAAGCCGGATATGCGTGTCGGCGTTGCCTGGGGCCGGACAATGCTGGCGCTGGGAAATGCCCTGCCGGCAAAGACCGTTGCCGGCTGCAAGGTGGTTCAGGTTGCCGGCAGTTCGGTTGACGGAGACGACGCGGCGCCCGAAGTCTGTACCGCGCTGATCGCCAGCAAGCTGGGCGCACGATGCGCAAATTTCCATGCGCCAGCCATTGTTTCCAATCCAGCACTTCTCGACTCCTTGCTGCAGGAACCGTCGCTGATGTCGCAATTCAGCCTGATTGAAGATTGCCAGGTTCTTGTCTTCGGCGTCAGCGAACTCGACGAAGACGTCCGTTTCGCCGACGCCACTCACCTGTCGGCCGACATCACCCGCACATATCTGGACAATGGAGCGATCGGCGTCGCGCTCGCTCGATTTGTCGATCGCGACGGCCTCGAGGTGGACGGGCCGCTTTCCGGCCGCATAATCGGCATTTCGCTCGAAACGGTGAAATCGATCCCTGAGCGGATTCTGGTTGCCGGCGGTGTTAAGAAGGCCGAGGCGATCCGCGCCAGCATTGGTGGGGGTTATGTGACCCAACTCGTCACCGACAGCCGGACTGCGGCGACGCTGCTGTCGTAACCGGACCAAACAGCATCGGGAGGCTGGTGGCATGGAAGAGGAACTGGTTGTCGGGTTGGATAGTTCAACCCAATCCAGCAAGGCAATCGCCTGGAACAGAAAGGGCGACGCTGTCGCCGAAGGTCGCGCGCCGATCGAGCTGTCCAACCCCGAAAAGGGGCATCTTGAGCAAAGCGTCGAGGACTGGTGGGGTTCGGCCTGCATCGCATTGAAGGAGGTCTGCTCTCAGATCGATCCGAATCGGATTTCGGGACTGGCCATTTCAAACCAGCGCGAGACAATCGGTTTTGTCGATGATGAAGGTGCCGAGACGCATCCGGCCATCGTCTGGCTTGATGATCGCGCATTGCCGATGATCGAACCGACTGCAAAGGCTATTGGAGCCGACTATCTGCATCGGCTGACCGGCAAACCACCGGACGTCACACCGGTGATATACCGGCTGGCATGGCTGAAGCAGAACGCTCCGCATGTGCTGGCCGAGGCGCATCGCTTTCTTGACGTTCATGGATTCCTCACCGGGCGGCTCACCGGCAACCAGGTGGCAAGCTGGACCAGCGCCGATCCGTTCGGTGTTTTTGATATCGCACGCAAGCAGTGGTCCGAACCGATCCTGCAGCATCTCGGCCTTTCGGCGGACAAATTTGCGCCCTGTGTCAAACCGGCCGATCTTGTTGGCAATGTCACCGCCGACGCGGCGGAGGCGACTGGACTTGCACAAGGCACACTGGTCTTTGCCGCCGGCGGCGACGGGCAATGCGCCGGCCTCGGGGTCAACGCAACACGGGCCGGACGTATCTACCTCAATCTCGGCACGGCGGTAATCACCGGCGCCTGGTCTGCCACTCCGGATGTCGGCCGCAACTGGCGAACCATGACTTCGCCAACCGGTGAGGGATATTTTTTCGAGGGCGTCATGCGGGCCGGAATGTTTTTCGTCGACTGGTTTGTCGAGAATTTCGCCAACGGCAAGGATGATCCGTCCGTCTTTGAGCGACTTGAAGCGGAAGCCCGGACCGTCGAGGTCGGCTGTGAAGGACTGAGCGTCTGCCCTTATCTGTCCGGGTGCATGGATCCACACTGGGATTCCGGCGCCCGAGCCAATTTCGTCGGACTAGGCGCCCACCACACAAGGGGCCATCTCTATCGCGCGGTATTGGAATCGCTTGCGTTTGAAATCATGCGCTGTATCGAGGCGATGAAAAAATCCGGTGTCGACGCCAGAGAAATCCTTGCTGTTGGCGGTGGAGCCAACTCCGATCTGCTCAGCCAAATGATTGCCGATGCGACCGGCCTGCCGTTGATCAAGAGCAATTCTCTTGAGGCGTCGGCTTTGGGAGCGGGCATGTCGGCGGCCGTCGGCGCCGGCTGGTTTGCCGATTTTGACAACGCAGCGGCGGCGATGAGCCGCGAAGGTCTGCGTATCGAGCCCGATCCCGGCGCAAGAAGCCTTTGGGAATCCCTCTCTCCGGTTCAGGCGTCTGCCTACAGACCGTCGGCTGACCGCGACAAAGACGGCTGGTGATTCAGGTAAGGCGCGTCACAATATCCATTTCGAATTTTTTTCGAACTTCTTTTGAACCTTTTCTCTCGTGCTTGCGACCTATCCATATCTGCGGAGGCCAACGGCCAAGGCAGTCAACCAAAGAGAGAGAGAATTCAAAATGTCGAAACTGACCCTGATCGCCCTTGCAACCCTCATCGGCGCAACCGCCTCCATCCCGACCACAGCTTCCGCCATCGACAACGGCCCGTGCCATTATTGCGACATGGAACCGATCGTGGTGAAGGGCGACCGCCCCAAGAAGAAGGTCAAGTCATCCGTCCAGCAGCTGCAGGCCAATCAGCCCGCCAAGGCACAGCTGAAAATCCGCAAATAACACGATCTCGCCGGCAGGCCGGATGCGGCCTGCCCTCCTCCAACTGTTCCTCCCCCTGTGTGCCCGGTGCCGGAATGATCCGGCGCCGGGTTCCGGTTTTGAAGATGCATCGACAATGATTGTTAACCGGCCAAGTAAATTGAGATTGAGGGATTCAGAAAAATTTGTTATCATTGCTCATGGGAAAGCCACTTGTGGGAAGCGGCATTTCACCAAATGTACGTTTCCTGAAACGCGAATTTCGGTTCGATTGCGAAACAACTGGGTTCGACGGCGTCTATTTCGACGAAGTGGGACTGCAATGGTCGCGGCCAGTGCCCGGAGGCGTTGGCCGGGTGCTGTTGTATGGTCCTGCGGATTGTTCGATCGAGCGGTCTGAGGGCACGGTCGTCAGGCCCTTTCGGCTGATGTGACTGTCGGATCGCAGAAATACAGCCTTAATCTCGCGCTTTGACAAACTGCGTGAGGATTCGAGTAATGGCGTTGGAATATGCCATCCCGATTTTCTTTTATATTTCAAACAATTAGATGTGAATGGCGGAGAGACAGGGATTCGAACCCTGGAGACGGTTCCCCGCCTACACACTTTCCAGGCGTGCGCCTTCGACCACTCGGCCACCTCTCCGCTGCCGGCTTGCATATGGGCAATCCTGCATGATTGCTTCGGCTGCGATAACGCAGAATATTATTGGCCGGAGCGGCGCGCACTATAGTCGGAAATCAGTGCGGTTCAACCGCTATTTGGAGAGAAATCCAGTCACACAAATTCGCGTCAACGCATTGCCTATCGTTGTTTAGGATCATATGTCTTGCGCAAGGTGTATCGAATTGCCGGTGACGGTGGTTTCAGGCATGCGAGGAATGGCATGATCCGTTTTATTTTCAGGGCGCTGGCCCTTCTGGTGCTGGCCGTTGCGGTGGTCATGGCGGTGATGGATGCGACCCGTTCCATCGGCGCGTCGGAGCTTATGATGACGGCGCTGGGAGAAAGCTGGTTTTCGTGGTCGCCACAGACCCTCAACATCGCCCAGGCGGCCATCCAGCGTTACACTCTGCCAGTGCTTTGGGATCCGGTGATGATCTGGATCCTGACCTTGCCCGGTTTTGTGGTGTTTTGCGGCCTGGCGCTGCTGTTCTACATTATCGGGCGCAAGCCGAGTAAACGCACCGGCCGGTTTGCCAGCGACATGTAAACGTCCCATCCCCGGAGGCACAGAAAGCGATGTTTTTCCTGAGCGACATGCTGAACAAGAAGCTGAAACTTCCCGAAACATCAGAAGCCCTGCCCGGGCGCGAGCAGCCGATGGCTGTTCCGGCCAAACACCACGTCTCAAAACGCCCGCTGAAAGGCCCGTTCCCGGATGAGTTGGAATTAGCGATGTTCGGCATGGGCTGCTTCTGGGGCGTCGAGCGGCTGTTCTGGCAGACCGAAGGTGTCTGGGTGACGGCAGCCGGATATGCCGGCGGTGTGACACCCAACCCGACCTACCAGGAAACCTGCACCGGACTAACCGGCCATACCGAGGTAGTGCGCATCGTCTTCGATCCCGGGATCATCTCCTATGACGCGCTGCTCAGGATTTTCTGGGAGAACCATGACCCGACCCAGGGCATGCGCCAGGGCAATGATGTCGGCACAACCTACCGCTCGGCCATCTACACCTATGATGAGGCGCAGATGAAAGCCGCAAAAGCCTCGCAGACGGCCTATCAATCGGCATTGATGGATGGCGGGCAGGGCCGCATCACCACCGAAATCGCGGCCGTGCCGGAATTCTATTTCGCCGAAGCCGAGCACCAGCAATATCTTGCCAAAAACCCCGGCGGTTACTGCAATCTGCGCGGAACCGGTGTTGCCTGCGCAGCGCCACAAACGGCGGCCGGCTGAAACGATGCAACGCCTTCGCCGCTAACCATTGCAACCGGCACTGGTGGAGATTTGAAAAATTCTGCGTGAATTTTGTCTTGCGGCATGCAAAACTGACAGCTGAGCGGGAGGCACAGGCTTTCTGCCAGCAATACTTTCGCATGCCGATACCGGCGCGCGAGGGGAACCAAAAGAAACAACAGGGTTAAATCATATGAAGCGAATCGTTCTCGGCCTGCTGGCCGCAACCGCGATGTCCGTCACGGCATTTGCAGCCGACATCAAACCGGCCATCATTTACGACCTCGGCGGCAAATTCGATAAGTCGTTCAACGAATCCGCCTATAATGGCGCGGAAAAATTCAAGACCGAAACCGGCATTGATTACCGCGATTTCGAGATTCAGAACGACGCCCAGCGCGAACAGGCTCTGCGCAAATTCGCCCAGGACGGCAACAATCCGATCATCATGGCAGGTTTCTCCTGGGCCGCCGCGCTGGAAAAGGTCGCAACGGAATTTCCTGACCTGAACTTTGCCATCATCGACATGGTCGTCGACAAGCCAAATGTGCGTTCGGTGGTGTTCAAGGAGCAGGAAGGCTCCTATCTGGTCGGCGTCATGGCGGCGCATGCATCCAAAACCAACACGGTCGGTTTTGTCGGCGGCATGGATATTCCGCTGATCCGGCGCTTTGCCTGCGGTTATGTCGGCGGCGTCAAGGCAACCACTGACGGCGCCAAGGTCATCCAGAACATGACCGGTGATACGCCGGCTGCCTGGAACGACCCGACAAAGGGTGGTGAAATCACCAAGTCGCAGATCGATCAGGGCGCGGACGTTGTCTACGCTGCAGCCGGTGGCACCGGTGTTGGCGTGCTCCGGGCCGCCGCGGATGCCGGAAAGCTCGGCATTGGTGTTGATTCCAACCAGAATGGCCTGCAGCCTGGCAAGGTTCTGACTTCGATGCTGAAGCGTGTCGATGTTGCCGTCTACAATGCGTTCAACGACGCAAAGAACGACAAGTTCTCATACGGCTTCAACGTTCTCGGCCTGAAGGAAGGCGGAATCGATTACGCCATGGACGATAACAATAAGCCTTTGGTCGACGACGCGATGATGGCAGCGGTCGAAAAGGCCAAGGCAGCAATCATTGCCGGCGAGATCAGCGTGCATGATTACATGTCAGACAATAACTGCCCGTACTGATATCAACGGACAGTCCTGAAAACTGATCGAAACCGCCGGCATTCGCCGGCGGTTTTTTGTTGCCTCTGCTGTTTTCACAGAAATTATCCCACTGTCACAGATTTGCCCGACTGCGGTGCGATTTTCGAGGTTCATCGACGGATGGAGCCTCGATATGCGCAAAACCACCATCGCGATTGCCACCCTCGCCTCGCTGGCGGCAGCCGGAACCGCCGATGCCCGGCCAAACACCACCACCATGTCGTGCAGCCAGGCGCAGAACCTCGTACACAGCAAGGGCGCCATCGTTCTGAGCACCGGTCGTCACACTTATGCGCGCTTTGTCAGAAATGGCGCCTACTGTGCGGCAGCGGAATATCCGGTGTGGAAATATGCCCCCACGCGAGACCGCAAACAGTGCCTTGTCGGCTATGTCTGTTCGGCCAATGTGACCATCGACGACAACAGCCTTTTCCGGGAATAATACCAACGGTCCCCGCTACCAGTGTGGCGGTTTTTGTGTTTCGGGCGGAGTCTCGTCCGGCTCCTGCATATCGGCAAATTTGCTCTCCAGCCGCGCCAGTTGCCGGCGCAGGTCCTCGATCATCTTCCATTGATCGGTGACGGTATCGGACAGCTCCTCGATCTGCTGCCCCTGATGCGCAATGGTAATTTCCAGATCGTCGATCCGATCGGTATCGGATTTGCTCATGTCAGCAAGGTCTCCAGCGCCGCACGCAGTTCGGCTTTGAGCGGCCGCGGCCGGCGTGTCGTGGCATCCACATAGACATGGACAAAATGGCCTTCGGCAGCGGCCTGTTCCTCATCATTGCGGAACAGGGCGATTTCGTAACGCACAGAGGAAGAACCAAGTTTTGCGACCCGGATTCCCGCCGTTACCAGATCGGGGAACATGATCTCGGAAAAATAATTGCAGCCGGTTTCCACCACCAGGCCGACCTGGTCGCCGTTGCGGAAATCGAGCACGCCCTGATCGAGCAGCCAGCCGTTTACTGCGGTATCGAACAGCGAATAGTGCACCACATTGTTCATATGGCCGTAGACATCATTGTCCATCCACCGCGTGGTGATCGACCGGAACGCCTTGAAACCATCGCGGTTTGCGGGTTGGGGCCGGCTCACCAGGCTGCCCTGTAGATCGCCAGCGCGTCGGCTTCGCTTAACTCGCGCGGATTGTTGACCAGTAACCGGGTCTGTTTCATCGCATCCGCCGCCATTTGCTCAAGGTGTTCTTCGCCGATCCCGACCTCGCGAAGGCCGGTTTGCAGCCCCAGCTTTTGCGAAAGTGCGGCGAGACGGTCAATGAATTCCGCACAGATTTTCTGCGTCCCTGCGTCGATATCGATGTCAGGAAAGACATGTTGCGCGAGTTCCGCGTAAAGCTTGACCGATCCGTTCTGGCTTTCCGCCGCATTGAACCGCAGCACATGCGGCAGGACCAGAGCATTGGACAGGCCATGGGGAACGTGAAAGCTGCCGCCGATCGGATAGGCGAGCGCATGGACGGCGGCCACAGGCGAATTGGCAAAGGCCTGGCCGGCAAGCGTCGAACCCAGCAGCATGGCAGCTCTGGCATCACGATTGCCGCCCTCAAATACCGCCTGCTCGATATTGCCGCCCAGCAGGCGCAGGGCCTCGATGGCAAGCATCCGCGACAGCGGGTTGTTGTTCGGGCTCGCCGAGGCATAGGCCTCGATCGCATGGACCATGGCATCGACCCCGGTGGCGGCGGTGATGGCGGCCGGAAGCCCGAGCGTCAGCAACGGGTCGAGAACGGCAATATCGGGCAGGATGACCGGTGAG
>JAJFHT010000170.1 GCA_021775495.1 Hyphomicrobiales bacterium | reverse complement strand
GAGATCGACCAGGCTGGTGACACCATGGCCCGATATTCCGCACGGAACAATGCCGTCGAAATGGCTCAGATCCGGTTCGACATTGATGGCGACACCGTGGAAGCTCACCCACTTTTTCAAGCGAATGCCGATTGCGGCAATCTTGTCTTCGGCCGGTGCGCCGTCGGCAAGCGCCGGCCGATCTGGCCGGACCACCCAGACACCGACGCGATCGGCACGCCGCTCAGCTCTGACATTGAATTGCCAGAGAGCTGAAATCACCCATTCCTCGAGCGCATAGACAAAGGCGCGCACATCTTCTCGCCGGCGTTTCAAATCAAGCATGACATAGGCAACGCGCTGGCCGGGACCGTGATAGGTGTATTCACCGCCGCGGCCGGTCTGAAAAACCGGAAACCGGTCAGGCTGAAGCAAGTCCTGCTGCCTGGCGCTTGTGCCGCCGGTGTAAAGCGGCGGATGCTCGACCAGCCAGACCAATTCAGCCGCGTCGCCCTGACGGATCGCAGCGGCTCTGGCTTCCATCGCCGATACGGCATCGTAGTAGCCGGTCAGACCCGGAGAAACGACCCACTCAACGGCTGGAGAACCAGCCAGCGGAAGGAATTTTGATGGGATGGTGGTGTCCAGTCGCATGCGCCGCCATTCGATACTGACAATCCGACGTGCCGGACATGGCTGGTATGGGACCAATGCCACCGGATTCGTCTGCAGACATCCTATCAGCAATCTGCCGATTTCTGCCAGACGCGACTTGTTTCATGATCTTTGTTTTGCTACATGCGCCGAGCCGGCTTCGACCGGCTTTTCTACCTGTGCGGCCGTGGCGGAATTGGTAGACGCGCAGCGTTGAGGTCGCTGTGGGGCAACCCGTGGAAGTTCGAGTCTTCTCGGCCGCACCATTTCCCCGCCAAATTGGCGGGATGCTTACAGACGTATTTTTGTTGTTCCCAAAAAAAAACCCGCCGAGGCGGGTCTGGACAATTCCTGACGCGTGACTGGAGGAGCAACGCATCAGGAATCGTAGGAAATCGAGGCGGATATTGGCCGCCTCGATGGTATCGCTTATCGGAACAGCGACAGAATTGTCGAAGAGCTCTGATTGGCGATTGACAGCGCCTGGATACCCAGCTGCTGCTGAACCTGCAGAGCCTGCAATCGTGTGGACTCTGCGTTCATGTCGGCATCGACCAACTGACCAACACCACGGCTCATGGCGTCCATCAGGTTGCTCACGAACTCGTTCTGCATGCTGATGCTCTTCTTGGCTGCACCAAGACTACCGGCAGCTGTTGTCATCTCGCTGAGCGCGGCGTCCGCGCGGCTGATGTGCTGCTCAAGCGTGGTCAGATCGGCCGTGCTGTTGGTCAGCGCGGAGATGTCCATGGTTGACAGGGCGAAATCAGTTGCTGTCGGAGCGTTCTGGCCTGCAATGATGGCACCGGTCGTATCACGAAAAGCATCGATGACACCGACACCTGCCGGACCGGCCGCATCAGCGGCGCTGTCAAACAGGATCGTCGAGGACGTGTTGATGCTGATCGTTCCGATCGAAACCGAACCATCCGATGCACGGGTGAAGGATGCAACAACCGACTTGGTGGCATTGAAGCCAGCCGCAGCGGAATCCACCGACAGCCAGTTCTCGCCGACGAAACTCGATGACGAGGAAATGCTGACAAGCTGCGTCTGCAATTCACCGATTTCGTCCTGGATCTTTGAACGATCAACACCGGCTTCACGTGCGGCAACGAGTTTTGACTTGATTTCGTCGACAACTTCGATGGCACTGGTCATGCCGGTATAAGCGACATCAACCTTGGCAGCGCCCATTCCGAGCGCATCCTGAACCGTCGAAAGCGCCTTGTTGTCCGAACGCATCTGTGTCGCGATCGACCAGTAGGCTGAGTTGTCGGATGCCTCTGCAACGCGCAGTCCGGTAGAAATACGGGCCTGCGTGGTTGCCAGCTTGTCGTTGGTCATGTTGAGATTCTTCAGCGCAGTCATTGCTGAAGCATTGGTGAGAATACTAGTCATCTTTTTTATGTCCCTGTACTAAAAAACAAATCCCGTGGGACATTCCGGATCTTCCGGAGAGACAGAGCGGCATCATGCCATTGCCACCTCGGCAACCTGTCGTCATGAAGAAGAATGTAGCGGAAAGAAATTAAGACGGGGCCAAGAGAGTGGGTTAAGATTCTACTTACAAGCTGATGTTTTGTTTACTATATTTCGGCTCACCGCGATCGGCACGATAGTGGGACAATGCAATGATGACCGGTCAGGTTGACCGGATGCACTTGCTACCAGGACATTGAGAGGAACTGTTATGTCTTTGAAAAGATACGGAACGGGATCGAGTGGGGAAGGGGGCAACGCCCTGCCATTTGCGCGAGCGGTTGAGGCCGACGGCTGGCTCTATGTGTCCGGTCAGGTCGCGATGACTGACGGAGAGATAATCGAAGGTGGCATCATCTCGCAGACCCATAAAGCGATCGAAAACATGATCGCCATTCTGAAGGAAGCAGACTATGGCGTTCAGGATATCGTGCGTATCGGTGTCTGGCTTGACGACCCACGCGATTTCTGGACGTTCAACAAGATATTCACCCATTATTTCGGCGAAAACCCTCCGGCAAGAGCCTGCGTGCAGGCATCCATGATGGTGGACTGCAAGATCGAGATCGATTGCGTCGCATACCGGGAAAGCAGCTGACCGGTTACGATCATCGGAATTGTGTCACGCGGCGGGATAGACCGGTGTCGGGATATTCTCCATCCGTGCCTTGATCTGCAAGGCAACGTACAGGGAAAAGTGCCGGGACAGGTGCAGATTGCCACCGTGGAACCACAGGGCCTCTTGATTTGTCGGCTTCCACATATTGCGTAGTTCACCCTCCCAGGGGCCGGGGTCACCAGCAATTCCTGATCCGTAACCCCAGAATTTCCCGACTTTTTCAGCTGTTTCTGGCGAGATGAGGCGAGCGACCATATCGTCAAGCGATCCGTATCCGGTGGCGTGGACAATCACATCGGCCGGGACGCTGGAGCCGTCTTCGAGGTGGATGGCATCCTTGCCGATCCTCTCGATGCCGGCCCCGCTCTTGATCTTGATCTCTCCGTCGGCAATCAATCCGCTGGCACCGACGTCGATGTAATATCCCGATGCGGTCCGCATGGCCTTGGCCATGAGACCGGAACCGTCTTCACCGAAATCCCACAGAAAACCAGCCTTGCTCAGGCGATCGTAGAACTGAGCATCGATGCGGGCGATTTCCTTGTAGATCGGTGTTTGAAATTCGGGCACCAATCCATACGGAACCGACGCGGACAGCAGGTCGGCTTTTTCCGTGGTGAATCCGGATGCGACCGCCTTTTCCGAGTACAGCGGTGCAAACGCGGTTTCCATCAGGGATTCTGACCGAACGACAATGGAAGGAGACCGCTGGATCATGGTTACTTCGGCATCGTTTTCCCACAAATCGACGCATATGTCGTGAGCTGAACTTCCTGAACCGATGACGGCGCATTTTTTCCCGCGATAGTTTTCACCGCTCTGGTAGGCGCTTGTGTGGAAAGTTTCGCCCTCGAAGCTGTCGGCTCCCGGAAAATTGATCACTTTCGGGAATCCGTATGCACCGGTTGCAAAAATCAACTGAGCAGGTTTCAGTTCGATTTCGGTGCCGTCGCGATTGACTCGGACGGTCCATCTTTTTTGTTCCGGATCGAACGCAGCGCTCTGGCACTCGGTGGATGCCCAATAGTTGAGTTCCATCACCTTGGTGTAACATTCGAGCCAATCGCCCATCTTGTCCTTCGGAGTGAATACCGGCCAGTCATCGGGGAAGGGCAGATAGGGCAGGTGGTCGTACCAGACGGGATCGTGAAGAACGAGGGATCGGTAGCGATTGCGCCAGGAGTCGCCAGGACGGTTATTCTTTTCGATTATGATTGACGGAACACCGAGGCGCCGCAACCGGGCGCCAAGTGCTATTCCGCCCTGACCGCCGCCGACAATCAGGCAATAGGGCTGGCGGGTTATGCCCAGCTCGGCCTCTTCCTTGCGTCTGTCCTCCAGCCAGGTGCTGCGATCCTTGCGCGCACGATGCTCTACGCCCTTGATCCGTCGGGCGCCGCGCTTTTCCTCATGACCCTTGAGTTCGGTCATCGTGGTGAGGATCGTCCAGCACGCTTCACCCTTCAGACGCAGATGTCCGTATCCACGGGCAACCGCAGTATCGAAACGAAACCAGGCCTCGATAACCTCTCCGTCAGCCGTTGCTTCGCCATCAATTTCCCAATTTCCAGGTGACGCATCCGCCAGTGTAGCGGACAACATGTCGACGATCTGCGATTTGCCCTCAAGTGTCTTGATGTTCCAGGTAAATGACAGAAGATCGCGCCAATAGCAGTCTTCGACGAACAGATCAGCCGCCGCCGCAGGTTCGTTTTCAAGCGCGGCGGAAAGGCGGGACAGCCATCTAGTGGCAGTTTGTGTTGCGACCGAAATACTCATGAAACAACCATCCGCGTGTGACGTTCAGCTGATTTGTTGCAATTTGTGCCCGCATTCGTCGACCGGCCGGCTCGCAATTGCGAAACACTCAGTCCAGATGGACGGCACGTTCCGTGTTGATGCTCTCTTCAGCTGCCAGAACGATGCGCAGGCTGTTAACCGCCGCATCCATCGATTCAGACAGATCCAGATCTTCCCTGATGGCTTTCAGGAAAAACTCCTGTTCGCGATCGCAGAGGGCCTGATGATCCGGTTCGTCATCCATGCCGAGGATTTCATCGGGCTTGGTAAAATTCTTGTCTGCGTCAACCGCAGCGTGATGGATCTTCAGGGCATTGGTCTTGGTATGCTGGTCGATATCGGCAGAGTCGGACACCTTGTCTGCGCTGGCTTCGCCTTCGCCATCCTGTGGAACGACGATCGAAACGCAGCCCTCGGGCCCAACGACGTCCTTCACGAAGAACGCGACCTCGCTCATCATCGGGCCCCAGCCGGCTTCATACCAACCAACCGAGCCGTCATCGAACGTAACGTGCAGGTGGCCGTAGTTAGGTTGCGCGGCATCTGACCACAGTTTGGCGCCGATGCCATGAACGCGAACAGGCTTTGCGCCGGTCAATTGACACATGACGTCGACATAATGGACGCCGCAATCGACGATTGGAATGAGTGAATCGATGAGGTTCTTGTGCCACATCCATGCGGGGCCGCTGCTTTGCTGGTTGAGATTGAGCCGCATGACCAGCGGCTTGCCGAGCGTCTTGCCAACCTCGATAAACTTCATCCACGACGGGTGAACCCGCAGGATATATCCAAGTACGAGTTTCCGGTTTGTCGCGCGTGCGGCCGCGACAA
>JAJFHT010000169.1 GCA_021775495.1 Hyphomicrobiales bacterium | reverse complement strand
TTTCTTGCGGTTGATCCGTCAGAACCAATGGCGGCGTTTGCACAACATCAGATTCAAGAGGCGCATCTCGAAGATCGCGTGGAGTTTGTAATTGGCGAACTTTCCGAACTTCCAATCGAAACCAAATATGACGCAGCAATTATGATTGGCGTTTTACATCACATTGCTGATGATAATGACAAAGGTATCCTCCTATCTCAAATCTCTGCGCGTCTGAAGTCCAATGCGCCGATGGTAGTTGCGGGAAACTATCGATCTTACGGATCGGAGCCGCTTCTGATGGCCGCATGGGCAGCTCGATGGCGCATGCATGGCGTTGAACACGATGAAGTGCAGGCCAAGCTCGGAAAAATCCTAGACGGTGCTAGCCCTCCTGAGAACGAAGCCAAAGTAGAACAGCTTTTGGCAGATGCAGGTTTTGAGAAACCGCAAAGGTTCTTTTCCAGCTTATTTTGGGGTGCATGGCATACGATACGAACTGTTGGATAAGTCACTGGCCAATCAAATCTGTCCCTCAAAGCAGACCTCTATCTGCGTTGGTCGACTGTTTGCTTTGTCCGCTGTGCCGCAGTTCGACCTATGTGAGGAGAATGGTCGCTTCGGGCCACAATCAGCCGATCTAGTACTACTTGTATTCGACTGATATTGGCGGCAATCCGGACATCGGATCTATGCGCTTTCGGCCCTGAGCCGACATTCAGCGAATGATCCGATATTGCGTCGCACAATCCAGAAAGCAGTCCTTCAGCAACTCGGGGCGCGGATGGAACGCTGGATGTCGGCTTGGCGAACTTTTCGACCGGACCTCGTAGGACCGCTGAACGTCCGGTCTTGCTGGCAAAACGGAAACATTTCACGACGGGCGCATGAGTCCTATGTGCCATAAACTGCCCCTTTCAATTTCAAGCCTAACGGCAGCAATGCGGGCAATGTTGCCGGTTGGATTGCTTCGTCGAATGGCAGCTTTTGGTGTTTGGGAGAGAATAGTCATAATCGTGTAGTCCGAATGTGTATCGCGGGCGCTCTGCGGAGCAAGCCGAAGCAGCACCTTAGTCCTTTAAGAAAGACGGAATGAGCACCCCTTCGTGACCTAGCAAATATTCCTTTGTTGGAAGACCTCCGCCAAAGCCGGTTAGCGAGCCGTTTCCTCCTATTACACGGTGGCATGGCAAGATGATCGCAAGCGGGTTGCTCCCATTTGCGGCACCCACTGCGCGACTTGCTTTGGGACGTTCGAGAGTGGCCGCCAGTTGGCCATAAGTTTGCGTCTCCCCAAAAGGTATAGTGGGCAGGTGTCGCCATACGCTTTTTTGAAAAGCTGTTCCTGTCAGAAAAAGAGGAAGATCAAACTGCCGTAATTCACCATAGAAATAGGCAGTAAGCTGACGCCGCACCTCCAAAAACGGAGCATCTGTCTGGTGCCAATCTGATCGTGGTCCGAATGCTTTGGGGCTGTTAGGAAAGCTCAAATAATGCAACGCGTCGTCATCTCCTGCGACCAGTAGCGAACCCACAGGGCTATCGATATGTGTATAGCTTAGTTCGGTCATCGTTTCGGCCTCCGGATGGAGGAAGGTGAGCGCCCGTAGAGCTTTGAGAAGGTCGCGTTGAATCGTCTCACGCTGCCAAAGCCTGCTTGGAAGGCTATATCTGTAATAGGGAGTGTCGTCCTGTCCAGCAGCTTCTTGGCGCGTCCAATGCGAGCGGTTTGAGCCGTTTGAAGTGGAGATGCCCCAACATGCTTGGCAAACAGCCGAGATAAATGTCTTGCACCGACGCCTAGCCGGTCTGCAAGATCATTGACATTACCCGTGTCCAGAACCCCCTCATCGATCAATCGCAAGGCCCGTTCAACGGTTGTTCTGGTTCCATTCCATGCGGCGCAAAATGGTGTTGTCTCAGGACGACAACGTAGACAGGGACGATAACCTGCTCGTTCTGCCGCAGCAGCAGTTGGGTAGTAGTTGACATTTTTCGTATGAGAGTGCTTCGCGGGGCAGACCGGACGGCAGTAGATTCTTGTCGTGTTGACAGCGGTGAAGAACCTCCCATCAAAGCTTGGGTCGCGCCTCAATCGCGCGGCGTTACACGTCTCAAAATCTAGCATGAAATGGATCGTAGCAACCCATCAAACTCAATGCCAGACCAGTCGAGTAGTCAGGTCCGAAAACGGCGAGTCTGTAAAAGGCGGACATAGTAGGTCTCCGACTGACTTATGATTCACAGCTTGCGGGACTAAAGAACATGCCTATCGAGACTTTCATCCTTTTCTTGTTCACGACCGCCGTCGTTGTTTTCTCTCCAGGGGCGGCGGCGATTGCCGTGGCCTCACAAGGTGCGGCCAACGGAGGTAAGCGGGCGCTTGCAGGCGTGTGCGGCATAGCCTTTGCAAATGTTGTCTATTTTGTTTTGTCAGCGACAGGTATCGCCGCGCTGATCATAGCTTCAAATTTGGTTTTCTCGATCATCAAATGGGTTGGGGTTGCATACCTGCTGTGGCTGGGGATTAATGCCATATTCAGCCGCTCTGGAGTGATCAATGTAAGTGTTGGAAAACGGCAAACACATTGGGGCAAACTCTTTTCCCAAGGGTTTGTTGTCGAGTTCGCTAACCCTAAAGCACTCTTGTATTTCGCAGCCATTCTCCCTCAGTTCGTTGAGCGCGAACTTCCCATTCTTCCCCAATTGGTGATCATGGGCCTCATCACGCTTGTTATGGATTTGGTTTCATACAGCGCCTATGGGTTTCTGGGAGACAGGATTGCACGAGGCGGCCTGAAAGGTTGGGTGGTAAACCTGATAAACAAGGCCGCTGGCGGAGCGCTAATTTATGTGGGTGCGAAGATGGCAAGTGTCAGTGTAAGTCGATAGGAATGCTGATCCCCCGAAGCTTTCACTAACGAAGTCGTCGAAGCAGACGTTGGCGACGTGCGCAGCATTGGTCAGATTGGGCTCTGACCGGACCGCTGCGGTGCAGAACGAGAACATGGATTCGGCGCTTTGTGTAGGTCCGCTTTCGCGGCAAGCTCTGATCAGGCTCACGTCTGCAGCGAATTCACACTTCCGCCCTACTTCACCCTTTGTTGCAGCGCGATGAATGGTAAAGATGAGTCATTCAAACTCGCGGTTTCGCCCGACCAACAGCCCCACCTGCAGCACATAGCAGATGTCCACTTTAAGGTTTGGCTCAAAATATTCAGCACGTTCTGGCAATCCAATATTGCCAACAACGGATTGCTCCATACATGTTGCCACACTTGAAGTGAGGTGCGTCTGCTGTTTTGACAGATCACCTTTTGATGGCAGACAACACACAACACCGCCGCGGAAGAAACCATCTCCCACGGCGGTATCGGGCTTTTACCTGACCTCTAGTTCGCCACTTTCTTCCTGCGCGCTTGGATCGCGGCGCGTCTACGTTCGGCAGCCGCTGCGGCCTTGGCAGCCTTGCGGCGTTTTTCAGCCAGCACCTTGGCGCGTTTCGCCTTGAGGGCGGCTGCTTTTCGGGCCGCATCCCGTTTGGCTTTCAGCCTTTTGGCCTTGAGGGCGTCGCGCCGACGTTTGGCTTCCACTGCTGCCTTTGCGGCCTTGCGGCGTTTTTCAGCCAGTGCCTTGTCGCGCTTCTTCTTGGCAGCCGCCTTTCGAGCCGCATCACGCTTGACCTTCAGCCGCTTGGCTTTAACCGCATCGCGCCGGCGTTTGGCTTCGGCCGCGGCCTTGGCTTCCCGCTTGCGCTTTTCGATGGCGGCTTTTCTGGCCGCTTCCTGCCGCTTCTTCAGAGCGTTGGCTTTGCGCCTTTTTTCAGCTGTGGCGGCAGCTTCGCGGCGGCGTTTTTCTTCAACCAGCCTCTTGCGTTCTGCCCTGGCCGCTGCAGCGGCGGACGGGTCAATCGTCGATGTATCGGCCGCCGGATTGTCGTTGGGCCGCGGAGCCACATTGTCCGAACCCGATTGTCCGGTGGTGGTGTACCGGCAATTGAACCAATTGTCGTTCTTGGCAACCGTCGCATAGGCGCCATTCGATATCTTCTCCTGCAGAGTGCAGGCGATCTTCCGCTGCTTGGTCACATTGATATTGTGTGCGCCGAAGGCCTTGTACACGCCGCCGGTGCTGACCGGGGTCTTGCTTCCGGAGAACAGTTGCCCGTTGCTGCAGCTGATCCGGTACTCGAAAGGGTCTGGTTTGTTGTTGTCGACTTCAAAGAACACCTGACCCTGACGCGGACAAATATTGGGGCCGGATGAATCGGCAACCGTCAGTTCGCCTTCCCATTTGGCTTTCGGCGCATCGGGATCGGGAAGCTGCGGATGGGCAACCCCACCTGGACCACTATTGTCGATCGTCGGTGTGCAGTTGAAATGTTTGCTCTCGATCGCATGCAGCCAGACCTTGCCGCCCTTCTTGCTCTTCAGCGCACAGCTCAGCGTCTGGGTTTCCTGATTGATGAAGTTGATCTTGCCCTGACCTTTCCACTTGTCGCCGCTTTTGACCGGGTTCAGAACACCGGGCTGGAAGAGGCCATTGTTGCAGGTCACTTCGTAGTTCATCGGGAAGGAATAGTTCGCGGTGACCGAAAAATTGATCTGACCGCCGCGCGGGCACTTATTGCCCCCGGTGTCGCCAATTACCAATGCTCCGGTCGGTTTGTAGTCCGATGTGTCGGGCGAAATTCCGCCACCGGTGCCGGTCGATTTGCACGGCAAGTGGAGATCTTTCCATTCGGTGGTAATTCCAAACGCGTCGTTGCCAATCTCCTCGACCTTGGCCTGCAGCGTGGCTGGTTTGTCGACGGAAACCCACTCAGTGTATTCCCCTTCGAATCCACCACTCCCGTCAGGATTGGTCTGAACGGCAATGTCCTGATCGCTGGCGGGATCGCCGCCAATCTTCTTCCACAATTTGAAATGCGCCAGGCCGGTCTGGTTGCTTTTCACGCGAACCCTGATCTCGCCCTTCTTGCAAGTGGTTGCCGGATTGGGATTGGAGTTCTGGTTGACGTAGGTCGCCAGGAACAGGCTGATATCGTTGACCTGGTAGTCACCGAAATCGATTGCGACGTCGTTGGAGAGCGGCTTCTTGACCGGATCGCAGACGACGTTGATCTTGAAGGCTGCAGTTTTCCAATGATTGATCTGTTCCGGGAAAAATGTTTCCGGTTCCGGAAAATCAGGCACCCACACGCCATCCTCGTCATAATGACCCTGTGACTGGAACAGATCGCTGAGCCACGTCCATTGCTGGCCGGTGTCAGCAACGACGGTGGTGTCCATGAAGTATTCAAAATTGTGCCTTTTGGTCGGGCCATCGGCAGACAAGTTCCGGTTGCATTCACCGATGATCGCTTCACGATCGGCGCTTTTGAATTTGGCGACGGGGACCGTGACCGTGACCGGGTCGGCATAAAAATCACGGCCATAGGCGTGGGTTGACCACAAAACCGGCTGTGTCAGGGAGGCCGCAACAACACAGTTTCCAAGCACAATCCCGTCACCCTTGTAGTGCACAAAACCCGGCCACTTCGTATTGATGTCGATGGCGCCGTGAAAATAGACGTTTCCGTCCACCAGCTCGTTCCACGACACATTGTCGGTTGATTGAACGTGCAGAACCGTGCCGCCATCTAGCGGCCCG
>JAJFHT010000168.1 GCA_021775495.1 Hyphomicrobiales bacterium | reverse complement strand
CGACACCGCCCTGCAACTCGCGCGAAAGGCAGTCGAACTTGATCCGGGTTTTGGCCCGGCCTGGGGGAGCCTTGCTGAAGCGTATTTTCGCCGGCGCGATTTTGATAAGGCGTTGGAAGCGGTGCAAACGGCGATCTCGCTGGCACCGAGCGATTCCCTGATGCGAGCTTTTTATGGCCGGTTTCTCGGCCATGTCGGTCGCACTGAAGAGGGAATCGCAGAAGTGAAATCGGCGATGCGCATGAGCCCCGACAGTTTACCGATGCTCTATTTTCTCGGAGCGAACTATCGTTCGAACAGAAATTTCAAACTGGCGATTGAAGCACTGACCGAACACCGGAAAAGGCTTGGAGGACGTATATTGCCGGCCCCGACAGCGCAGCTCATAGCCGCCTATGTCCAGGCCGGAATGATCGAGGCCGCACGGAAAGAGGTAGCAAAACTGTTGAAGGTGGCACCGGATTACGCAGCAGGCTTGTCGGTCCGAACATCTCCATACAAGAATCCGGAAGACGAAAAACTGTTTCTGGAAGCGCTGGTAAAAGCCGGATTGCCGGCCTGACAATGGGTATCAATTCGTCACGATCGAATAACGCACCACGCGGTTGTTGTCGGAGTCGGAGATGAAATACTGATTGCCCCGCACTGCGATGCCTTCCGGGTCATCGAACTTGTTGGGACCTGCTCCGGGCGATCCATCACCGATCACACCGATCAGACTGCCGCCATCGGGACCATCCGGATCGATCATCAACAAACGATGTGCATCCTGATCGGCGACGATCAACCGGCCGAAGGCATCAATGTCGAGATAACGCGGACCGACAAAACCATACTTTGAATGGTCCAGCACCTTGATGCGTTTCAAATCGGGATCGTACTGCACCAGACGGCGGCTCATATTGTCTGCCACCCAGATATTTCCTTCCAGATCGGCGGCGACGTCATGGGCACCGAACAGCCCCTCGGCCACGGCAACGATCTCATTGCCTTTATAGGCTATCAGCCCGCCGACACCGCTGGCCATCGCATAGACCCGTCCGTTCTTGTGGATCAGCACGCCTTCGGTCCGCGGGGCTCTCAGAACGGCGACCGGTTGCGAGGATGCGCCCGGGATATCCCCAAACACCACGACAGCGTTGCCGCCGGTAACGGCGATCGCCACCCGGCCATCCGGTCCGAAGGAAATATCATGAACGCCCGGCAGCTTGCCGGCGGCAATGACCTCGACGATGTCCAGTGTTTCGGGATCCAGAACGGCGATCCTGGAGCCGAACTTGTCGGCCACATAGAGCCGGCCATCCGGTCCGAATGCCAGGTCATGCGGATCGTTCAGCACCGATGGTCCGGCCATGTCGAATGACGCGAAAGCCCCGGGCTGTTCCTGCGCACAAGCAACCGTCGCGGCACTGAACAAGGCAATCAGCATCAAGAAAAAGCGCATCTGGTCAGGTCCTTTTCCCTTGATCCTATCATGGCCGGAGCCGCTGTGCAGAAACGCAGGCTTGATGGCCTATGGCAATGGCCTTCTTCCGCTAACGATTGCGCATTAACTTTGCCGGTGCCGTTCTTCTTGCGGCACTTCACAACTGTGATACCAATTGACGTTTGGGGGAATATGCGTGGCCGAACAGCGGGTGAAAAAAGTAGCGATTATCGGCGGTGGCTGTGCCGCTGTCGCGGCGGCTTTTGAACTGACGCGACCGGAGCGAAACGGTGAATTCGAAGTAACGATCTATCAGCTTGGCTGGCGGCTGGGAGGCAAGGGCGCATCGGGCCGTGATGCCGAGACCGGCCGCATCGAGGAACACGGCCTGCATCTGTGGATGGGCTTTTACGAGAATGCCTTCCGGCTCATGCGCGATTGTTATCGTGAGCTTGACCGGCCTGAAGGAAGCCCGATCCGGACATGGCGCGATGCCTTCAAGCCCGATAATTTTGTCGGAGTGACCGAGCGGCGCGGTGCCGACCAATGGGACAACTGGGCTGCCTATTTTCCACCGGCAGCCGGCGCGCCGGGCGATCCGCTGACCGGGCGCAATCCGTTTTCGGTAAAGGGTTATCTGGCCCGTTGTGCGCTGCTGCTGCGCACTCTGATATCAAGCGTTCAGGACAGCTATCCCGGTTCCGTCGAACCCGGTGCGAGAGATGAACTTGCATTTGCTCTCCAGACGCTGGTTGCCAGCGCCGCCGGGTCGGCACGTGGCGATCAGAAGGAGTTTGCGGCAAAGACCCTGAAATATGGGCAATTGGCAGCCAGCGCCCTGGTGTTGGAGGCGCTTGGGGCAGTTCGATGGGCCGTTGAAAGCACCGCACCCGCCGCAGGCGAGACGCTGGTTGCCCTGCTGGAGAAACTGAGCGCCGTTGCGCGACGGCAATTGGAGACGCTGGTCGCCAAAAATGACGAGCTGCGCCGAGTCTGGGAAATTGCCGACGTCGTGCTGGCAATCATGCGCGGCATCATCCGCGACCGGCTTTTGTTCACCTCGCAGGGATTCGAGGCCATCGATGAGTATGACTGGCGTGAGTGGCTGCGCCGGCACGGAGCCAGCGAGGCCTCGCTCGACAGTGGATTCATCCGCGGGTCCTACGATCTGCTGTTTGCCTACGAGGATGGTGACATCGGCAAGCCGCGTCTGGCAGCGGGCCAGGCACTGCGCGGCGCCATGCGGATGTTCTTTACCTACCGCGGCGCGCTGTTTTGGAAAATGCAGGCTGGGATGGGCGATATCGTATTCGCGCCGATTTACGAGGTGCTGCGGCGGCGCGGAGTGACATTCGAGTTCTTTCACAAACTGGAAAATCTGGCACTGTCGCCCGATGGCTCCCATGTCGCCGGACTGGACATGTCGGTTCAGGCGAAGACTCGCGGCGGCAAACCCTATGAACCGCTTGTCGACGTGAAGGGATTGCCGTGTTGGCCAAGCCGGCCGCTCCATGACCAGGTGATCAACGGCGCCGCCCTCAAGAAAGCGGGTTGGAATCCGGAAGCGCATTGGGAAGATCATTCGGTCGCGCGCAAGACATTGCAGGTCGGCGAGGATTTTGATTTTGTCGTCCTGGGTGTCGGTCTCGGCGCGGTCGCGGATGTCTGCGGTGAACTGATCGCCGCCGAACCCGCCTGGCAGACAATGGTGCAGGAGGTTAAATCCGTCGCCACGCAGGCCTTTCAAGTTTGGCTCAACAAGCCGGTCGAGGAACTGGGATGGGATCTGCCGCCGATCAATATTTCCGGTTATGTCGAGCCGTTCGACACCTGGGCCGATATGCAGCAATTGATCCGCCTGGAGGACTGGAAGACCGATCCGAAGGCGATCGCCTATTTCTGCAGCGTGCTGTCGGACGCCGACATTGAATCGTCTGACGACAAGACCGATGCGGCGAAGCGCACTAGCCGTCACGTTCGCGACAGTGCAATCCGTTTTCTCGACCGAGATGTCGCGCATTTCTGGCCGAAGGCGGTGAATGCCGACGGTTTCCGCTGGGAGCTTCTGGAAACCGGCAATAAGAGCCGGTCCGCAAAATCCGGCAAGGCGCGCTTCGAAACGCAGTTCTGGACCGCGAACATCAATCCGACCGACCGTTACGTGCTGTCACTTCCCGGATCGCTGAAACACCGGATATCGCCGCTCGACGACCGGTTTGACAATCTGACGATTGCTGGAGACTGGACCGATTGTGGGCATCAGGCCGGTTGTGTCGAGGCAGCGGTCATGTCTGGATTGCTGGCCGCCACTGCATTGTCCGACTATCCGAGACTCAGCGATATAATCGGTTATGATCATCCTTGAACACTTTTTGAATGGAACCGGAAAAGTCGAACCATGAAAGAACCGCAAAGACTTCGGCGCCCGGTGCCGCGGCGCACAAGGCCAAATCGCAGTATTCTGGGCGCACTCAGCCAGTCGGATGGATTGCCGCCGATCGCTGATCCGGTCGATGGCCCGGAGGCCGGCGGCATGCATCCGCTTGGGCCCGGCTTTGGTGATGCGGCCGAAGCCGATTTTGCCGCCGACCCGCTCTCCGATTCGGCGCGTGAATATATCGACCGCAATGTCCGCAGCGCATCGGATCTGATCGACGGACAAATCAGGCAGGGCGAGGAGACCGCCAAATCATTGGGGCGTTCGGCCTTTTCCAGCCTCAATGGCGCTGCCTCAGATCTGCCGGCGCTGCTGACCGGTCTTGTGCGGGCCTATTCCGACATCGGCACCGCCTGGGTCGATATTGTCGGTGCATTGGCGCAAAAGGCGGAAACCGCCGTTCCAGGCACCGTGAACGGCAGCCGGAATGCCGCCGACATGCCGATGATCGGGCTGAGCGTCGTCGCCGGCCAGCCGGTCGAGGCAAGCCTGGAGCTGTTTCGTCCGGCGCAGAGGCTGACCGTCCAGCCATTGGTCGCAACTCCGCCCGGCAATGCCGCTGATATTCGCGAGGTGTCATTTGAACCGGATGGCTCCGGCGCCGGCGGACGCATCAGGATCGTCGTTCCGGGCGGCCAGGCCGTCGGCATGTATCATGGTCTTTTGCTGGCCGATCCCGAAGGCACGCCGGCCGGTGCCGTCACGCTGAAAATCCTGACCCTGCCTGAAGACGAACGCGGGCGGTCGTGAATTTTTCCGCCATAGACCCGGTCTCCGCCGTGCTCGACGAGTATGGGGCGATGACCCGCAAGATCATGGCCGGCTATCTTCCGGAGGGACAGCCGAAGCAGCATCTCTACGATCCGGTGGCGGACTATCCGTCGCGCGGCGGAAAGATGATGCGGCCGAGCCTGTGTATTGCCACGGCGAAGGCGTTTGGCGCAGCAACGGAAGATGCCCTCAAGACCGCTGCCTCTATTGAAATGCTGCACAATGCGCTGCTCATTCACGACGACATCGAGGATGAAAGCGAAAGCCGGCGCGGCGGCCCGACCCTTCATGCTTTGCATGGTACGCCGATCGCACTCAATGCCGGCGACGCGCTGGCCATGCTGTCGCTTCGCCCGCTGCTCGACAATATCAGGGACGCCGGACCGTGGATCTCGTTGAGAATCATCGAGGAAATGGAGCGGATGGCACGGGAATCCGCCGAGGGCCAGGCTCTGGAGCTCGGCTGGCGCAAGGATGCCGACCAGAATGTGACCCAGGACGACTATCTGGTCATGGTCTTGAAAAAAACCTGCTGGCTTGCGGCGATTTATCCCTGCCGCGTTGGTGCCATGTTGGGGAAGCGCTCCGATATCCCCGCCGATGCCTTCATGCGTTTCGGTTTTTTTGTCGGCGCGGCGTTTCAGATTCACGATGATGTTCTGAACCTCCAGGCGACCGACGCCTATGGCAAGGAAATCTGCGGCGATCTGTTGGAAGCCAAGCGGACACTGATGCTGATCGACGTACCGCAACATATGTCGCCGGCCGAAAATCTGCGTCTGAACCGGTTTTTGAAATGCAGCCGCGAAGAGCGTAATCACGAGGATGTTGACTGGTTGCTGGCCATGATGAAACGGTCGGGCAGCATCGAGCGGGCGCAGATGATGGCCCGCGGTCTCGCCGGCGCCGCGCTGCATGAATTCACCCTGCTTTTCGGGAATTTGCCGGAAAGCCGCGACAAGGCGTTTATTCGTGGCCTGGTGACCTGGGTGTTTCAGCGCAGCAGCTGAAAAACCTGTCAAACTCCATTTTGTATACAATACAGCTGATCCATTGTTGACCTGACGCAGTCAGCCAGCGAAAATGCCTTTGGATGGCTGATGTGGTGCCACGGTTTTCAAGGCAGTCACAGCGGTCGTCGCGAATGGGTTGGGACACAAATGGGTAATACCGTGGCGAGATCGGAGCTTTCCGATTGGCTGGACGAGCACGGGCTCGGACAATATGGCGAAGCCATGGCGGAACAGGATATCGACCTCGATACCCTGCGCGAGCTGGATGATTCCGACCTCCGGGAAATTGGAATTTCAATCGGCCATCGCAAGATATTGCGCCGGGCATTGGATGCCGAACGTGCCCGGGATGCGGCGGCCGGTCCGGCCGAACGCCGCCAGCTCAGTATCCTGTTTTGCGATCTTGTCGGATCCACCGGCATTGCGCGCAAATATGATGCGGAGGATCTTGCCGCTATTCTGCAGCGTTATCAGGCCTGTTGCAGTCAGATAATCAGCAATTGGCAGGGCCATTCATTCGGCACCCAGGGAGACGGCGTTGTCGCCGGTTTCGGTTATCCGAAGGCCCAGGAAAACGACGCCGAGCGCGCTGTCCGTGCGGCTGTGGAGATATCACAGGCGGTTCGAAATCTCGAATTTGCCGATGGTCTCGTGTTGCAGACTCGCGTGGGAATAGCCACGGGGCGGGTTTTCGTCGGCGACCTGATGGGAAACGCCAGCGCCATTGCCGGCGATACGTTGAATCTGGCGGCGCGGCTGCAGGATGAAGCATCTCCGGACATGGTCGTGGTCGCGGCCGGCACGAAACGTCTGATTGAAAACAATGCGGAACTGGATCATCTCGGCGCGAAAGCGCTGAAGGGATTTGCCGAACCGATCGACATCTGGACTGTCACGGCTCTGCGGGAAGCCGGAGACCATAGCAAGTCGTCCGGCAGCGGCATGACACGCGGGCTGATCGGACGCGACAGCGAACTGGCCACTTTGAAACGCCTGTGGCGCGAAACCGTGGGCGGCGAAGGGCGAGTGGTCGTCATTTCGGGTGAGCCGGGCATCGGCAAATCGCATCTTGTCGAGGCGATGTACGATCATGTCCGCCAGGAAGACCATCGGAGACGCCGGTATTTCTGCACGCCGTTTCATGAAAACAGTGCTCTGTATCCGGTCATTGCGCAGATTGCCCGAACAGCGGAATTTGAAGATGATGACGATGCGAAAACGCGGCTCGGCAAGCTGGAAAGCCTGTTTTCCGGAAATCGGGAGATCGCGGTCCCACTTGTCGCCTCGCTGCTTTCGATTCCCTACGAAGACGGCTATCCCACACTGGAACTGACGAACATTCAGCAGAAGTTCGAGACCTTTTCCGCTCTCGAGACCCAGCTTGTCGAACACGCGAAACAATCACCGATTCTGATCCTCGTCGAGGATGCCCATTGGGCCGATCCGACCACACTGGAACTGTTGACCCGGGTGGCCACGAATATCGTTCCGCACAACCGGATTTTTCTGGTCGTCACGCATCGTTCGTCCGGCGACCTCGGCTGGACCGATCAGGCCCATGTTGAAACGCTGGCGCTTGAGCGGCTGAGTGCCGAGGACAGCAGAAGGATCATAACGGAGGTGATGGGCGACTCGTCGTTTGCCCTCGAGACGCTGCGCGATATCCTCGAGAAGGGTGACGGCGTGCCTTTGTTCATCGAGGAATTGTCGCGCGCGGTCGACGAGGCGCGTTCGGCGAATGAATCCACCCAGCCAGTTGCATCCTCGGAACTGCCAACCACGCTGGAGGATTCCCTCAGGGCCCGCATCGATCGGCTTTCCGCCGGCAGGCCCCTGGCGCAGATGGCCGCTGTCATCGGTCGGCGCTTCTCCAAATCATTGCTGCAATCGATGCTGAAAATGAACGCCGGCGATTTCGAGCGCGGGATCGATGAACTGCTGGCTGCTGACATCGTTGTTTTGACCGAAGATTCTTCCGACGATTATCTGATCTTCAGGCATGCGTTGATTCAGCAGGCTGCCTATTCGAGCCTATTACGGCGGCAACGCCAGGAATTTCATGGCCGCATCGCCGCGGCATTGCTGGAAAGATATCCAAGCCTGGCCGAAACCGAACCGGAGACCCTTGCCCGCCACTATTCAGGCGCGGGAGATTCCTCCCAGGCCATACAATTCCTTACGGTTGCCGGTCAGCGCGCGACTTCGAGAGCGGCGCAGGTTGAAGCGATCAACCACTACAATGCGGCACTTGAACATCTGATGCAGTTGCCGGAATCCCGGGAACGGTCCCAGCAGGAGGTCCTGCTGCGTGCCTTGCTCGGAGGCGCGCTGATGGCCGTGAGGGGATTTGCCGCTCCTGAAGTATACAATTCATTTGCCCGTGCCCGCGAACTTTGCCTGGAACTTGGTGACAGTCCGATGTTCTGCGCTTGCCTCTATGGCCTGCTGACGGTAAGCGCCTCGCGTTCAAACCGCGCAGACACCATCGCGCTGGCAGACGAGATGATGCAGGCCTTCGGTGACAGTCCGGTTCCTTCATGGGCGATTGCGGCGAATTTTTCCGCCGGATACGTGAAACTCTTCCAGGGGGAGTTCGATGCCGCCGAGGCGCATCTCGACAAGGCGATCGCGCTCTATTCGGCCGACCAGCATGAGCCTCTTGTCGAGCAGTTTGGTGATGATCTTGCAGAATTTTCAATGTGTTACCTGCAGTGGCTGCACTTGCTGAAGGGTGATATCGGACACTCGGCGCACTTCCTCGATCTTGCCGAGACAATGGCCAATGAGTTGAACAACAGGAATGCCCAGACACGGGCGTTTTCGTTCCGCATGGGCCGGTTGCAGGAACTGGGATTTGTCGAACCCGTGTCGAAAATCGCACCGGAGGTCATCCGGATATCGACGGAACAGGGGTACCCCTACTGGGCCACTGCCGGACAGATCGGCCTCGGCTGGAGCATGGCGCATATCGGACAGGCTGAGCAGGGTGTCGAGATCATCCGCGGCTGCCTCGCCTTCTTTGACATGATCGGCCAGAAGACGCCGCAGACCTATTGGCGAACCTATCTCGTTACGGCGCTGATCAAGGCTGCACGGCGCGACGAGGCGTTGCAGGAGGTCGAGGCGGCGCTCGAACAGTGCGAGACCGGCCTGGACAGTTTCTATGCCAGCGAGTTGATACGCCTCAAGGGCGAAGCGATGCTGCTCGATCCTGCCGATGCCGATGCCGCCGAGGCCTGTTTCCGGGAGGCCGTTGCTGCTGCCGGACAGTCGGGCTCGAACCTGCATCTGCTGAAATCTCAGGTTTGCCTTACGGAACGCCTGGTGGCGACGGGGCGTGGCGCTGAAGCGCGTGCCGATCTCGCGGCGGCAATCGCCAACATCACGTCCGACGATGATTTCCCGGCCCTGCAGAATGCACGGAACCTGCTGGAGCAGCTGGACTGAGTCTATGACCCAATGGGCGGTGACATGAAACGTGTTCTCGTTCTCGGTGGCACCGGACATCTCGGCTCAGCAATTGCCCGGGGACTTGATTCTGCAGGATACGCTGTCACCGCAGCCGGACACCGCCCCGGGCCGCGGGCAAATCTTGAGGGATGCGGCGCAGTACTCGTCCACGGCGATGATCGCGACCCGCGGACCCTTGCTGCTTGTGTGCAGGGATTTGAAGTCGTCATCGATGCGGCAACTCCCTATCCGCTTTCAGCCTTCGGCAGCGCCGATGAGCGCAGTCCTGTGCCGATTGCGATCAACAGGACGGAGGCACTTGTTGCTGCCGTCCGGCGGGAGAATGCCTCACTGGTCCACATATCGTCGTTCACCACCCTTGCGCCGGGTGGCAGCGCGGGTGCGCGGCTGAAAGACGCCGTCATCCACGGCGTTCACCCATATTTCGATGTGAAGGAACGGGTGGAGCGAAAGGTTTCAGGCGCATTGCGGGACGGTCTGCAAGGCTGCATCGTCAACCCTACCGCCTGCTTCGGACCGTGGGATATGAAGCCGCCGGAGATGTGTTTCATACCGTTGCTGCTAACCGGAAAGGTCCCGGCGCTTGTGCGCCGGACGATCAACATCATCGATGTTCGTGATGTCGCCCGGGCGGTAGTGGCCGAGATCCAATCTGGGTTTCAGCATCGGCAGATATCGCTCTCGGGGCACAATATTCCGGTCGATGCGCTGGCGGCAAAAATCTGCGCACTCGGCGATGTTCGTCCGCCGTCGCTTCGCGGGTCGACATT
>JAJFHT010000167.1 GCA_021775495.1 Hyphomicrobiales bacterium | reverse complement strand
TAGATTGAAACGTTTGATGGAGCCAAATCGGTTTACCGGCTAGACGCGAAGCGCAGCGCGATGCAGCGCATCGGGCAAGTTTTGCAACGACGTCCGGTGAGCGGATCTGGTCCACCGAAGGCCGGCTTTTCAAGCCCGCTGGACGGCGTTAGGTTTTATTTGTGGTCGTAAAGACCACGGCATAAACCCTGCCTTGCCAGCAAACCTGAAAAACCGGTCAAACGATTCAAGCTAATCAGGAAAGGGTCTAACATTTTTGCGGACATTCGAATTGGCGCCACCTTCGGACCGGCGCCACCGGATTGCATGGCGGTTGAGAAACGCCACAAAATTTTGACCGATTGATAAAAAACTGACTTTGCGTTAACGTTGGTCAACAAAACTTCAAAAATAGGGGAAACTGACGCCATGAAACTGAACCGCCGTTCCTTCAACACTATGGTTGCCGCGGCGACCGGTGCGACCGCATTCGGCCTTCGGCCGGCAATTGCCGACACGATCAAGGTGGCCGGCATCTATACCCAGCCGATCCAGCAGAAATGGGATGCCCGCCTGCATCTCGGCCTGAAGGCTGCCGAGGCGAAAGGCGACATCGAATATGTGTTTTCCGAAAAAGTTTCCAATACCGACTATATCCGTGTGCTGCGCGAATATTGCGAAAGCGGCGTCAAGCTGATTGTCGGCGAGGCGTTCGGCATCTCCAAGGAAGCGCGCAAGGTCGCCGACGAATATCCCGACATCGCCTTTCTGATGGGCGATCCGTTCGACGCACATGGCTCGAACTTCTCCGTGTTCGACAACTACATCCACGAACCCTGTTACCTGATGGGCATTATTGCCGGCCATATGACCAAGACCAAAAAACTCGGCATGGTCGGCGGGTATCCGATCGGCGAGGTCAACCGGCTTTTCCATGCTTTCATCAATGGCGCGCGCTCGGTGGATCCGGACATCCAGTACAAGGTCACCTT
Source organism: Hyphomicrobiales bacterium (assembly GCA_021775495.1). Classification (GTDB taxonomy): domain Bacteria; phylum Pseudomonadota; class Alphaproteobacteria; order Rhizobiales; family Rhizobiaceae; genus JAJFHT01. The sequence continues at coordinate 33,516 of JAJFHT010000167.1, read as the reverse complement.
TATCGGTTCCTGGTACGATCCGCCGAAAGCCAAAGAAGCGGCCTTTGCACAGGTCGAGGCCGGCGCCGATATCATGTATGCCGAACGTGCCGGTGTGGTCGGCGCAGCGCGGGATAAGGGCGTTCTTGCCTTCGGCAATGTCAATGACATGAACAAGGAAGAAAACGGCGAAAACGTCGTCGTCACTTCGGCGCTGTGGCACATGGAGGCGGCGATCGCCCATGCGGTCTCGCTGGTAAAAGCCGGTACCTTCAAGGGCGAGAACTACAAGGAATGGACGATGATGCAGAAGGGCGGCGCCAGCCTTGCACCGTTCTACGAGTTCGACGACAAGATCCCCGCCGAAGCGAAAGCCAAGGTCGAGGAAATCAAGGCGCAGATCATGGCCGGCAGCTTCACTGTCGAGATCAATGATGAAGAACCGAAATCGTCGTTCTGACCGGCTTTCGGATTCGTTGTCATGCCGGCTCTGGAATTTCGCGGCGTTACCAAACGCTTCGGATCGCTGACCGCAAATGATGCGGTCTCGCTGGTCATCGAGCCGGGCGAGGTGCTTGCCCTGCTCGGTGAAAACGGCGCCGGCAAGACGACATTGATGAACATCCTGTTCGGCCACTACCAGGCCGATCAGGGCGAGATACTGGTCGACGGGAAGCCACTCGCGCCCGGCTCGACCCAGGCCGCTATCAATGCCGGCGTCGGCATGGTTCACCAGCATTTCACACTGGCAGCCAATCTCACTGTGCTTGAGAACATCATGCTCGGTACCGAGGGGCTGTGGTCCTGGCGGCAGAACACCAAAGCCGCACGCGACAAGATTGCTGCCATGGCCAGGGATTACGGCCTGCAGGTGGATCCGGATGCGCTTGTCGGCGACATCTCGGTCGGAGAGCGGCAACGGGTCGAAATCCTCAAGGCGCTTTATCGTGACGCCCGTATCCTGATCCTCGATGAACCGACAGCGGTGCTGACACCCCAGGAAGCGGACAGCCTGTTCGCGACCCTGAAATCGCTGACCGAAAAAGGGCTGGCGGTCATTTTCATCTCGCACAAGCTGCACGAGATTCTTGCGGTCAGTGACCGTGTCGCGGTACTGCGCCGTGGCGCCATGGTTGGTAGCGTGGTGACAAAGGATGCCGACAAGGCGCAACTGGCCGAAATGATGGTCGGCCGAACAGTTACCCGGCCCAAACCGGAACCGATGCAGGCCGGCAAGGCAATCCTAGAAATCTCCCGTCTGACAACTTCGGGAGACAGTGCTGCGGCACTGGCAGATGTCAGCCTTACCGTCCATGCGCATGAAATCATCGGCATCGCCGGCGTCTCCGGAAACGGACAACAGGCGCTTGCCGATGTGCTGTGCGGCCTGGCATCCGGGTTCTCTGGCACGGTGCAGCTGCATGGTGCGCCTTTGCCGGCGGGCCGGCCGCGAGCGATCGTCAATGCCGGTGTCGGCCGGATACCGGAGGACCGCCACGCACGCGGTGTGGTCGGCGATATGGAGATCTGGGAAAACCTGATCTCGGAAGATTTGCGTTCCGACGCCGTTTCGCGTTGGGGCATTGTTGACCGTGGCCGCGCAACGGCACGGGCTGAAAAACAGATCGCTGAATTCGATGTGCGCTGCGAGGGGCCGGATGCCGAGACCAAACTGCTGTCCGGCGGCAATATGCAAAAGCTGATCCTTGCCCGCGCGCTGTCGCGCGAACCTTCCTTCATCCTTGCCAATCAGCCGGTGCGCGGTCTGGACGAAGGCGCAATTGCCTATGTCCAGGAACGGTTGCTGGAGGCACGCGCCCGAGGCGCCGGTATCCTCCTGATTTCGGAAGACCTGGACGAGTTGATGGCGTTGTCCGACCGCATCGCAGTTCTTTCGCACGGTCGGTTGAGCGAGGCCTTGCCGAGCGAGGCGCGCAGCATTGCCGAGATCGGTCTGATGATGGCCGGTCAGGACGGCGGAGAGAAGGCGGCATGATCATTATCGAACCGAGAGCCTCGGTCTCCCTGTTTCGCGCCGCCATGGCGCCGGTTTGGGCCGTCGCCGCGGCGCTGGTGCTGTGCTCGGTGCTGATCATGTGGACCGGCACATCGGTCCCGACGGCTTACGTGCTTTTGTTCAAGGGCGCCTTTGGATCCTCCTTCGCGATCAATGAAACCTTGACCCGATCCATCCCGCTGATTTTCACCGGGCTGGCGGTAGCGGTCGCCTTCCGGGCGAAATTCTACAATATCGGCGCCGAGGGCCAGCTCTATGCCGGGGCACTGGCGGCAACATTCTTCGGCACCGGTCTGATCACCCTGCCAGCCGTTCTGATGATCCCGTTGCTGATGCTTGTCGGGGCGATCGCCGGCGGATTGCTGCTGATCATCCCGGTGCTGCTGAAGACCCGGTTGAAGGTCGACGAGGTGGTGACCACCCTGCTGTTGAACTTTGTAGTGTTGCTGGTCGTCAGTTACCTGCTTGAAGGACCTTGGAAGGACCCGATGTCATTGGGCTGGCCACAGGCCGCTTCAATCGTAGATGAGGGCGTGTTGCCGGCCTTGCTGGCCAAGGGCCGATTGCATTTCGGCCTGATCATCGCGGTTCTGATGGCCGTCGCGATGTGGGCAATCATGCGCTTCACCGTCCTTGGTTACGAAATTCGAGCCGTCGGTTTCAATGCCGGGGCAGCGGAATTTTCCGGCATCAGGGTCAATCGGACGGTGATCATCACCGCGCTGATCTCAGGCGGGCTGGCCGGTATGGCCGGGGTCAGCGAAACCGCCGGGCTGAAAGGTTATCTGACGCTCGATCTGTCACCCGGATTTGGCTACACCGGCATTGCCGTCGCCATGCTGGCGCAGCTCAGTCCGCTCGGTGTCATACCGGCGGCGATCTTTCTGTCGGCGGTCTATGTCGGCGCAGACGCCATGAGTCGTGCCGTCAATATTCCCAGCTACATAGCCGATGTGCTGGTGGGTGTCTCAGTGCTGGCGGTTCTCGTCAGCGTGATGTTCAGCCAGTTTCTGGTGCGGTGGCGGTCATGAGCGACATTTTCGAGATTCTGCTGACCGCCGGATTCTGGGCCGCGACCATCCGCATCGTCAGCCCGCTGATCTTCGGCACATTGGGCGAGTTGATCTGCGAACGTGCCGGGGTTCTCAATCTCGGTATCGAAGGCATCATGACAGTTGGCGCGATGTCGGGATGGATGTGGGTTTACCAGGGCGGCGGCTTGTGGGGCGGTGTTCTGTTCGCTGCCTGCCTCGGGGCGCTGTTCGGATTGCTGCATGCCGGTTTCACAGTGCATCTGGGGCTGTCGCAACATGTTACCGGCATCGGCATCACGCTGTTTGCCTCGGCGCTGAGCTATTTCGTTTCCCGCATGCTTTTGCCGTCGGCAACGACGCCGCCAAAAATCGAGCCCTTCCAGGAATTACCGATTCCCGTCCTGTCGGACCTGCCAATCATCGGCGAGGCATTGTTCAGCCAGTCCCCTCTGACTTATCTGGCTATTCTGGCCGTGCCGGTCACCTGGTACGTGCTGTACCGCACCCCACTCGGCCTGGCGGTGCGCATGGCCGGCGAGAATCCGGTGGCGGTGGAAGCGCAAGGCATCAATGTTCTGGCCGTTCGGACCGGCGCGGTTGCCGTCGGCAGCGCGCTGATGGCGATCGGCGGCGCCTTTATCACCATGTCGTGGTTCGACGCGTTCTATTTCGGCATGATCAATGGCCGCGGCTGGATCTGCGTTGCATTGGTGATCTTTGCGTCATGGCGGCCGGGCAAGGCGCTGGTCGGCGCGCTGCTGTTTGCCGGGCTGGAAGCTTTGCAGGTACGGGCGCAGCAATCAGCAGGCGCTTTCATCCCCTACCAGTTCTTCCTCGCCCTGCCCTATGTAATGTCGATTCTGGCCATGGTGGTGATGGCGCGGAAAGCCAAATATCCGCATGCCCTACTGGTGCCGTTCCGGCGCGGTGAAAGAGTATAGGAGACAGTTTCTTGCTGAGCGAAACAGACAGAAAATTCCTGCGCATTGCCTATGAAGAGGCGCTGGCCGGATACAATGAAGGCGGCTGCCCGATCGGCTCTTCGCTGGCGGAGGGCGACCGGCTGGTGGCGCAGGGGCGAAACCAGCGGGTTCAGGGCGGCGACCCGATCGCCCATGGCGAGATGGATTGTCTGCGCAAGGCGGGCCGACAGAAAAGCTATCGCAAGATGACGCTCTACACCTCGCTGTCACCCTGCATGATGTGCACCGGTACGATCATACAATTCGGCATTCCACGCGTTGTGGTCGGCGAGAATGTTAATTTCGGCGGCAATGAGGATTTTCTGCGTGAGCGCGGCGTCGAAGTGATCGTTGCCGACGATGCCGATTGTGCTGCGCTGATGAAGCGGTTCATCGAAGAAAAGCCGGAACTCTGGTCCGAGGATATTGCCGAGGACTGAGGCCATAGGGCTCTGAGAGGCACGAAGCGGAAACCGTTTGAAGGGATGCACAGAGGTTGGAACAACGATGCACCCCTACCACTCACCCCCAGAGAAACAGTAATATGGGTCCAAACGGTAAGAACACCGTACACTTCGTTTTGCGGAATGCAATCGAATTCCGGCGATTTCACGAAGCCAGGAAATGCACTAGAATTGTGCCAGCTGAACCGCAGACCATTGCTGCTCGGCGCTGGCAATGTTGCCATCTACATTCTCCATCCAGAGCTTCCGCGTTGCCCGGTCGAGGAACAGGAACAAACGGCCATCGACGATCTCGAATGCTGATGGATCAACGCGGTGGCGTTGTCCCATGCGCACGCCATAGGCACAGAAGCCGCCGAACTCCGGCAGGAATTTTTTTGGGTCGGCTTTGAACTGAAGTGCGTTGCGCTCAGAAATGAAATGGTAGTTCACGCCTTCATGTTCGATCCGGTATCGCGGACGGCCCATGATGGCCTGCTTGCCGCTGGTGACAGACACCAGATCGTAGCCGCTGACCGCAACACGGTCTTCATCCATATGGATGGCCTGCGCCGGCTGTGATGGTTGTGAAGAGGTTTCGCCGATCTCGACGGCGACGGCGGACATCACCGTGACCGCCGTCAAAATTTTCAAAATACTCATAACGCGCTTCCCCAAACCCGTTTTTGCAATGCCGCTGTAGTGACAGAGCCAGCTTAAGGTCCGTTGAAATTTGCTGCGCCGGAACCGAGATCTTTGTTCTTTGGCTAATGTTTTGTTTATTTCCCGGGCAACCGTCTATTTCACCTTCTTAAGGTTCAACAGATTGCCAAGGAGAATCAAAGACGCGCCTGCCGCGGTGTAGATATCGATCGCCTCGCTATAGACGAGCCAGCCGACGATCGCTGTCAGGGGAACACGCAGAAAGTCCATTGGTACGACAATCGTGGCGTCGGCGTGAACCATAGCGCGCGCCATGCAATAGTGGGAAAAAGTGCCGCAAAAGGCGACCAGGACGACCCAGCTCCAAAGGTCAGCGGGTACCGGTTGCCAGACATAGATGGCCGGAATGATTCCGATAATGCCTTGAATGATCAGCATCCAGAAAATGATCCGGACGACGCCGTCGGTTCCCGTCAGGTTTTTCACCAGGATGACCGAGACACTGAAACCCAGCGCGGCGGCGAGCGAAATGAGCTGGCCTGCCTCGACCTGGCCGGCATCCGGCCGAACGATGATCCACACGCCGACAAGGCCAAGAACAATCGCCATAATCTTCCACCGGTTCATCTTTTCGCCGATGGTGAACACCGCCAGCAGCGCCACCCACATCGGCATGGTGAATTCGATCGAGATGACTTCGGCCAAAGGGATCAACGTGACCGCAACCAGCCAGGCATATTGCGCGCCATAGTGGACGACGTTGCGCCAGATATGACGCCACGGGTGGCGCGGCTTCATTGCCTTGAAACCGCCTGACAGTTTCACCAGTGGCAATATCATGAAGAACCCGATGATGGCCCTGATTTCCATGACCTGGAATGCGCTCAGCTGGGATACTGTTTCGCGCCCAGCCACCGCCATGGTGACCATCGCCGCCAGCCACCCGCTCATCCAAAGCGAGGCCTTGAGATTTGATTGTTGCTGCAATGGTCGAAGCTCTCGCAGATGACAGGCAATCATCTGGACATATCCATTTCCGGGTCAGCGGTACATACGCATATGCCGGAAATCCGTCAGGCGGCAGGAAAGATGATGCCCGGTCCGGTATTTTCCCATGCAATATGTTTTGTCATGCAGGACAGGAACAGATCCGATCCGGTAAATCTCGTCAGCCAGGCCTGCAGTCGCGGAACCGGTTGCGCGGCGAACCACTCGGCGTCGGTATTGGCGAACTGCCTGACAAAAGGCGCGATGGCAATGTCGGCCAGTGACAGGCGTTCGCCGAACAGATAGTCGTGCTGTGTCAGCCTGTGTTCAAGTTCCTGTAAATGGCCCAGCGCCTCGGCCCGGTGGTCGATTGACCGATCCGCGCCCCCGTCGTAGCGGTTTGCGTATTTATAGCGATCGAGGTGGTGTTTGAACAGACCGTCAATGCGCTCAATGAGGTCGAGCATCTGATCCCGATCGCCGCTCTCGGGTGTGAGCCAGTTCTCCGGATCATTCCTGTCTAGCGCCCACAACATGATGTGCAGGCTTTCCTCCAGAATCGCTCCATCAACATCAATCAGGACGGGCACGGTTGCCTTTGGTGATGCCGCGATCATCTCCGCCGGTTTGTCGCGCAGCACGACTTCGCGCAATTCGCAGCTCTGGCCGCTGACCGACAGCGCTAGGCGCGCGCGCATCGCATAGGGGCAACGACGGAAGGAATAGAGAACGGGTAGGGTTTGATCGGGGATTTTCATGCGCCTTTGCATTTGCATTGGGTCTGGTGTGATCGGCGTGCGAACTCTGATCCTAGAGCGCATCTCGCTCATACGGAAGCATTTGATGGCCCACCGAAGGCTGGATTTACGGGCCCGCTGGACTGCGTTGCGCTCCATTTGTGGTCATGAAAGACCACGGCATGGAACGCGCCTTGCCAGCAAACCCGAAAATCCAGTCAAATGATCCCGTATGAGCGAGATACACTCTAGATGAAACATGTCATGCGAACAGCGGGAAATACTATTTCCGGACCCATCGGCACATTCAAACGTTCGATCGCGGTGAACCCAAGCGACGCGTAGTAGCCTTCCGCGTTCAGACTGGAATAACACTCGAACTGACCTACGCCGGCCTGGCGGGCATTTTTTTCGCAGCATTGATAAACCAACCGGCCGATTCCCTTGCCGGTCCGGTTTGGGTGGGTGGCAAAATGGCGAATATGCGCTAGCCCGTCGACAATTTCCGCACTGCCCGGCCGCTCGAAGGTCCAGCCACCGCAACCAATCGCCAGTCCATCATTGTCCTGAACAACGTAAAATGTGCCGGATGCCAGCAGCACCGGATTGGCTTGCGTCATGGCCGGTAGGGCCGCATCCAGCACGGCATCGGAATAACCGGCGCGCATCAGTACGGGGTATGACGCAAGCAGCAGATCGCTCACCAATTCATGATCGTCTGCCGTTGTTGAACGAATTGTCGTTTGATCGCTCATGGCATGCTTCAAGGTCGTGTTTGTTGGAAAGCGCCGATTGTACGTGACTTGCGGTAATTCCACAGCAAAAGAGATAATTCCCAATTGCGCTTGTGGCACTGAATATTTTTGAAAATCTGGAGCGGGCGATGAGATTCGAACTCACGACCCCAACCTTGGCAAGGTTGTGCTCTACCCCTGAGCTACGCCCGCTCACGCAGCGATTGCTGCAAGCCGCGCTTATATGGCGCGGATGAGCGGAATGCAACACACAAATTACCTGTTTTCTCTGCGATTGCATGCCACCGCCGGAAGAACCAAATTGACTCATCAAATGCTTCTATATGATCGAGAAATGCACTAGACCGGTGCGACACGTTCATTTCCGACAAGACCGACAGCATGCCCAAATCACCAGACGAGCTATTGGCCTATCTGAAGGAGCTGGATATCACCGTGACGACGGTGAAACATCCGCCGCTCTATACTGTTGCCGATTCGCAGGACCTGCGGGGAGAGATTCCGGGCGGGCATACCAAGAACCTGTTCCTGAAAGACAAGAAGGGCAATTACTTTCTGGTCACCGTTGGCGAGGAGGCCGTTGTCGATCTGAAGACCATCCATACAGTAATCGGCGCCAAGGGACGCGTATCGTTCGGCAAGCCCGAGCCGCTGATGGAACTGCTCGGTGTCAAACCCGGTGCGGTAACGGCGTTCGGGCCGGTCAACGATACCGAAGGCAAGGTCAGGGTGGTTATTGACGCCGCATTGATGGAGAATGACATTATCAATGCACACCCGCTGACAAATGAGGCGACGACATCGATCGGACGGGAGGATCTGCTGCGATTTCTGGAGACGACCGGTCACCCAGCGCAAATCTTGAAAGTATCGCAGCAATAGCCACATTTGCCACAAACAGGTGTCGCACAGGCGACACGCGTGCAAGCCGAGAGGGCATGACATGACACAGAAAGACAACCCCTTTGGCGGTATGGGCGGCCAGTACAACACGTCGGTGCAATATGGTTCCGGCGGCCCTTCGCCGCAGCCGGCAGAGCCACCGCAGCCGCAGGCGACCGCCACACCCTCAGACGGCCTGATCGGAGGCAGCGCCCCGGCAGCCGATCTGATCAAGGAGACATCGACGCAAGGATTTCCCGCCGACGTGATGCAGGAATCACGCAACCAGCCGGTGCTGGTCGATTTCTGGGCGCCGTGGTGCGGCCCGTGCAAACAGCTGACACCGGTGCTTGAAAAAGCCGTGCAGCAGGCCGGTGGACGGGTCAAGCTGGTCAAGATGAACATTGACGACCATCCGACGATCCCGGGCCAGCTTGGGGTCCAGTCAATCCCGGCCGTCATTGCCTTCAAGGACGGCAAGCCGGTGGACGCCTTCATGGGCGCCGTACCGGAAAGCCAGATCAACGCCTTTATCGACAAGGTTGCCGGACCGGATGGCGCGAGCCAGATCGAGGAAGCTCTCGCCGCTGCACGCGACGCCCAGGAAGCCGGTGACTACGATTTGGCGAGCCGGATTTTTACCGCGGTGCTGGAGCAGGATCCCGAACATCTCGAAGCGCTTGCCGGTCTCGCCGATGCCAGTTTCGAAACCGGCAATCTCGAGCAGGCGCAAAGCCTGCTTGAGCAGGTGCCGGAAAGCGGCCGGGACAAGCCGTCCGTTGCCGCCGTCCGCGCAAAGATCACGCTGGCCGAACAGACGGCGGGTCTGGGCAATCAGGGCGAGCTGGAACATCGCCTGGCAGGGGATCCGTCCGATCATCAGGCCCGGTTTGATCTGGCTCTTATCCTGAACGCCAAGGAGCAACGTGAGGAGGCGGCCGATCAGTTGCTGATGATCATCAAGGCCGACCGGAACTGGCAGGAAGAGGCTGCGCGTAATCAGCTGCTGCAGTTTTTCGAAGCCTGGGGCGTCGGGGATCCGGCAAGCCTCGCGGCACGGCGTAAATTGTCTTCGGTACTGTTTTCCTGAGCCGCTGGCCTGGCGGCGGAGACGCCCGGGCCGGCACCAAATGGGAGCTCAAGCGTGCAGGCAGGTAATGCCCACTACATCAAACCATCCGATCTGCCGGACGTCATTCCGGTGTTTCCGTTGTCCGGTGCCCTGCTGTTGCCGGGCGGGCGCCTGCCGCTCAACATTTTCGAACCGCGCTACCTCGAACTGATCGATGAGGTCGTCGCCCATAACCGGCTGATCGGTATGGTGCAACCGCGCAGTGAATCCGATTCTTCCGATGCCGCGGCGCTCTATGAAGTCGGATGTGTCGGCCGGCTTACCTCGCTGGCCGAATCGGGTGATGGCCGGTATCTTATCTCGCTGCATGGCGTGTGCCGCTATCGCATCGCCGAAGAGGTTCGGGTCAAAACGCCATACCGGCAATGCCGCATCGTTGCCTTTGCTGCGGATCTTGCCGAAAGCGACGACGGTGAAAATGTCGATCGGGAAGCACTGCTCAAGACCTTTCGCGCCTATCTGGATGCCAACGAGCTTGAAGCCGATTGGGAGAGCGTCAGCCGCGCCGAGAACGAGACGCTGGTCAACGCGCTTTCGATGATGGCGCCCTATGGTCCGGCGGAGAAACAGGCGCTGCTCGAGGCGGTCGATCTGAAAACGCGCGCCGATACGCTGGTCGCCATCACCGAAATCGCGCTTGCCCGCGAGGGCGACGAGTTCGGACCCGGATTGCAGTGATACCAATGAGCGAAAAGACACCAAAAGCCGCGACGATCGATCCGAAACTTCTGGAGCTGCTGGCCTGCCCGCTGACCAAGGGTCCGTTGACCCTGGACAGCGAGCGCAACGAGCTGATTTCGAAACACGCCAAACTGGCCTATCCGATCCAGGACGGCATTCCGATCATGCTGCCCTCGGAAGCACGGCAACTCGAAGACTGAAGGCCGGACCGATCTGTTGCTTTAACCGGATTCCTGATAGTCAGTTGGTCATCCAAATCACCTGGTAAACTGCATCGATGAAACGCGGACAACACAAGCGGGACGCATTGACGGCTTCGGCGGCCGAGCTGTTCTGGCAAAAAGGCTATTCCGCAACCAGCATTGCCGACATCGCTGCCGCATCAAACGTTCCGCTTGGCAACATCTACTACTATTTCCGCAGCAAGAGCGATTTTGCCAACGCGGTATCGGACGTGTTTGTCGACGAAACCCAGGCGATGCTGACCGGCATCGAAACGGAGGAACCCGACCCGCGGCGGCGGCTTGCGCTGCTGGTCGTCCGATTGTCGCGCAGCATGAAAAGCCGGGTCGCCTATGGATGCCCGATTGCGCTGTGTGTGCGCGACTTCAGGCGCGATGCGCCCGGGGCGGCGGAACGGGCCGGCGAAGCATTCACCCTGCTCATCGGATTTGCTGCGCGCGAACTCGGCCGAACCGGGCTTCGCCCGTCAATCTCACTGTCCACTGCCCGCGCCGCTGTGGCCGAATGGCAGGGCGGGATGATGCTGGCGCATGCGCTGAAGGACGCAACTGTCCTTGCCGAAAGCTTCCGGCGTATGGAGAACACGCTGGTATCTGCGCGCAAAGGGTAATTCGGTACTGTCAGAAATCACCGAGTTTCATCGACGGATCATATGCTTCATTTTCGACGTCCTTGATCACCGCCTGGCCGCAGCGCATCTGACCGGCCTCGGCGTCGAAGGCATAGGTGGGCGTGCCATAGAGCTGCCAGCCCTTGTTCAGCGCGGCGGTCACTTTGTGGCAAAAGCCGGAATCGTCCGGCGCGGAGAGAAAACGATAGAGTTTCATCGACTACCTTAGATTCGGATACGAAACGATCCTCATTGCGAACCGGATTTGGCCAATAATCGTCTGGCCTGGGTAAGGTGCAGCAGTTCGACCATTCGCCCATCAAGTGAAATCACGCCCTTGCCTGCGTTTTCCGGTTGCTCGAATGCATCGACAATCGCCTGCGCCGATGCGATCTCTTCGGGCGATGGCAGGAAGATCCGGTTGGCCGATGCAATCTGGGCAGGGTGGATCAGCGTCTTGCCGTCAAAGCCCATCGCATAGGCTTCTGCGCATTCGACGTCAAAATGATCGAGATCGCGAAAATTGTTGAAAGGGCCGTCGAGCACATCGAGGCCGGCGGCTCTGGCGGCGAGTATGATCTGCATCAGCCATGAATGGAGCCATTGCCGGCCCGAAAGGGTGCTGATGCCGGTTTCAAGCGCAAGATCGTTTGTGCCGACGACCAGGCAGTCCAGTCCGCTGTCGCGCCGCGCGATATCGGCTATCTTCAGAACCGCCTGGGGGTTTTCGATCATCGCCCACAATTTCGGCCGGCCGCCCCGGCCCGAAATCGGCATGTGTTCCTTGACCCGATGAACATCGGCGGGTGATTCGACCTTGGGCAGCAGGATCACATCGCACGCGCTGTTCAATGCGGCGGTCAGGTCGGCCCGGCCCCATTCGCCGTCGAACGGATTGATCCGTACAATGCGTTCTCCTTTGCCGTCCGGTGCGGTGGCGAGAAACTGAAACAGCCGGTCCCGGGCAGCGGATTTTTCCCCCGGCGCGACCGCATCCTCAAGATCAAAGATGATCGCATCGCAATCGAGGGTCAGTGCCTTTTCAAGTGCCCGGCTGTTGGAGGCGGGGACATAGAGAACGGAGCGGCGGCGGCGATGGGTTTGGTCCTGCATGGCAAATTGATGGACTGGCGGACCCGGATGCGCAAGCCCCTTGGAGTCGCAGGCAAGCTCGTGTAAACGCTCGGGGATGAACATCCGTTTGAAAGCCTGATGAGCCGATTACCATGGACAAATTCACCAAACTGACCGGCGTTGCCGCGCCGCTGCCGATCGTCAATGTCGATACTGACATGATCATTCCGAAGGATTATCTGAAAACGATCAAGCGTACCGGCCTCGGCACCGGGCTGTTCGCTGAGATGCGCTACAATGAGGACGGTTCCGACAACTCCGAATTCGTGCTCAATAAACCGGCCTATCGCAATGCGAAGATCCTGATTGCGGGCGACAATTTCGGCTGTGGTTCGTCGCGCGAGCACGCACCCTGGGCGCTGTTGGATTTCGGCATCAAATGCGTCATCTCGACGGGATTTGCCGATATTTTCTACAACAACTGTTTCAAGAACGGCATTCTGCCTATCGCCGTCAGCCCCGAGGACCTGGACAAGCTGATGGATGACGCCGAGCGCGGCGCCAATGCAACGCTGACCGTCGATCTGGAAGCCAGGGAAATACACGGGCCCGATGGCGGTATGATCGGCTTCGATCTCGATGAGTTCAGGCGGCATTGCCTGCTGAACGGTTTGGACGATATCGGCCTGACAATGGCAAAGGCCGCCGATATCGATGTCTATGAGAAGCGCGCCGCCGAATCACGGCCCTGGGCCTGACAACGTCGCTGGCCGTGACACGACAGACATGAAGCCGTTCATTCCCAAACGCCTCGAAGGATTGACCTTCGGATTTCTTGTTTCCGGAATGATGTCCTTCATGGTTTCGGGCATAGCGACGGCAATGACAGTCGGAATTGCGCCTGGATTCATCGGCCTGTGGATGGGCGCCTGGCTGCCATCCTGGGCCATGGCGTTTCCGGCCATTCTTGTCGTTGCGCCGCTGGTACGCCGCATACTGGCCCGGATTGTCATCGCACGATAATACGGATCGATATGCCGCCGATAAAACAGGATGCAGAAGCATGACCGGACGCCGTCACATATCCACCGGATCGCCCTTCGAAAAAGCCGCCGCCTACTCGCGAGCGGTCGTTGATGGCGACTGGTGTTTTGTCGCGGGAACGACGGGCTACGACTACGACACCATGTCGATGCCCGACAGCGTCGGGGCCCAGACGGAAAACTGCCTGACGACCATCGGCAAGACGCTGGCCGAGGCCGGATTTACAATGAAAGATGTCGTGCGGGCGCGGTACATGGTTGTCGACCGCGCCGATGTAGATGCGGTGTTTGCCGTGCTCGGCAAGGGATTTGCCGGCATCAATCCGGCGGCCACGATGGTCATCTGCGATCTGGTGCGCCCGGAAATGAAGGTAGAGATCGAGGTGACGGCACGCCGCAGCGTCGAATAGAGCCAGCCAAATTTACGGTTTGCTTGAGTTATTTGGCAATGTTCGCCGAAGAAACTGCCCGTGACCGACCGCATCCCGGCAAAGCGTGCCTTCCATCAGTACCGGCTTGCCGCGAACAATCGTGTGGATGACCTTGCCGGTGAATTCCCATCCCTCATAAATCGAATAGCCGGAACTGGAGGCAACATCCTTGCGATCCAGCGTCCAGACATGGCCGGGATCGACCACGGCGAAATCGGCGTCATAACCTGGAGCAATCGCACCCTTGCGCTGCCCCAGCCCCATGATCCGGGCCGGATTTGTGGCGGTGATCCGGACGATGTCCTCCAGTGACAGACCGCGTTTGTGATGGCCCTCGCTGAGCATGACCGGCAGCAGGGTGTCCATTCCGGGGCAACCCGGTGAGGCTGTCCAGATGGTTCCCTGTTTAGATCCGAGATCGCGATGGACATGATCGGTTGCGATCGTGTCGATATCGCCGTTCAGGATTGCCGCCCATAACGCCTTGCGGTCGGACGGCTCCCGCACCGGCGGATTGACCTTGGCGACAATGCCTTCGGGCGATGTCACGTCATGGGTCAGATAGTGCGGACAGGTTTCGATGTGGATGTTTGTTCCCTGTGCCCGCTGATTCAGCGCCGACAGCAGTGCTTCTTCGGACGAGGTGTGAACGATGTGAAGCGGGGCCCCTGCCGTTCGGGCCAGATAGCCGGCGCGTTGAACCGCATCGGCCTCGACGAAGGGCGGCCGGGTCCCGTTCCAGGTTGCAAGACCGCCCTTGCCCTCCGGATCACTCTTCATCAGCCGGTCGCGCAGCACCCAGGCGATTTCGATCGTCTCTGGATGCGGGCAAACCATGCCGCCATGCTCGGCTGCCGCTTCGCACAGCCGGTAGAGAAAGCCGTCGTCAATGTCCGGCAGCCCGAGACGCGCGCCTTCGCCGCCGCGATTGTTCATGAAAATCTTGAATGTCGGGACACCGTCACGGACATAGTCGGGAACGGCGGCAAGCTGATCCTCGGTCGCGATGATGAAGTGATATCCGAAATCGATCCGCGCGCCGGCGGCGGTCAGTCCGACCACTTCACCAAGAATATCGCCGAACGGTTCAGCCGACATCAGATAGGGGATCATGGTGGTGATACCGCCGATAGCCGCAGCTGCCGTCTCCGTCTCGGCATCGCTCTTGTCGCGCGGCCGGGAGATGTCGGTGCCGTGGCCAAGGTGCAGATGCGCATCGATGATGCCGGGCAATACGACCAGACCGTCGGCCCGGATTTCCTCGGCAGCGGCGCAAAGTTCCCCCGGACCGAGGATTGCGGCGATACGGCCGTGCCTGACGGCGATGTCGCAACGCGACAGTCCCTGGCCTGGCAAGATCACCTGACCGCCTCGAATGATCATGTCGAATGGGGGCACGGGGTTTCTCCTTTCGACGTTTCTCTAACTATTTGTTTTTGCGCATGATTTGGTCCGAAAACCGGCCCTCACTTTTCGGATCATGCTTTAGCCGATAGCTTTCAGCGACATCAAAGCCTCTTCGGTCGAAACGACATCGGCATATTTGTACGCCATGTCGAACAGGTTGACCGCGTGCGAGGTGCGGCTGCGATCATAGACGGCATCGTGCGGCACCATCACGCGAAAATTGTAGGAGAAGGCGTCGGCGACACTCGAGCGGATACAGCCGCTGGTGGTGCAGCCGGTCACAACAAGACAATCCGCGCCAGCATCGATCAGATAACTGGCAAGCGGCGTGCCGAAAAAGGCGCTCGGGTGCTTTTTCGGCAGCAGGATGTCTTGGTCCCGCGGAGCAACCTCCTCGACGAATTCATACCCCTTGCCGGCAACGGTCATCAGGGCTGGGATCTTGTCTGCGAGCCGGCCGTAGTCGAAACTCTGCTTGGGTGAGACATGGGGGTAGAGCACCGGCCAATCGCGCTCGCGGAAAACCTCAAGCAGGGCCTGGATTTGCCGGACCGCTGCCCAGCCGATCTCGCCGCATGAGGTTGGGAATTCCCCGATCGCTTCGAAGAACGGTTTCGGTTCGGTGCCGACGGTCCGGTACTGGACGTCGATGATCAGCAGAGCCGGTTGCCGGCCGAGCCCTGCCGGTCCGCCAAACCCGGCCGCTTCATAGGCGCGAATTTCTTCCTCAGGGATGATGCCGTCCCATGGTTTCGCCATGTCGTCCTCCGCAGCCGTCGATCGGTGACATCTTCGGATTTGCAACCGCACTCCGTCAATGCTTCTCCATCCGGGTTCGCCATGTGGCATTCGAACGGCTATCGTGTCCGTCAATTGAAGTCGCAGCGGAGAATGATGGGTGAGCGAGAATCAGGGAGCGCGTCTGAGACAGTTGATCGAGGCGCGCAACGGGCTGCTGGTGCCCGGCGTGATGAATGCACTGGCGGCGCGCATTGCCGAAGATATCGGTTTCAAGGCGCTCTATCTCACCGGCGCCGGGGTTACCAATGCCCAGTTGGGATTGCCGGATGTCGGACTGATAACACCCAGCCAGATGACCGAAACATTGGCCAATGTCAGAAACATCACAAATCTGCCGCTAATCGTTGATGGCGATACGGGTTTTGGCAACCCGGTGAATGTCTGGCACACGCTGCGCGGTTTTGAACGTGCCGGCGCAAATGCCATTCAGCTGGAGGATCAGGTCTTCCCGAAAAAATGCGGCCACTTTGCCGGCAAGAACGTCATTGCCGCCGATGAAATGGTGCAGAAGGTCAAGGCCGCGGTCGATGCGCGGCAAAGTGACGATTTTCTGGTCATTGCCCGCACCGATGCCTATGCGGTGCATGGTCTTCAGGACGCGCTTGAGCGGGCCGAACGGTTTATTGAAGCCGGCGCGGATGTAACCTTTGTCGAGGCACCGAAAAAGGCGCAAGATATCCGGACGATCGTCGAGCGGCTGCCTGCACCGCAGGTCGTCAATATGGTGATCGGCGGCCAAACGCCCGATACGGCGCTTGAAACCTTGCAGGATATCGGCGTTGGCATGGTGCTCTATGCCAATGCATCCCTCCAAGGGGCGATCAAGGGCATGCAGGATGCCTTGACGGCACTGAAGCAGACAGGTGCGGTCTGCGAGACGGATGGACTTGTCGCGAGCTTTTCCGAACGCCAGAGGCTGGTCGGAAAACCGTCCCTCGATGCCATGGAAAAACGCTACACCGACCCGGCCTGACGGCACGGGCGGGCAGACTTGTCCGCTGCACTGAGATGCCCGCGCGGTTTTGCGTCTTGCGCCGGGCGGGGCCGTCCAATAAGACCGCCCATGTTCTCCAGCAAGAGGTTTTTTCCAAATGACAACGCGTTCGCTGTTTCTCCTGCCCGGTGACGGGATCGGCCCCGAAGCCATGGACGAAGTCCGCAAGCTGATCGGCCACATGAACGAGGCTCTCGGCAGCGGCTTCGAGGTCTCGGAAGGCCTGGTTGGTGGTTCAGCCTATGATGCTCATGGCAAGTCGATTTCCGACACAGACATGGAAAAGGCGCTGGCATGCGATGCCGTACTATTTGGCGCCGTCGGCGGCCCGAAGTGGGACAGCGTTCCCTATGATGTCCGCCCCGAAGCCGGGCTTTTGCGATTGCGCAAGGAACTCGAGCTGTTCGCAAATCTGCGGCCGGCGATCTGCTATCCGGCATTGTCGGCGTCGTCTTCGCTGAAGCAGGAATTGATCGAAGGCCTCGATATTCTCATTGTCCGCGAATTGACCGGCGGCGTCTATTTCGGAGAGCCGAAAGAAATCATCGATCTCGGCAATGGCCAGAAGCGGGCCATCGATACCCAGGTCTATGACACGTTCGAGATCGAGCGCATTTCCGGTGTCGCCTTCGAACTGGCGCGGACCCGCCAGAACCGGGTGACGTCGATGGAAAAACGCAACGTCATGAAGTCCGGCGTGCTGTGGAACGAAGTGGTAACCGCCATCCACAAGGCCAAATATTCCGACGTGACCCTCGATCACATGCTGGCCGATGCCGGCGGCATGCAGCTGGTGCGGCAGCCGAAACAGTTCGACGTCATTGTTACCGACAATCTGTTTGGCGACATGCTGTCGGACGTTGCCGCGATGCTGACCGGTTCGCTCGGCATGCTGCCGTCCGCATCGCTCGGCGCACCGGATGCAAAGACCGGCAAGCGCAAGGCACTGTATGAACCCGTACACGGATCGGCACCGGATATTTCGGGTCAGGGACTGGCCAATCCGATCGCCATGATCGCGTCATTTGCCATGTGCCTGCGATATTCCTTCGAGATGGTTGAGGAAGCCGACCGGGTGGAGAGCGCCATTGCCAAGGTGCTCGACGACGGGCTTCGTACCCGCGATATCATGTCGGACGGAATGCGTGAAGTGAACACCAGCACCATGGGCGATGCGATACTGTCAGCTTTTCAAGGCTGATAGGCCGATTGACTCTGGCACGAAACGGCGTAAAAGCGGCGCTGGAAACGGAGAGATAAAAATGCGCGGATTGGTTCTTGCCTTTCTTACCGCACCGACTGCAGCTGCTGCGGCCGGCACTGTCCGTTCGTCCAATGCCATCAAACGCAGCATCACGAAGACCACCAAAACGGTCTGATTTTCCCGGTTTGCCCGATATCTCCCCGGGGCAGCCCCGGGGAAAGAAGGCCCATGTCGTCTGACGGGCATTATCCAGGGGAGCGGAGACAGAACTGAAATGACTGGTTTCAAGATCGCAATCGTCGGCGCTACCGGGAATGTCGGGCGGGAAATGCTCAACATTCTGGAAGAGCGCGGATTTCCCGCCAGCGACGTTGTCGCTCTCGCCTCTCGCCGTTCCTTGGGTACGGAAGTGTCGTTTGGCGACCGCACGCTAAAGGTGGCGGCGCTGGAAAATTACGACTTCTCCGATACCGATATCTGCCTGATGTCGGCCGGCGGTTCGGTGTCGAAAGAATGGTCTCCTGCCATCGGCGCCAAAGGCTGCGTCGTCATCGACAATTCCTCGGCCTGGCGCTACGACGCGGCGGTTCCGCTGGTGGTTCCCGAGGTCAATGCGGACGCGGTGGAGGGATTCACGAAGAAGAACATCATCGCCAATCCCAACTGCTCGACCGCGCAGCTGGTCGTGGCGCTGAAGCCGCTGCATGATGTTGTCAGGATCAAACGGGTCGTGGTGTCGACCTACCAGTCGGTTTCCGGAGCCGGCAAGGAAGGCATGGACGAGCTTTTCGAACAGACCCGCGCGGTGTTTGTCGCCGATCCGGTCGAGGCGAAGAAGTTCACCAAGCGCATTGCGTTCAACTGCATTCCGCATATCGATGATTTCATGGAAGACGGCTCGACCAAGGAAGAGTGGAAGATGGTCGCCGAGACCAAGAAGATGCTCGACCCGCGCATCAAGCTGACGGCAACCTGCGTCAGGGTACCGGTTTTTGTCGGCCATTCCGAAGCGATCAATATCGAATTCGAGGACGAGATGACCGCCGATCAGGCGCGCGAGATCCTGCGCGATGCGCCAGGTTGTCTGGTTATCGACAAACTCGAAGATGGTGGCTACATCACGCCGGTCGAATCGGCCGGTGAGGACGCGACCTATATTTCGCGCATTCGTGACGACAGCACGATCGACAATGGTATCTCCATGTGGGTCGTTTCAGACAATCTGCGCAAGGGTGCGGCGCTCAACACGGTGCAGATCGCTGAGTTGCTGATCGGCCGCGGCCTGATCAAGCCACGAAGCCAGGCTGCATAGCCGGCGCGATCCGATTATGTGACCAGCCCGCGTTTTTTCATCATTGCATCGGGTTTCGGCATGCGGCCGCGAAAGGCCATGTAAAGGTCTTCGGGGTCCGCCGTGCCGCCCGCACTGTAGATGTGACGTCTGAGTTTATCCGCCAGTGCCGGATCAAAAGGGTCACCGGATTCCTCGAACGCGGCAAAAGCATCGGCATCCAGAACCTCCGACCACATGTATGAATAATAACCGGCGGAATAGCCGTCACCGGCGAAAACATGGGCGAAATGCGGGGTGCGGTGGCGCATCGCGATGGCATCCGGCATTTTGAGATCTCTGAGCGTTTCGTTTTCGAAACGAATTGGATCGTCCGGTGTTTTTCCAGCGGTATGAAATGCCATATCGACCAATGCCGATGCGGTGAATTCCACCGCACCAAACCCGGCGTCGAAGGTCTGAGCCGCCAGTACCTTGTCCAGCAATTCGGCCGGGATCGGCTCGCCCGTTTTGTA
Organism: Hyphomicrobiales bacterium; assembly: GCA_021775495.1. GTDB lineage: Bacteria > Pseudomonadota > Alphaproteobacteria > Rhizobiales > Rhizobiaceae > JAJFHT01. Next base: position 13,631 of record JAJFHT010000167.1, on the reverse strand, counting down.
ATGCACGGCATATTTCTTCAGGATTTCCGGAACGGTCAGCCAATGCTCGTAGAGCTGCGACGGCAATTCGACGAAATCCCGCGAGACCGATGTGCCGGAAACCGACGGCCAGTTCACCTCGGTCAAAAGCCCATGCAGCGCATGGCCGAATTCGTGAAACAGCGTCTTTGCTTCGTCGAAGGAAAGCAATGCCGGTTCACCCCTTGGCGGTTTGGCGAAATTCATGATGTTGTAGATGATCGGTTCGGACCCGCCGCCAAGGTGATAGCCGGATTGCAGCGCGCTCATCCAGGCTCCGGATCGTTTGGAGGGGCGGGCAAAATAGTCCGCGGCAAACACACCGCGGCGGCTTCCATCCGGGTTTTTCACTTCAAAGACCCGAGCATCGGGATGCCATGCTGTGACATCCGGTTTTTCTTCAAATTCGATGTTGAACAGCCGACCGGCCACATCGAAACAGGCGGCGATGACTTGTTTTAACTGCAGATAAGGCTTGATCTCAGCCTCATCAAAATCAAACTGCTCGGTGCGCAGCTTGTCGGCATAATAGCGCCAGTCCCAGGCCGCGATGGCGTGATTTTGACCCTCGGCAGCAGCCAGCCGCTGCAGTTCCTGTTGATCTTCACCGGCGCGTTCCAGAGCCTTCTCCCAGACCGGCTGCAGCAGTTCCATGACCGATTGGGACGTTTTTGCCATCGTGTCATCGAGTTTGAACGCCGTGTAGGTTTCGTACCCCAACAGCCCAGCCTTTTCGTTACGCAATGCCAGCGTTTCGGCGACGGTGGAGACATTATCGGCCTCCCCGCCGTTTTCACCGCGCATGGTGAAGGCGCGGAAAGCCTTTTCGCGCAAGGGCCGATTGTCCGAAAGTGTCGTGAAGGGCTCATAAATGGAACGCGACAGGGTGACGGCGTATTTGCCCTTGTGGCCGCGCGCCTCGGCCGCTTCGGCCATTGCCGTTCTCAGGAAGTCGGGCAGTCCGGCAAGATCCTGGCCGTCGTCCAGGTAAAGTGCCCAGTCCTTTTCATCCGCCAGCACATTCTGGCCAAATTGCGCGCCGAGCAGGGCCAGTCGCTCGCTGATCGCCGCCAGCCGGGTTTTCTGTTCAGGCAGCAATTTCGCGCCGGAACGGACAAATCCCTTCCAGGTTTTTTCCAGCACCCGGTCCGTTTCGGCATCAAGAGCAAGCTTTTCACGACCGACGTAGAGCGCATCGATGCGGGCAAACAGATCGTCGTTCATCGCAATGGCTGAGAAATGCCGCGACATTTTTGGCGAGATCTTGCGCTCCAGCCCCTGAATCACCTCATTGGTATGGGCACCGGCGCGGCACCAGAATATAGACGAAATACGTGACAGGGCGTCACCGGCCAATTCGAGTGGGCGCAGGGTGTTGTCGATTGTCGGGCCATCGGGGTTCTTCGCGATCGCATCGATTTCCGCCGCGTGGGCAGCTAAGGCTGCGTCAAACGCCGGTTCGAATGCCGTGTCGTCGAAAGCCGAAAAATCCGGCAGCCCGAGAGGCCCGTTCCACTGGCTCAGCGGCGAAGATGACAGATCAATCCGGGCTTGGCTCATTATATTGTTCTCTTTCGGGATGTTGGCGCACAGGGCGCTCCGGGAAAATCGGGATCGAAAATTCGTCGAACCTCGTTGCTCATCTAGGTCTGCGTACCGGTTCGCGCAAGTTCGGACTGCCGGTCCCTGATCGTATCGCGAACGGATTCCCACAGCAGCGCAAAGGACTGAAATCCTTCGTCGGTCACCTCATCGGTGTCGAGTGCGATCACGACAATCTCGAGGATCTTGTTCAGTTCGGAGCGCATGCCGGCCAAATCCGGCAGAGATGAACTGACGGCGGCGCGGGCATTCAGGTCGAGCAGCTGGTGATTGTATTTGTCGGCGCGATTCTTCTGACTGGCCACCAGCCTTGAGCGCAGCGCCAGCAATGCGGAGACCAGCATGGCGAAAACGGTGACCATCAAGGCAATCGGTTCGGCGTTTTCCTGCAGAAATCCCGGCTGGTCCCGGGTGTAGAACTGTTCGGCGCCCTCATGCAGCGGGATATTGAGCCCGACGGATTCGTTCGGCGCGCTGATGGCAGACGCCAGTGCAAAGCGGATGGTCAGATCCAGCCGATGCTCAAAAAGGATTTCGGTCAGTTGGCGAACGGATTCAGAGGAAACCTGTTCACGGGTGACCAGGATGCGTTCAACGGTGCCGGTCGGGGTCGGTCGAAACGGGACAGGTCCGGCGCCCGACAATGCACCGGCGGGAATCGTACCGGCGCCCAGAAAGGGTCGTTTCAGTGATATCGCCTCGGCCTGTCTTATCGGCAGGTAACGCAATCGCCTTGACTTCAATTGTGCGTCCTCGAACAGAAGCAGCAGGGCGCGGTCGCGTAGCGAGCGCACCGTGAAAAGCGCATCGAATCTACCGTCAAGCAATCCGTCCCGGGCGGTTGAAAAATCCGTTGCCGTCCAGTCGAAGCGGTCTATCGGCAGGTCGTAGTGATCGGCAATCACCCAGAAGGAACGGAAGGCATCCGTGCCGAATTGCGGTATCGCGATGCGCAATCGTGTGACGTCGTCGATTTCGAAAGCCGGGGCGCCGCCATCGACTATGAGGTGAAAATAATCCGAATAGAGATTTGCAATGATACGAACGTCGGAGACTACCGGCGTGTCGGCGCGGATTGCAGCCGCGTCGATCTGGCCGGAATTCAGCAACGAGATGTTTTCGGATGGATCGCGCGTGGCGATCACCTGCAACCGCAAATCGTCGGAATGACGCCGCACGACCTCGGCGGTCTCGCGCATCAGCACGTGGGAATCAGATCCGATCGGACCCGTTCCGACCCGCAGGAAAATTGCGCCCGTATCGCGGCTCAGCCACCAGTTACCGCCGATGACCACCAGTGCCGCGGCGATGGCGAACAGCCCGCCGACAATCCAGAACGTCCGCCGTGATGCCGATTTCCGGTTGGCCGACCGGGCAACCGAATCGTTGTCCGCATCTTCCGGCTCGGCGTCCATCATCAACTGTTGCGGTTGCGGGCGGCCAGCGTTCTGAGGCGAAGGGCATTGAGCCGGATGAAGCCCTCGGCATCCTTCTGATCATAGGCGCCACGGTCGTCCTCGAACGTCACCAAAGCATCGTCGTAGAGCGATTTGTCCGATTGCCGTCCGGTGACGATGACATTGCCCTTGTAAAGTTTGAGCCGGACATCACCTTCGACCTCGGCCTGACTGTGATCAATCGCGGCCTGCAGCATTTCACGTTCCGGCGAGAACCAGAAACCGTTGTAGATCAGTTCAGCGTAACGCGGCATCAACTCGTCCTTGAGATGCGCCGCACCGCGGTCGAGGGTGATCGATTCCATCGCCCGGTGAGCGGTCAACAAGATCGTTCCGCCCGGGGTTTCATAGATGCCGCGCGACTTCATTCCGACAAAACGATTCTCGACCAGGTCGAGCCGGCCTATCCCGTTGTCGCGGGCAAGGTCGTTGAGTTGACCGAAAAGCGTTGCCGGCGACAAGCGATTGCCATTCAGCGCGACGGCATCACCGCGTTCGAACGTGATCGTGACCTCGGTCGGCTGATCCGGAGCATCCATCGGTGAAATCGTGCGCTGGTAGACATATTCGGGCGCTTCGCACCACGGATCTTCCAGAACCTTTCCTTCCGAGGAAGAATGCAGCAGGTTGGCATCGACCGAGAACGGCGCTTCGCCCTGTTTGTCCTTCGGGACCGGAATCTGATGGGCTTCGGCAAAATTGATCAGATCAGTACGCGATTTGAAGTTCCAGTCGCGCCACGGCGCGATGACCTTGAGGTCGGGATTGAGCGCATATGCGGATAATTCGAACCGGACCTGATCGTTGCCCTTGCCCGTGGCACCGTGAGCAATAGCGTCGGCGCCGGTTTCGGCGGCGATCTCGACCAGCCGTTTGGAGATCAACGGACGGGCAATCGAGGTTCCCAGCAGATAGACGCCTTCATAGACGGCATTGGCACGGAACATCGGAAAGACGAAGTCGCGCACGAATTCCTCGCGGACATCCTCGATATGAATATCCTTGATGCCCATCATTTCGGCCTTGCGCCGTGCCGGTTCCAGCTCATCGCCCTGGCCGAGATCGGCTGTGAAGGTCACGACTTCGGCACCGAGTTCGGTCTGAAGCCATTTCAGAATGATCGACGTATCAAGCCCGCCGGAGTAAGCGAGCACGACTTTTTTAACGTCTTTCCACTTGGTCATAGGAGATATCCGAATGTTGATTGCTGTGCTGAAAGGCTGAATGATCGCCTAGTGCATCAAGCCTTGGCTGATTGCAACACCGGCAACTTGTAAGGCCATCTCCGGAAAACCGTACCAAACCCTGATTGTCAACACATCGAGGCATGGTTTAGATGGAATTTGTCACCTCAGGACCAGCCAAATGATTGTCGTTCCCGATACCGCCATTATTGTTCAGTTTGCCGTCGCAGTCGTCGTGCTTGCGGTTACGCCGGGACCGGATATGACCCTGTTTGTCGGGCGGGCGCTGAGCGAGGGCCGAGCGGCCGGACTTGCCTGCTTTTTCGGCGCCTCGACCGGAATTCTTATTCATACGATCATGGTGGTTGTCGGCCTTTCGGCGCTGATTGTGGCCTCTCCATCCGCATTCCTGGCCCTGAAAATCGTCGGTGCGGGATATCTCATTTGGCTTGCGGTTCAGGCGATCCGGCAGGGTTCGGCGTTTTCTCCGGTAAAGAAGGCAGGACAGGGCCGGACTTTGTTTGCCAATTGGGTGAAGGGCGTCGGGATCAACCTGATGAATCCGAAGATCATACTGTTCTACATGACATTCCTGCCGCAATTCGTGTCGGCCAGCGATCCGCAGGCTCCCGGCAAGCTGATGTTTTTGGGATTGATGTCGATCCTGGTGGCTTTTCCGGTGGTGCTGCCGATGATCATCGCGGCCGACGGTTTTGCGGCTCTGCTGTCGAAAAGCCCAAAGGTTACGCGGATCGTCGACTGGTTGTTTGCCGGGGTGTTCTCGGCATTCGCCGTCAAGATCCTGATGACCCAGACGAAGTAGGTTCCGATCCGGATATCCGATGCCCTGCCCTTCGGCCGGCGATCAGCCAGTAGATCCAACCGCCGACAATGCCGGCAGCAACCGCCGCCGAGGCGATACCGGAATCAAGCACCGATCCGGGTTCACGGCTCCATTGCCAGACCATGATCAGGAGCGCGATCAACGCTCCACCGAGCGCATGAAACAGCCAGTCCCGCCGTCCGAGAATTTCTGAAACGCAAACAAGGACCATTGCCGGCACAAAGCTGTAGTAGCCGAATAGCGTCGACATTACCGGAACCGCCACGATCATCCCGGCCGACAACCCCATCATTTCCTGATCCGATTGTGGTTGGAACCCGCCGGCGATCAGCGCCGCAAGGAACAGGGTTGCTGACAGAACCGCCGCGACATAGGCGATCAGAATGACGATGATGCGGAAGATCAGCGACAGGAACCGGATCACGCTGCTCCGTGACCCCCGATCATCATGGCTTCGAGGGCCAACCGGTCGGTTTTGCGCATGCGCTCGGAATCCGATTTCAACTGACCGCATGCGGCAAGGATATCGCGTCCGCGAGGTGTGCGGATCGGCGATGCATAACCGGCCTGATTGACGGCATCGGAAAATTTCTCGATCTGCTCCCAATCGGAACATTGGTATGGCGAACCCGGCCACGGATTAAACGGAATGAGATTGATCTTGGCCGGAATGCCTTTCAACAGGCCAACCAATTTCTGTGCATCCTCAAGGGAATCATTGACCCCCTTCAGCATGACATATTCGAAAGTTATGCGGCGTGCGTTGGACAGGCCCGGATAGGCGCGGCAGGCCGCAAGCAACTCCCTGATCGGGTGTTTCTTGTTGATCGGCACCAGTTCGTCGCGCAGATCATCGCGCACGGCATGCAGCGAAATCGCCAGCATCACACCGATTTCGTCACCGGTGCGGGAAATCATCGGTACTACGCCCGAGGTCGACAGGGTGATGCGCCGTTTGGACAGGGACAGGCCATCTCCGTCGGAGGCGATCAGCAGTGCCTGCTTGACGTTGTCGAAATTGTAAAGCGGCTCGCCCATGCCCATCATGACGATATTGCTGACCTTGCGGCCTTCCGCCGGAACGACGGTGCCGTGCGGTGTATCCTGGTCGGGGAAATCACCCAGCCGCTCGCGGGCGACGATCAGCTGCAGCAGAATTTCCTCACTCGTCAGATTGCGGACCAGTTTCTGGGTTCCGGTATGACAGAAAGTACATGTCAGCGTGCATCCGACCTGGCTCGAGATACACAACGTGCCACGGCCATCTTCCGGTATGTAGACGGTTTCGACCTCCACCGGACGGCCGGCGCCGCGCGAGGGAAAGCGAAACAGCCACTTGCGGGTGCCGTCTTCGGACACTTGTTCCTCGACGATTTCAGGCCGTGTCAGTGCGAGGGAGTCCGAAAGCTTCGCCCGCAACTCGCGGGAGATATTGGCCATGGCGGCATAGTCCGACACACCGCGAACATAGAGCCAGTGCCAGATCTGGCTGACACGCATTCTGATCTGCCGGGATGGGATGTCGAGCGCCTCAAGCGCAGAGGCGAGTTCATCCCGGCTCATGCCAATGATGGAGGGTTTGTCGGTCGGCAGTCGTGACGTCAGGACATCACGCTGTTGCGGGTCTGTAAGATCTAGCGAAACGGCCATGGGATTATCACCTGCCAATGTTGGCGGGCTCATAACATGGTGGCACCTGGCCGTCACCATTGATCGTCAATCGGCCACCCGGAATCAGTGCCCCGGGAGGGAAAGGACTGAAAAATTCGGTTCTAGTTGCAGCTGGAGATCGACTCCAGGGCTTTGGTGATGCCCTTCAGCGAAAACTCATAGCTGGTCTTGTTGCCGCGACCGGATCTTGCCTCTACCGACATGGAGGCACCGGCCTTCATGCGCTGGATAAGCTGCGGCTCCTCGGCGGCATTTTCAAGCCATGCCGATTTTCCGTTGGTAAACAGCGAGAATGAATTCGAACCCACCGAAACGACAACTTTCGATTTGTCCTGAAGTTTGTAGCTCGCGGCAAACTGAGGCTCGAAGGAAACACCCTGACCCGGCTTCTGACTTATCAGAAAATAGATCTTGCCATGGTCGAGGCTTGGAGGCTGTTTTCTTGTGGCTTCGGAAAGCACATAACAAACTTTGCCCTTTTGCGAATCATAACGGTAGGTGCCCCAGTCGCCATGCGTGCCGAGCAGTTTCACCGGCTTGCTCGCCTGTGCGAAAGTTGGACTTGCCGACAGAGCCAGCATTATGGAAGCCATGATAGAAAGTTGTTTCAGCATTGTCCTAACCGGTTCTCTTGTCAGTCGAGAGTGTTCACAAACGCCCGATCGGATCCATTTTGAATTAATCGGGGTTACCAAACCATGAACCGCGTTCAAAAAAGATCGCAACGCCGGCCAGCTTTATCCTATGCTTGGATCGAATGACAGTCGGGGTGCGTTTTGCCGCACGTCTTCACAGACTGTAACAATCCGATGAAAAAGGCGAGAATTTGGCTTCCGGGAAGATTTGTCCGAGGAATCCTGGGAGATCACAGCACATCAGACCGGTTGCGACTGGCCATGAAGACGCATAGTGTTTCCGCCGATCCTGGTGCACCACCACCGGTCAAACGGTGTATGAGTCTATGACCTGATATGATCGAGAAGTGCACTTACCCGACATGAACAAAGTGGCGAGCGAAGAATTTGCCCGGCTGGTCGGGCTTGTGTCCGCATCACGCGACCGCGATGCTTTCGCGACCTTGTTCGACTATTACGGACCGCGCCTCAATGCCTATCTGCAGAGGTTGGGGCTGGAATCCAGTCAGGCTGAGGAACTGGTGCAGGAAGTGATGATCGTCCTGTGGCACAAGGCGCATCTGTTCGATCCGGCAAAGTCTTCGTTGGCGACCTGGCTGTTCCGCATTGCCCGCAACCGACGCATCGACCTGATGCGACGGGATAGATCCCACCTGCTGGACCCGCATGACCCGATGTTCCTGCCGGTCGAATCCGAGGCGGCGGATGACGGTATGGATGCGCGGTTGCGCGAAAGCCGCGTGCGAATGGCCGTCGAGGACCTTCCGTCCGATCAGGTCGAGATGATCAAATTCGCGTTTTTTCTCGGCCTGACCCATAGCGAGATCTCGGAACGCACAGGCCTGCCGCTTGGCACGGTCAAGTCGCGCATCCGGCTGGCATTCTCGCGATTGCGCCGGGCGCTCAATGACGACCCGCAGGTCGATACCGATTAGAGCGTAACTGGTTTCAAACGCTGATTTTCCTGGCGGCGGTCATTTCGACAAGCCGCACGGGATCGATCGCAAATACGGCATTGGGCGAACCGGCAGCGGCCCATATCTCGGTGTGGGACAGAAGGTCAGTGTCGATGAATGTGTCGACCGGTGTCAGGTGGCCTATCGGGGATACACCGCCTATGGCAAAGCCGGTTTTTTGCCGAACCCGAGTGGCGTCGGCCCGCGCAAGCGGCTCGCCAATCTGACCGGCGGCCTTTTCGAGATCAACCATGTTGGCGCCGCTGACGAGCAGCAGTTTCAGTTCGCGGCTGTCAGAACCCTCAAATATCAGTGATTTGACGATCTGCGCGACGTCGCATCCGCATGCGCTGGCTGCTTGCTCGGCGGTCCGTGTGCTGTCCGGCATGTGCTGGATGGTGATGTCGAGGCCGAGCTGCCGGGCGGTTTCCTGGACGCGTCTTACGCTTTTGGACATGGATGCTCCGGCTCAGCAGACTGTGGCGTGGCGGAGCCTTGTTACTGACCCGAATTCAGTCCTGCAATGCTTCCTTTGCCGAAATTCGGTGCGCCGGTGTGATATGGCGGCTAATCGCAGCGATTGCCGCAGTCAGGACGGCGACATCATCGGTAAAACCGAAGCCAAGCAGGAAATCTGGAATAGTGTCGAGCGGCAGCACGAAATAAGCCAGCGCCGCCAGCAGAATGCCGCGTACGCGGCCGGGCGTATTTGAATCCAGGGCGCAAAAATAGCCGGCTACGACCTCTTCCATGAACGGAACCTGGCCTGCGGCACGTCTGGCTGTACGCCAGAACCGCGCTCTTATTCGGTCTTCACGGCGCTCATTTTCAGCTGAATCGGCGGGCGCCAGGATTTCACCGAGTCTCACTTCATCCATCGTCATGCAGGAACATGTGGTTAGGCTTCCGCGAAATTGCAAGAATTCGCGGTCACAGCTCGGCGGCGATGGCGTTCATTTTGTCCGCAAGCTCGATGTCCAGGTTGGTCACGCCATCGCGATCATGCGTCGTCAAAACGACGTCAACCGTTCGGTAGACATTCGACCATTCCGGGTGGTGATCCATCTTTTCCGCAATCAGCGCGGCGCGTGTCATGAATCCAAAGGCGGCGTTGAAGTCCTTGAAGGTGAAGGTCTTTTCGATAGCAGGCCGGTTTTCCGAAAGAGTCCAACCTTGCAGGCTGCCAAGCGCCGCGTTTATTTGGTTTGAATCGAGTTTCTCGCGCATCATAATCTCCTTTCAAAAATTGCCGGAACGAACGCATGATTTGATTCGAAATCCGGCGATCAGTTTTGGATCATGCAACAATTAGGGTCTCGATACATGCAGAACGAACACAGCACCGCGATCCTTTTTGTCTGTCTTGGCAATATCTGCCGCTCACCGCTGGCCGAAGGGGTTTTCAGCCATGTTGCAGCTGATCTTGGCCTCTCGTCCGATTTTTCGGTTGATTCGGCCGGTACCGGCGGATGGCATGTCGGCTCTGCACCCGACCCGCGTTCAATTGCCATTGCGGCCAAACACGGCATCGATATCTCAGGTCAAAGCTGCCGAAGGATCGCCGATGATGATTTTGAGCGTTTTGACCTGATTCTCGGCATGGATCGGTCCAATGTCGATGATCTGAAGGCAAGTGGCGCACACCGGTATCGTTCGAAAGTCGATTTGTTTTGCGGCAAGGCCGGCCTGGGCCCGATTGAGATTCCGGACCCCTATTACGGCGGAGACGACGGATTCGCCAATGCTTATCGTGTGATCCGTGAGGCCTCTGTCGCACTGGCCGGCCAGGCGCGCTGAGCCGCGACTGGTATCGGTTCGGTGAGAGCCCACTCGCCTTCGACGACATAGGGCCCGCCGCCAACGGAATCGCGGGATGACATCAGGACAAATCGTGACACCTGGAACGGTGATGTCGAAAATCCACCATGATTGCTGAGATAGCTGACGACATCGGGCAAATGCGGATTTTTCAGACGTGCAAGTGTCACATGCGGCGAGAATTTGCGGGTATCCGGCGGCAAGCCCAGCCGCTGGCAGATACGTTCGATTTCATCGTGTAGCGCGCGCAAATCCGGCGATGCCGTGACACCTGCCCAAAGGGAATGCGGTTTCTTGGTTCCGAACGTTCCGATTCCGTTCAGGGCGAGTTCGAAGGGCGGACGATGAATCCGATCAAACGCGCTGGCGATTTCATCGGCGATATGGCCCTCCACATCACCGACAAACCGAAGCGTCAGGTGGTAGTTTTCGACGTCGATCCAGCGGGCGCCGGGAAAGCCTCCCCGCAGGAGGGACAGGGACAACACCGCATCGCGCGGTATTTCCAAAGCGGCAAAAAGACGAGGCATTTATTCCTCCGTCGGTACGATGGACCGGCCGCAGATCCACCACACTGGGTTGCCCGAATCAGCGGTTGATGATCAGCGAATCACTGATCGCCGAGCCGAGCAAGCACTTTATTGGAAGGCAGATGAGAATTGCGGCAGGCTCATAATCCTGAGGTAATAATCATCTCGATCAGTGGCAATATGCCGGCTACCATTTTGTCGATCCCTTCGGGGTTCGGATGCATGCCGTCGCTGAGCAACAGCCCGGGGGTGGCGGCAACACCTTCCAGAAAGAACTGGTAAAACGGCAGGCCATGTTTTTCAGCCAGATGTGGATAGATCGCATTGAATGCCTGTTCGTAGTCGGCGCCCATATTGGGCGGCGCAAGCATACCGGCGAACACAATCTTGATACCGCGTTGTTTCAGGCGTGTTATCATGGCTTCCAGATTGGCTTGCGTCAGATCCGGAGAGATACCGCGCAGTGCATCATTTGCGCCGAGTTCCAGCACGACGAGATCCGCCGCGTCCGGGACCGACCAGTCGAGCCGGGCAAGGCCGCCGCTGGTCGTGTCGCCGGAAACCCCGGCATTGATGACCGAAACCTCATGCCCCTTGCCGCGCAGGGCGGCCTGAAGTTTCGATGGAAACGCATCACTGGACGACAGTTGATATCCGGCCATGAGGCTGTCGCCAAACCCGACGATCGTGACCGGTTCGGCAGCTTTTGCTGCAGAATATGCGACAAGAACAAGTCCGGTCAGAAAGAGCATGCGTATCAACTGTTTGAATGCCATGGTGGAAGCCCCATATGTCCGGGATGTTTTCGCAATGATTCATTAATGCATTAAAGCATTTTAAGTAGGACGAGAATGCCGTGAACGAACCTGTGATCCAGCTTGATGATGTGTGCCTGACCCTTGGAACCGGCGCATCTTCCGTCGATGTGCTGAAACATGTCTCGCTGGATATCAGCGCGGGCGAGGCAACCGGTGTCGTCGGGCCATCTGGTTCCGGCAAATCGACTTTGCTGATGGTGATCGCCGGACTGGAACGGGTCGACAGCGGAACGGTGCGCATTGCCGGCGAGATGCTCAACGACAAGAGCGAAGACACCATCGCCGCATTTCGGGGCCGCTCGATCGGCATCGTATTCCAGTCCTTTCACCTGATACCGAACATGACGGCGCTCGAAAATGTCGCGGTTCCACTGGAACTTGCAGGCGCAGCCGATCCTTTTGGAACAGCGCGCGAAGAGCTTGCGGCGGTAGGTCTCAGCGAGCGGTTGACCCACTATCCGGGCGAGTTGTCCGGCGGCGAACAGCAGCGGGTGGCGATCGCGCGTTCGCTGGCGCCCAACCCCAAGATCCTTATCGCCGACGAACCGACCGGCAACCTTGATCAGGCGACCGGTAGCCAGATTGCCGATCTGTTGTTCCAGAAGGCGACTGAACGCGGAATGACGCTGGTTCTCGTCACGCATGATCCGACGCTCGCCGCCCGTTGTCAGCGCCAGGTGGCGATGCGTTCCGGGCGCATCGAAACGCCGGTGATTACAGCCGCCGCCAGCGCATAGAGCAATATGATGTCCCTCCATCAAACCCTTCGACTGGCTTTGCGTTTCTCGTTGAGGGAAATGCGCGGCGGACTTTCCGGATTCGGTATTTTTCTCGCCTGTATCGCCCTCGGAGTCGGCGCCATTGGCGGGGTCAATTCGATTGCAGGCGCCATTACATCCGGGGTGGAAGACGAAGGACAATCGCTGCTTGGCGGCGATATGCGGTTTGAACTGGTTCAGCGTGAACTGACCAGTGCCGAACGCGACTTTCTTACGGCAAGCGGCGGGCTTGCCGAAAGCGCCCGCATGCGTTCCATGGCAAGGCTTGAAGACGGGTCCGACCAGACATTGGTCGAGGTCAAGGCGATCGATGGCGCCTACCCGCTCTACGGGTCATTCACCACCGATCCACAGAAGGATCATTCCGAGCTGTTTTCGAAGCGCAATGGTGTTTTTGGCGCCGTTGTGCCGGATTTGCTGCTTGAACGTTTGAATCTGTCCATCGGCGACCGGATCAAGCTGGGCAATATTGCATTTGAATTGCGCGCACAGATTGTCAGCGAGCCCGATCTGATATCCGACGGTTTTGGCTTTGCACCGCGGCTGATGGTCTCCCTGCAGGGCTTACGGGCAACCGGCCTTATCCAGCCGGGCAGCCTGGTGGAACATATCTACAAGATCAGGCTCGCAGACAGTGCGAGCGCTGCCAGTATCGCGGCCGTCCGTGCTGCTGCTGCCGAGCAGTTTCCCGCGGCGGGGTGGAGCATCCGGTCGCGGCTCAATGCCGCTCCGGCGCTGTCAGCCAACATCATGCGGTTTTCACAGTTTCTCACTCTGGTCGGGCTGACCGCCCTGGTTGTTGGCGGCGTTGGCGTTGCCAATGCGGTGCGGGCCTTTCTGGAGGGAAAACGCGGCGCCATCGCAACATTCAAATCGCTGGGGGCGTCCGGCCGCTTCGTCTTTACCGTCTATCTGGTTCAGATCATGCTGATTGCGCTGGTCGGAATTGCAATCGGACTGGTGATTGCGGCGATCGCGCCGCCCATCGCAGCCGGATTCCTGTCGTCGGTGTTGCCGGTTCCGGCGGATGCGGGGATTTATCCCGGAGCGTTGGCGATCGCGGCGGTATCGGGTATCCTTGTCGCACTGGTCTTTGCGTTGATCCCGCTCGGCCGGGCACGCGATGTGCCGGCAACCGCCCTGTTCCGCGAAATGGGTTTTGAGTCGCGCGGAATGCCGCGTTTTCCCTATCTGCTTGCTGCCGGATTGTGTGCCCTGACGCTGGCCGGACTGGCGGTCTGGTTTGCCAGCGATCGTCGTGTCGCACTGATTTTTGTCGGCGCGACGGTATTCGTGTTTCTGGTTTTACGGGTTGTCAG
>JAJFHT010000166.1 GCA_021775495.1 Hyphomicrobiales bacterium | reverse complement strand
ACGCCGAGGCGTTTGGATTCCGAATCACGTCCGTTGCGTGATGAACCGCCAGCTTTTTTATGTGCCATCGGTGTTCTCCTTTAACTCTTACCGGTCTTTTATGTCGGTTCTCCGACCGAAACCAGCAAATTCTTCTCTTCTACTTGGCGTCCTTGGCCAGCTTGGCGGCCTGTGTGAGCCAGTCGTCCCGCTCGATGCGGCCCTTGAACGACAGGGCTTCATCCAGCGCATCGATGTCTTTCTTGGAGAAAGCGGCGACCTGAGCGAATTGGGTGACGCCAAATCCGTGCAGCTTTTTCTCCAGCACCGGTCCGACACCCGAAATCAGCTTCAGATCGTCGGGCTCGCCTTTCGGCGCGGTGAACAGCGTTGCCGGTGCGGCATCGTCTTTCTTTTCAGCTTTCTTCGGAGCAGCTTCGGCCTTGGGTGCGGCCTCTTTCTTTTCTTCCGCCTTTTTCGGCGCGGCTTTCGCCTCTTCCGCCGGTTTTGCCGCTTCCTTCTTCGGCGCCGGTTTTGCGGCGGCCTTTTTCGACGGTTTGGCGCCGCCGGTCAGGATCTCGGAAATCCGGATCGTCGTCAGGTGCTGGCGGTGGCCGATGGTGCGGCGCGAATTCTGCCGCCGGCGCTTCTTGAAGGCGATGACCTTGCGGGCGCGGCCTTGTTCGACCACTTCGGCAGTCACCAGCGCGCCGTCGACGACGGGCGTTCCGATCGTCGCGCTTTCGCCTTCGCCGACCATCAGCACTTCATTGAATTCAACGATATCGCCGGCATCGCCGGAGACTTTTTCGACCTTCAGAAGATCGTCTGCGACAACACGGTACTGCTTGCCGCCGGTTTTGATGACTGCGAACATTTTTTGCCTTTCGCTGTTCGGGCCGGCTCTCGTACGGGCTTGACCGTCCGGGCCGTCTTTTTGCCAGTCTTTATGGGTTCAACAACAAACGGCGCGGAAACCCCACGCCGTAGTCGCGCTGCCTTTAGCCGATGGCCACACCCGAGTCAAGAATGTCCCGGCGATTGATCGCGGCTCGCGCGCGATTGTCTCTTGTCTCGGCGCATTGCAATCGTTATGTCTGCGCCCGCACTCACGCCCAAAGGGCGGTATCACCTGCAGGAGAGGTGGCTGAGTGGTTGAAAGCACCGCACTCGAAATGCGGCATAGGGGCAACTCTATCGGGGGTTCGAATCCCTCCCTCTCCGCCATTTTTCGATGGTCCGTACCGAGGACATGGTTTACAGTTTATACTGGAGACATTGTTTACAGTTTCTCCGGGGCGAATGGGTTTGGTGCCGGTTCGACGCGGCCCTCATTGATATCAAAGAATCCTAGATCATAATCGAGGAAACTGACAAGCCAGATCTGGTTGTCGACTTCCCTGATGCCGACGATCTGGCCGGCGAAGACCTGGCTGAGATTGATCTTGCGTTTGCCGATACAGATACGGCCGCAACGGGTGACGCGGACGGTGCGGTCGTGGAATGGGTATTCCGGCTCAGCTGGCGGCTCATAGACACGTGCTGACGGTGTATAGAAATCTCCCGGATAAGCTCCGCCCAGCGCCTGGTGTGGCCGCTCATTGTTGTAAACTTCGATGAACCGGTCAAAACGCTCCTGTTGCTGCAAGAAGTTGAATGAGGCCGGCTTGGTCGCCTCCTTCTTCAGGGTCAGGTGCATGCGCTCATGACGACCGTTCTGTTGTGGATTGCCTGGCTTGATACGCTGGATCTGAATGCCGAGGCGCAGCCACCAGACCGAAAGCTTCGACAGGCCGAACAGGGCATTGGGGCCGGCAAACGGTGTGCCATTATCGGTTCGAATGGCCCGCGGCAGTCCGAAGTCTTTGAAAACCCGCTCGAAAGCGGCGAAGGCGAAGTCCGAGCGCGTCGACGTCATGCCCTCGCAGGCGAGCAGGTATCGTGATCGATAATCGCTGATGGTCAATGGGTAACAGTATTGCCTGTTGCCGAGCATGAACTCGCCCTTGTAGTCGGCGCACCACAGCCCGTTTGGCTCATGCGCGGCGCTGAGCGCTGTTCCTTCGGCTTTGTATCGGCGGCGCTTGCGGCGCCTCACCAGGCCGTTGCGATCGAGCACGGCATGGACGGTACTGATCGCGGGTGGCTTGATCATCGGGTATTGCCTGATCAGCTTGTCGCGGATCTTGGGCGCCCCCCAGGATGGGTGCTCGCGCTTGAGGCCAAGAATGCTGCGCTCGATCTGAAAGGGCAGCTTGTTGGCATGGCGGTAGGGACGCCGGCTGCGGTCGTTGAGCCCGTCCAGGCCGCATTCCTTGTATCTGTTGAAGATCTTGTGACCTGTAACACGCGAGATACCGAACTCGCGGCACAGAGGCGACATCTTCTCGCCCTCAAGAAGACGGGCAACAAAGCGCAGACGTTCATCCATTGGCTTACACTCTTTCCAAGGCATCCGGGGGCTCCCCAAATGCAAATTGTGTAAACCATGTCTCCGGTATCAAATGTCAGCTATCTGTCCGGAAGCACAGATCTCACGACTGAGGCCTCCGATGGGGCGCACTGACCACGCGACGCATGGTCGTGCTTGTTTTAAATGTAGCGTGACACGCGGTTTTGCAATTTACCCGTTGGTTCCGGAGGATAGTCAGGTATCCCACACAGGGATTGTGTGCACTGTCATCTATGGACACCCCCTTGATTGCAAGCGGTTTTAAAGGCGTTGGCAGGGTGGGTTTGCAGTCATCTATCCGGCCTCGTCGTGCGGTTGTTTTTTGAACCGCGGGCCCTGATGGAATCCGAAGATCGGCGCCCCATCACCGTAACGAGCTTGACGCTCTGACAGTTTATCGGGTTTGGCCG
>JAJFHT010000165.1 GCA_021775495.1 Hyphomicrobiales bacterium | reverse complement strand
ATGTCATCCAGATAGGGGCACTGCATGCGCGGAGCCTGAGTTTCGTCATTGTCCGCAACTGGTTTTGATGTGTCCGATTGATCCGTCATGTCGGGCGTGGCCGGAGTGTCGGGCTTGTCATCAGATGCGGCATCTGAATTGAACTGAATCGACAGATCCGCAAATTTTAGAGCTTCGACATCATAAAGGACTTTCGTTGTGTCCTCTCCGAGCAGCAACACGCCATTATTGGGCAGGATCATGAATTTGAAGTCGTCGAAACGGCTCTCCGTTTCAAAACGATCATTTCCTGCTCCACCCAGAACAATCTGATCCTTGGCCATGTCCATGAAGACATCGTCTCCATCGGTTCCCTGGTCGATTTTGGGCCCTGCCGCAACATCGGGTGCATCGGGTTTTTTCGCATCCGGGTCTTTGGCATCAGGTTTCTTCGCGTCTGGATCCTTCGCATCCGGGTCCTTGGCGTCGGGTTTCTTCGCGTCCGGATCCTTGGCATCAGGTTTCTTCGCGTCTGGGTCCTTCGCATCCGGGTCCTTGGCGTCGGGTTTCTTCGCATCCGGATCCTTGGCATCGGGCTTCTCGGCATCCGGATCCTTGACGTCGGGTTTTTCGGCGACAGGTGTTTCATTGTCGCTGTTGAGGTCGACCTTCACATTGCCACCGGCAATGTCGAATTTCTTCTCGACAACGCCATCAATTCCCTTACCGGAAAAGCGGGCCGTATAGCTGCCGTCGTCCAGTGCAATCTGATAGCCACCTGCGCCCCAGGTGGACGTTTCGACCTTCTTTCCACTGGAGTCGGTGATTTCAATTTTCAATCCACCGAGGCCTTCACCAACATCGTAGAAATTGTCGCCATCATTGTCATCGAAGGCAACGCCGGTGAGAAAGCTCTTCCCGTTGTCCGAGAAGTTCTGGGTATAAAGAAACGCCTTGTCGTAATTTGTTCCACCCCGGCTCCAATCGCCGGTTGCGACACCAATACCCGCCTCGCTCCATTTGGCATTCATGATGTTTGCCAGATGTCCGGGCGAACGCAGCAGACCTGCATGTCTTTCCTCGACGACCTTCTGTTGATCGATGTCAGACTGACCAAATGCGAACCAGCCGGAAATGTTCTCGCCGACACCGCCGCCATCCCATCCTGTGGCCGCTGCCCGCTGAGTGGGCGTCGACCCACCGGAACCGGTGTGCGAGAAAGTGTCGGTGCGTTCCATCCAGCTGGAATGTCCACGCGCCGCTTCGATCAGATCTTCGTTCATGGCCAGAGGCTCAAGCGGCTTGTTCGGGATGTTGCCCAAACTGAAATTGTACTTTTGTGCCGCCGCGCCCGGATTGGCGCGTGCCTGGTTGACCAACTCAAGCATGAGTTGTTCATGAGGGGTCGGTGTTGTCATTTCCGCATCCTTTCTACTGATTTACACATGCGCCGTTGTGGCGCGGGCATATGTACGAGCCGGAAAGGGGCGAGAAATTGCTATATCTCTGTTCAGAAGATGGCGGCGCCGTAAAGTCCGATTACGGTCATGCTGATCGGCGTTACCGCATCACCGGGTCGGTGTCACCGTGTTACAAATCGCGGCTACGATTGCCGGGTACATGGTTCTTCTATTTGCAGCACCAACTTGTCGGTTTGCTACCGGTATCGAATATTTCTCTATGGGAGTTATTGTTATGGCGCGCCGTTGGAGTGTCGTGGACAAACAACATTCTGCATCCGGCGAACAACCCGGCCACACTGCCATCATGCTTGAATCTGCTTAAAGCCTAACCCGCTGTTTGCTGTCTGCCGCCTCAAATACCGCGAGCGTTGCTCGCAGCGTTCGGGTTGCATCAAGTGCGGTGACTTGCGGCACCTGTTCGCCGTGGACGACAGAGCAGAAATGCTCGATCTGGCGCTCGAACGCATCACCCAGTTCCAATGCTTCTGGATGCGGCTTGATATCAGTCGTCCAATCACCGGCACCGTCATCATGCCGCCAAACCACCAGATTGGGAAACTCCAGTGAGGCATCTGTTCCCATGAACCTCAGGACATTTCGGCCTGTCTTTGGAAACGCAGGATTTTCTCCGGTGGCAAATTCCCACGCCCAAGGCGAACAGGTCTGATCGGACAGGACAAATGAACCGAGCGCGCCATTTTCGAAAGACATGATTAGTGCGGCCGCGTCTTCCTTTTCCGCACTGCGCACATTGTTGGCAGTCTCGGCGGAGATGCTCGTTACTTCACCGCAGATAAATCGAAGACAATCCATGTCATGGATCAGATTGGTCAGGACTGGTCCTGCCGCCCGCCGTTTCCGCCAATCCGGTTCGTAATAGCCCTCGTGCTTGCGCAGCCCCCATTGTCCGCTGACCGCCACGAGCCTGCCCAAGTGCCCTTGCCGCACAATCTCCCGCGCACGGTGCACCTGCGGATAATATCGGCGATGATGGCCCACCAGCACATGCCGTCCGGTCTGCTCTGATTTCGCAACGATCGCCTCCGCTTCGCTCAGCGTTGCTGAAATCGGCTTTTCGACAAGAACATGCGCTCCGGATTCCAGCGCCGCCAGGCAAGATGCCAGATGGTGCTCGGTTGGCGTCGCAACAATGACACCGTCTGGCTTGCTGTCGCGCAACATTGCCCTGACATCGACATAGTAAGGAACACCAGCCTCGTCAGCCGTTGTTTCAGCTCCGGGAAACGGATCAACGATAGCGACCAGTTCTGCCGAAGCTGTGGATCTGATGGTCTCGATATGCCTTTTGCCGACAACACCAGCACCGACAACGGCAAGCCTGACTTCAGCCACTCCAACTCACCCGAAAATGTTTTTGAAAATTCCGATATTCTGCCGGAAACCAGCCTCGAAATCGCCGTTGCCGGGATGGTACACGCTCTCAAACGAAATCGATCCATCATAGCCATCGGCGCGCAGGGCGTCAGCCATTGGCTGGAACTGATCGGCCAGTTGGCCTTTTAGCATCGGCCGCACTTCCAGGGTGGCTCGAGGTGCATCGACATAAACATCCTTGATGTGGACGTGGCCGAGATAGCCGTCACGGATCTCCTCATAGCCATCCGGATAGGCTGTCTCGTGGCACCAGCAATTATTGGCCGGATCCCACAGGACTTTTAGCGTCTGTTTTGCGTCGAGATCGTCGATCAGTTTGCGCGCGGTATAACAGGAATTGACCATTGTGCCGTTGCCTGTCTCCACCACCAAAGTGACACCTTCGGCTTTCGCAAGTTCCACCGCAGGCGCGATCAGCGGCAGCTGCGCATCCCACGCACCATGGGCGACATTCCATTTTTCGGCACCGTGATGCCCCCACAGGATCATCTCCTTCTTGCCGGTCATGATCCGCACATTGCTACATGAAAACTCGTGCGCCATTTCGATGCAGCGTTTCAGCGCATCCATGTGTCGGGTGTGGCCCTCATCGCCCGGTTTTGCCTCGCCCATTCTCATGCCGGCGAAAAGATGCCGCGATATGCATGAGACCGTCTTGCCGTGCCCATTGATCAATCCCAGAGCCGCATCGCGTTCGGCCTTGTTGAGATCGCCGACTTCCTTGTCGCCTATGAACTGCAATTCCGCATGGTCGAGTCCGAATTCGTCCATGACCGTCAGGGCGTGGCCCAGGTCGCGACTGATTCCGTCTGTGATAACACCCAGTTTCATGATCTTTCGCCCCGTTTAACGTTTCAGCCCTGCGCCGACTATGTCCTCCATAACCCGCGTCACGACCCAGTTGTCACCATCGGGATGTTTGGTCCTGCCTGCCTGGAACAGCTGCATCGCGGTGCCGGCGGTGAACAGCGGCACGCCCTGTTCGCGCGCCATATCCATTGCAATCGTCAAGTCCTTGTACATCGTGTTGATATGGCTGCCAGTGCCCTCGAACTTTCTGTCGATGATATTTTCAAGCGAGGTGTTGGTGATGCCGCAACCGGCACCAGACGTCGAAAACACATCATAGAGCACCTGGCCGCTCACGCCGGACTTGGCCGCAAGCACCGAAGCCTCGAAGGTTGCCGAGAAGATCGACCCAATCAACGATTGCAGGCAGGCTTTGACCGTCTGGCCCATCCCGGGTTCGGTACCGACGCGATGGATGTTCGCGCTTACGGCATCCATGGCAGGCTTGGCTTTCTCGATCGCAGCGTCGCTGCCGGCAGCCATCATCGTCAACGTGCC
>JAJFHT010000164.1 GCA_021775495.1 Hyphomicrobiales bacterium | reverse complement strand
ATCCGCCACATGACCGGCCGTGACGTTGCGGACGCGTATCCACAACGTGCTTCCGCGATTTCGACCGAGGTCGCATGCCGGGCGCGGAATCTGGAAACCGCACGGATCACCGGCGTCAGTTTTGAACTGCATCGTGGTGAAATCCTTGGAGTTGCCGGTTTGGCCGAAGCTGGACAAAGCGATGTTCTGAAAGTCCTGATGGGGCTGAACCCTGCCATCGGCGGCTCGCTGCAGATCGGTTCACATTCCGGACCGTCCGATCCGACCGCCGCCTGGAAAAACAAAGTTGCCTATGTGCCGCGTGAACGCCGGCGGGAGGCACTGATGCTGCATAGAAGCATTCTGGAAAACACAGTATTGCCGCATCTGAAACAGCTTAGCTTCGGCGGTAGCATCGTGAACAGAACAGCTGAACGAAAACAAGCCGGAACAATGGCCCGGGTGGTGCAACTGAAATCTGATGGATTGAGTCAGCCCTGTTACCAGCTGAGTGGCGGCAATCAGCAAAAGGTGGTTTTTGCACGCGCGCTGGGTGCATCTCCGGAATTATTGTTGCTGGACGAACCGACACGCGGGGTCGATGTCGGTTCCAAATTCGACATATATACGCTGGTTCGCGATCTCAGCGCCAATGGTTGTGCCGTCGTGCTGACGTCTTCGGATTTACCGGAGCTTCTGGGCATGTGCGACCGTATACTGATCATGCAGAATGGCCGCCAATCGGAAATCGTTGACACAGACGGATTGGATTCAGCCGATCTTTTGAGCCGGTTTTACCACTGAGCCGGATGGTCCGGTTCAAAATGTCGATGATCAAGAGGGACGCGATTTGAACACGATTTTCAGGCGCTACGGAACACTCATCGGCTTCGTGGCAATCATCGTGTTTTTCTGGCTGCAACTGCCAGGGACATTCATGACGGCGCGCAATCTGATCAATATCACACAGCAGATCAGCATGCTGGCCGTTGTCGCGTTCACCATGACAATCGTCATGGCAATGGAAGACTTCGATCTCAGCGTGGGGTCAATGGCCAGTCTCGCCGGTGTGACGGCAGCCGTTCTTTTCAGCCAGGGTTACTCCGTATCCGCAGGAATTGCCGCTGCCATCGTTGTCGGCGTGGCTGGTGGCCTGTTCAATGGATTCCTCGTCAGTGTCGTGGGCATTCTTCCGTTCGTTGCCACCTTGGGAACATTGACCATGTTCAGTGGCATGGCCTTCCTGGTCAGCGGCGGCAAGACGATATTCGGGCGGGCGATTCCGTCGGACTACAGCGGTTTTGCACGCAGTGGTATTCCACTTGATGGCATAGGGTTGGAAGGCGTCACGGTTCCGAATCTGACCATCATTGCGGTGATAATGCTGGTCGCTGTCTGGTTTGTCCTGGAACAGACGGTGTTTGGCCGGCGGCTTTATGCAATCGGCGGAAATTATGAAGCTGCCCGGCTTGCCGGGGTGAAGGTTCGTACCTTGCGCATGTCAGCTTTTGCTTTGACCGGACTGGGCGCCGCAATCGCCGGATTGATGTATGTCAGCCGTGTTGCATCAGCCAATCCGACACAGGGCAGCGGTCTGATGCTGGATGCTATTGCAGCCGTCTTTCTCGGCATGACAATGAGCGAAGAAGGCGAGCCACGCGTGCTTGCGACTCTCGTGGGCGTGCTGATCCTTGGCATACTGGACAACGGCCTGGCACAGATGAGCGTTGACAGTTATGTGCGGGAAATACTGGTTGGTGGCATCGTCATTTCGGCCGTAGCCTTTTCAAGTCTCAGCAAGCAGAGGGGCTGAGCAAGATATTTTCCCGCCTGATGTCGGGTTTTGGCATCGTCGGTCGTCCTTGCCATGATGTCGGTCGAAAAGGGTATCTGAGATGCGCTACGCGGTACTGATCTACCAGGATGAGGATGCCCAAAACGCATTTTCCGAGGAAGAGTTGGAGCATATGCTCGAGTGCCATCGGGGATTGCAAAACCAGTCCAAGGCGGCCGGACATTTTGTCGAAGCCAATCAATTGCAGAAATCCGGTTTCGCAACAACGGTGCGGCGACAGGACGGCAATGTGATTGTCACAGACGGTCCGTTCGCCGAAACCAAGGAAATGCTGATCGGACTTTACGTTCTTGACTGCGAAACCCTCGACGAAGCCATTGCCTATGCTTCCCGGATTGCGCACGCTGACGGCACGGCGCTCGAAATTCGACCAATCGTTTATCACGAAACCGGTGGAAAAGTCTTCGATGCTGGAATCGGAGACGGAACATGAATCAACAGGAATTTCTGTCTTTTTGCAGCGGCAAACCCGGTGTGACGATCGATCATCCGATGGGCGGCGAAACCGCCTGGTTGAAAGTCTGCGGGAAGATGTTTGCGATTACCAATGTGCAGCCGATGAATATGGATGGGAACCAGGTCCCGGCATTTCATTTCATCAACCTGAAATGCGACCCGGCGAGAGCGATCGAACTGAGGGATACTTATCCGGATATCCTTCCGGGGTGGCATCAGAACAAGACACATTGGAATTCTGTCATGTCACCGGACGGGCTTCCGGATGCGTTCCTCAGCGAACTGATCGATCATTCCTACGCTCTCGTGGTTGCAAGCTTGCCACGCAAGGTGAGGGATAGACTTGAAGAGGAGGCTGGCCAATGAGTAAACCGCACGCGGAATTCACCCGAATTTGCGACATCATGGCGGCAATGAATGACGATGTCCTGCCAGGTAAGATGATGAGTTCTCCCGCGCTGAGCTGCAAGGGCAAGGTGTTTGCTTTTTTTGGCAAGGGCGGAATGGGATTTCGGCTTGGCCCGCAGTCGGACCCGAAATCTCTTGGCATCAGGAAACCGGAACCACTCAGTCCGTTCAGGACCAAGCCACCGCTGAAGGGCTGGTGGATTGTCGGTGAAGACGAGGCATCGCAATGGGAGTCGTTGGCCGCCAGGGCCCTTGAATTTACCCGCATGCTGTGAAGCCCAGTCAACACGCTTGTGTTTGACTGCTTCGGTGATAGCTTTCGGTTGCACTTCGACCGGTATTGGTAATCAAGACATTGGCGAATCCACGACAAAACAGCCTCGACAAGGAAACTATCGTTTCCGAACTTGCCAACTGGCTGATCGCGAGGGGCCTTGAAGGCACCTCGCGCGAAGAGTTGCTGGAAGGCTATTGCTCCCGACTTGTCGCCGCCGGTCTGCCGGTCCAGCGTGTGCATATGGCACAACGGGCATTGCATCCCGAATTTGGATCGCTCGGGTTTGACTGGTATCGCGACAAGGGTGTCATGCGTGAGCAGTTTAGCCATCAGGAGACCCCGGCGGAGCGCTGGATCAAAAGCCCGCTCTACCACTTGATGGCGAAAAACCTCGACCAGTTGAGATTATCACCGGCCGACGATGAGACCCGGAAACGATTCCCTCTGCTGCAGGATTTGCAGGAGGCCGGCTCGACAGACTATTTTGCGGTTCTCACCAGTTTTACCAAAATTTCTATCAATAATCCGATCGACCCGGCAAATCCGCCGGAGGGGATTGCGATGTCCTGGACAAGCGATGCGCCCGGCGGTTTCTCCGACGCAGATATTTCAGCGTTGCGCGCCCTGGTGGCGCCGCTTGGGCTGGCGCTGAAAGCTATCTCGGATCGGCAGACGGGGCAGGATTTGCTGAAGATCTATCTCGGCGCGGACGCCGGCGGGCGCGTCCTGTCCGGTGAAATCCAGCGCGGGTCGCTGCAAACCATAGATGCCGTTGTCTGGTATTTTGATCTGCAGGGGTTCACCCGTCTGTCCGAGAAACATCCGCCGGAAACCATCATATCCATGCTCAATGATTATTTCGGATCGGTGGTGTCAATCGTCGACAAATTTGGCGGCAATGTGCTGAAATTCATGGGCGACGGTTTGCTTGCCATTTTCAGTCTTGACGATCAGAAACACGCGAGCCGGTCTGCGGTCGAGGCCGCGCATGTGTTGCGTGGTGTGATCGAAGAAGTCAGCGAACGTAGGGAAGCCGCCGGTATGCCTTTTACCGGCTACACGCTGGCACTGCATTCGGGCGGTGTTCTCTATGGCAATATCGGCGGTGAAAACCGCCTGGATTTCACCATTATCGGACCGGCCGTGAACACGACATCGCGCATTCTTGGAATGTGCGGCCCATTGGAACAGGAGCTGATCATCTCATCCCGCGTCGCGGCGGCAGTAACCGGGCATCGTGACGATCTTGTCTCGCTTGGGCGCTATATGCTGCGCGGCGTGCCGGAACCACAGGAATTGTTTACGCTTTATTCGCCACACCAAAAGGGCTGACGGCAATTCGGCATTAGACCCTTTCCTGGTTAGCTTGAATCGTTTGACCGGCTTTTCGGGTTTGCTGGCAAGGCAGGGTTTATGCCGTGGTCTTTACGACCACAAATAAAGTCTAACGATGTCCAGCGGGCCTGAAAAGCCGGCCTTCGGTGGGCCAGATCGGCTCACCGGACGTCGTTGCAAAGCTTGCCCGATGCGCTGCATCGCGCCGCGCTTTGCGTCTAGCGGTAAACCGATTTGGCACCATCAAACGTTTCAATCTAACCAGGAAAGGGTTGTCTTATGATTTTCCGTGCTGATCAGGCAGAATTAGTTCCGCCGCAGGCGAGTGATAGCTCGCCTTTGCGGCGGCGGAGGATGGATCGTGGAAATGGCGACCGTTTGAAGGGTCGAGCTAGAGTCTGATCACCTCCGTC
>JAJFHT010000163.1 GCA_021775495.1 Hyphomicrobiales bacterium | reverse complement strand
TGCCCTCTTTCAGCATTTTCCAGAAGGCAAAATGTTTGGAGTTGCGGTGCTTGGCAAGATTCGCGGCGGTCATGCGAAACGGAAAGGCCTGAATCTGAAAATCGGTCTGGCCGCCACGAAATGAATTGCGCGCGAAGGCATAGATTTCCTCGACCTGTTCATCGGTCATCGAATAGCAACCAGCGGACGAGCAGGCGCCATGTACCATCAAATGGGTGCCGGTGCGGCCATGGGAGCGGTCATATGTATTGGGATAACCCATGTTGAAGGCAAGGTGATAGCTGGATTTCGGGTTCATCTGGGCCGGACGGACCGTGTAGAACCCTTCAGGCGCCTGGCGGTCGCCCTCCTTGAATTTCGGACCGAGTTTCCCCGACCATTTGCAGATTTCATAGGATTTGACGAAACCGTAACGGCCAGTGTCCTTCTGTTTCCAGACTTCCAGCACATTTTCCTGCTTGAAGATGCGCACCATGATCGGCGACGACCGCGTCATGCCCTGCGACTTCATCGTGGCGATCACCGTCTCCGGCAATTCCCGCTCTGCCTTCGGTGCGAGGTCGTCAAGACCTCCCTGGCACCCGGCCAGAGCAAACAGCGCTGCGGCCGCTACCGCGGTGGACAATTTGGCTCTCATGTTCAGCTTGCCGTCAAAGCCCGTCCTGTTTCAATCCACTCTATTCCTAGGCCGGTTAACCTTGAGAAAAGATTACCACAATCGGCATTAATCCAAATTCACGCTATTGTCATTGCGTTGCGGTGGGGCGTTTTTGTGACGAAAAACTCCCGCATGTCTCAAAGGTCACGTCCGATCGCCAGAAACTTGTCGCGCCGATGGCTGCGGAAATCCGTCTCGCCGTTGCGAAGTTCATCGAACGCCGTGGCGATCTGGTCGCCGGCCGCAGCAAAAACGGCTTCGGGACCGCGATGCGCGCCGCCCAGCGGCTCTGGAATGATGCCGTCAATGATCTTCATTCCGAGCAGATCCTGTGCGGTGATCTTCATGTTCGTGGCGGCATCCTTGGCCCGGGTGGAATCGTGCCACAGGATCGAGGCGGCGCCCTCCGGTGAAATCACCGAATAGATGGAATGTTCCAGCATGTAGATCCGGTTTGCCGTCGCGATCGCGATTGCGCCGCCCGACCCGCCTTCGCCGATGACGATCGAAATGACCGGCACGTTGAGGCCGAGACTGACCTGGATGGAGCGGGCAATGGCTTCTGCCTGGCCACGCTCCTCGGCGCCAATGCCCGGATAGGCACCCATCGTGTCGACCAAGGTGATGATCGGCAGCTGGTAGCGGTCGGCAAGTTCCATGATCCTGACGGCCTTGCGGTAGCCTTCCGGCCGCGCCATGCCGAAATTGTGCTTCAGGCGGCTTTTGGTGTCCGAACCCGATTCCTGGCCGATCAACGCGATCGGTTCGCCGCGGAACCGGCCGAAACCGGCGATGATCGCATGGTCTTCGGCAAACTTCCTGTCGCCGGCGAGCGGTGTGAATTCGGTCACCAGCTCGCGCACATAGTCGAGGCAGTGGGGCCGGTCGGGATGACGGGCGACCTGGGCTTTCTGCCAAGGGGTCAGGGCTTTGTAGGCTTCGCGCAAGGCATCGTTGGAGCGCTTTTCGAGCCTGGTGATTTCCTCGGCGACATCGACTGCTTCACCGGATTCGGAGAGCTTCTTCAGCTCCAGAATCTGGCCCTGAAGATCGGCAACGGGTTTTTCGAAATCAAGATAATGATACATGTGTGACAACTACCAGTACGTAACGGCCGCGAACCAGGAAATAACGCTCGTCCCGGCCGACAGGCTTTCACATAACCATCCTCATGCTAATCGGCAAGCGGATGATGATCGCGAACAAGCTCAACCAGCCGTTCTTCCAGAACGTGGGTGTAAATCTGCGTGGTCGAAATATCGGCATGACCGAGCAATTGCTGAACCGAGCGAAGATCGGCGCCGTTCTGCAGCAGATGGCTGGCAAAGGCATGGCGAAGGACATGCGGTGATATCCGTGTGGTCGAGATTCCACTTCGTGCCGCCAGCGCCTTCAGATCGCGGGCAAAGACCTGGCGCGGCAAATAACCGCTTTGCGATGTTGCGGGAAACAGCCAATGGCTGTTTTCAAATGCCGCGACGGCAGCCCGCATGTCGCGCCAGCGTTTCATCGCATGTTTCGCCTTTGCCGACAAAGGTACCATTCGATCACGGCCACCCTTGCCGCGAACCAGGAAATACCGTTCGTCCCGGGTGGCCACCGCGAGCGGCAAGCTAACAAGTTCTGAAACGCGCAGGCCGGTGGCGTAGAGCACCTCGATTAGCGCATGCATGCGGATGGCGGAGGTGTCGCCATCGCCGGCCTCATTCTCGGCGCGATCGATCAATCTGCTGATATCCTGTTCGCTCAGTACCTTGGGCAGAGATGCAGTCTTCTTGGGCGCGTCGATTGTGCTGGATGGATCGTCCGTGCGAAGGCCTTCTGCATAGAGGAATTTGAAAAACTGCCGCAGGGCAGAAAGTTTGCGCGCCTGGGTGGATGTGGCGAACCCCTGGGCGGCCGTGTGTTCGAGATAGGTTCTCAAAGCTTCGGTCGGTGCACCCGCCAGTTCATGGCCGCGTGCCCGCAGAAAATCTCTTATGTCGTCGAGGTCGCGGCGATAGGCGGCAAGTGTGTTGTCGCTCGCGCCGCGTTCCGCGCTCATCATTTCAAGAAAGGCTTCGATCAGGGCGCCGCTGTTCATCGCAGGATCGCTTTCGCCCTTCTTATTGATTTCCCGATTCACCAGGTACCGGGACACTCTCTAACGTTTCGGATTCACCTTTTCGGCTGGAATCCGCACGGTCATTTCTCCGGTATTCGGATCGACATAGGTCACCAGTGCGAACATGCCGGCATAGACCAGCCCGACGAGGACAGCGAGGAAAACTACGAATCGGATGAGAGTCGGCATTGTCGTTCAGCAATAAACAATTGTTGTGAGGCCGTCCAATCGGTGTTGATTGGCAATGGACCGCAGGACCAAAAATGCAACGCACGAATCCGGTTCTACCGCCCTGTGCCTGCCGAGAAAGAAACCAGATCGCTGCATCGTGCTGTCCGTTGCCCCTCGTATGAAATGCCGGCCGATTTCCGGCACGTTATGGGACGCCCCGCGCAGCATTGCAAGTGCGCCGAGCAAAACCACCAGACGCTTGACGGCGCCGGTATTTTGTGCCGAAACGCCGGAAACAAGGGGAGCATGCATTCGGCGATGGAACCGGCATCGGCCAACGGAAAAGGTAAACCGACCGACATATTGAGCCGGCTGGGAAAACGCAGCCTGGTATTTGTCGGCCTGATGGGTGCAGGCAAGACCGCAATCGGGCGGCGTGTCGCGCAATTGCTTGGGCTGCAGTTTGTCGACAGCGATCATGAGATCGAGGCGGCCGCGCGTATGTCGATCCCGGATCTGTTTGAAAGTTACGGTGAGGCGGAATTCCGTTCGTTGGAGCGTCGAGTGATCAGCCGTCTGCTGAAATCCGGGCCGCAGGTGATCGCCACCGGAGGCGGGGCCTTCATGAATGAGCAGACCCGGCGCACTGTCGCTCGCAATGGTGTATCTATCTGGCTCAATGCGGATCTTGATACATTGCTGGAACGCGTCAGCCGACGGCAAAACCGTCCGTTGCTTCACAATGCCGATCCGGCGGAGGTGCTGCAGAAACTGATCGATGAGCGTTATCCGCTTTATGCCAAGGCCGATGTTGAGGTGATGTCCCGTGACGCCGCCAGGGAGATCATTGCCGATGAAGTGATTGACGCTATTGCCGCTCATCTGGCAAAACGCAAATTCCGCCGCGGACCCGGCAGCTGAAAAACGCCGTCGGATACCACAACAGGACGCGCGCGACACATTGGCGATAACAGGATCGCCACGATTCGGACATTTAATGACAGACAGCATGACAGAAACCCAGGCAACAACCGTAAAGGTGGGGTTGCAGGATCGGGGTTATGACATCGTCATCGGCGACGGTTTGCTCGCCACAACCGGCGCACGCCTCAATAAGCTGTTGCCCGGCGTTCGTACCGCGATTGTTACCGATGAAAATGTTGCGGCGCTGCATCTGGAGACCCTGCGGCACGGCCTTTCGGAGGCCGGCATCGACAGCACCGTGTTCGCGGTTGCCGCCGGTGAGGCTTCAAAGAGCTTCGAGACACTTCAGCAGACGGTGGACGCCATCCTTGCCACCCGGCTGGAACGCGGTGACGTGGTTCTGGCACTTGGCGGCGGTGTTGTTGGCGATCTTGCCGGGTTTGCCGCAGGCATTGTGCGCCGAGGCATGAACTTTGTTCAGGTTCCGACCTCGCTGCTGGCACAGGTCGATTCGTCGGTCGGCGGCAAGACCGGGATCAACGTCGCACAGGGCAAGAACCTCGTCGGTGTGTTTCACCAGCCCAAGCTGGTGCTGGCCGATACAAAAGTGCTGGACACCCTGCCGCTGCGTGAGTTTCGTGCCGGATATGCGGAAATGGCGAAATATGGCCTGATCGACCAGCCCGACTTCTTCGCATGGCTGGAGGCGAACTGGCGCGCCATATTTTCGGGCGGGCCCGAACGGATCGAGGCCGTTGCAAGGTCGTGCAAGGCAAAGGCCGATGTCGTCGCCAGGGACGAGCGTGAGGCCGGCGACCGGGCATTGCTCAATCTTGGCCATACGTTCGGACATGCCCTGGAAGCGGCAACCGGCTATGATGGCCGCCGGCTCGTGCACGGCGAGGGGGTCTCAATCGGCATGGCGATGGCGCACCGGTTTTCGGTAAGGCTCAACCAGTGCAGTATGGATGATGCCGACCGGCTGGAAAGCCATCTGAAAGCCGTTGGATTGCCCCATCGCATGGCCGATATCCCAGGCGAACTGCCGATGCCGGAGGCATTGCTAGACTACATCATGCAGGACAAGAAGGTGACACGCGGTACGCTAACCTTCATTCTGACGCGTGGTATCGGCAAGAGTTACATCGCAAAGGACGTTGCGGCGTCGGAAGTCCTAACGTTTCTAAATGAAAGTCGCTCCCAATGATCACTTCTTTCTGGATTCTGTGTGGAGCCATCGTTCTGCTGATTTTTCTATCCGCCTTCTTTTCCGGAACAGAAACGGCACTGACAGCGACGTCGCGGGCGCGTATGCATTCGCTGGAAAAAAACGGTGATGACAGGGCCGGAACCGTGACTCGGCTGATCTCGCGTCGAGACCGGTTGATCGGAGCATTGCTGATCGGCAACAATCTGGTGAATATTCTCGCCTCGGCACTGGCGACGTCAATGTTTCTGTCGCTGTTCGGTGAAGCAGGCGTCGCCTATGCCACACTAATAATGACCGTGCTTCTGGTGATCTTTGCGGAAGTGTTGCCGAAATCCTGGGCGCTTTCCAATCCAGACCGGTTTGCGCTTACGGTCTCACGCGTCGTCAGCCCGTTCGTGGCGGTGATTGGCCCGCTGTCCAGTGCCGTGAATTGGATCGTGCGCAAGGTGCTCCGCATTGCCGGTATCAGCCTTTCCGACAATGAGTATATGTTGACTGCACATGAAGAATTGCGAGGCACGGTTGCGGTGCTGCATCGCGAAGGCGTGTTTGTTAAAGCCGATCGCGACCGTGTCGGCGGATTGCTTGACCTGCACGAGTTGGAAGTGTCCGATATCATGATCCACCGGACCAATATGCGGTCGATAGACGCTGATGACGAACCGCAGGTCCTGGTGCGGGAAATCCTGCAGAGCCCTTACACGCGCATGCCGCTTTGGCGTGACGAGCCTGATAATATCGTCGGCGTCGTTCATGCAAAGGACCTGCTGCGGGCGCTGCATGATGTCAACAATGATCCGGCGCGAATTAATATCATGAAGGTGGCAAGCAAACCCTGGTTCGTGCCCGATACCACGACGCTGCAGGAACAGCTCAACGCATTCTTGCGCCGCAAGGCGCATTTCGCCCTGGTTGTGGATGAGTATGGCGAGATGGAAGGCCTGGTGACCCTGGAAGATATTCTGGAGGAAATCGTCGGCGAGATCGCCGACGAGCACGATATCGACATGCAGGGCGTCAAGCAGGAAGCGGACGGATCAATCCTGGTCGACGGCTCGGTGCCGATCCGAGACCTGAACCGGGCGCTCGACTGGGATCTGCCGGACGAAGAGGCGACGACAATCGCCGGGCTGGTGATTCACGAAACGCAGACCATTCCGGAGGAAAAACAGGCCTTCACCTTCCACGGCATGCGTTTCGTGGTTTTGCAGAAAAAGAAAAACCGAATCACAAAATTGCGGGTGCGACCGGTTGATCCTGCGTCTGCAGCGGGGTGAAACCGACTGACACGCTCTTGCGTCCTGACCCTAACGCCGGATTGTTTCTCCTGGAGCCGCTGGCTCAAGCGCCAGGGCATGGAGGCCGGCATCCAGTTCGGCGCGCAGCAGATCATTGATGGCGCGATGACGGTCCACCCTCCCCATTCCGGCAAAATGCGACGACACAATGCGGACACGAAAATGCGTTTCACCCTTGCCGTCAAAGCTTTCCTGGTGCCCGGCGTGGAGGTGGCTTTCATTGATGACTTCCAGATGTTCGGGCGAAAAGGCTTGAGAAAGTTTGCCTTCGATCGTCGTCTGTATGGACATTTGCTTCACCGTTCACCAGATAGGGTCAGATACCAAATCACACCGTTACCCGAATCTATTGCAGGAATTGGCCCGAAGCCTACCAGCATGTCGTGGCGTTTCGCCAAAAGTCAATTCTTGTATCGTGCAAAAAACACCGGATACTTGGCAGACCATGAAGATGAGTTCGAAATTCGCCGATGGGATTCGGGTCCGATCTGCTTCTAAGAAGCAGGAAAAGACCAGTGACCCAGAATGCCAGTGGGACGGCTGTGACAAGCCGGGCACCCACAAGGCTCCGGTTGGGCGCATGAAAGAAGGTGAATATTTTCATTTCTGCGTGAATCATGTGCGCCAGTACAACAAGTCCTACAATTATTTCTCCGGGCTTGCCGACAACGATGTCGCCAAGTTCCAGAAGGAGGCGTTGACCGGACACAGGCCGACATGGACCGTCGGCACCAATGGCAAAGTCGGTGTGTCGCCAGACATGGCGCAGAGCCGATCCGGTCATGCCGGTTACTACAACAAGATGCGTGATCCGCATGAGGTGCTGCGTCAGGCCAATGCCCGCCGTGGGACGCAACCACGGCAAAAACGACTGAAACCACTGGAGGCCAAGGCGCTCGAATCACTTGGACTCGGCGCCAAGGCCACCGGAGACGAGATCAAAGCGCGCTACAAGGAACTGGTTAAACTGCACCATCCCGACGCCAATGGCGGCGATCGGGGCTCGGAAGACAGATTTCGCGATGTCGTGCAATCCTACCGGTTGCTGAAACAAGCTGGTTTTTGCTAAACGGTGCTCAGCACGCATCTTTCTGGCGGTATGATTTCGGAACGGTGCACCATATTCTTGATATTCGGATCTGCTGTAGAAAGCCCTGACATCCGTAGACAATCTCGCCGGGACCCCGAGCGGTCTCGCCTGCTGGAGGCATGATGAACAAGGTCGACCGCGACATAACCAATCTTCCCGATACGACGGTTTCGGCAAAGGACCTTTTCGGATTCGAATCCGATATGGTGATACCTGCCTATTCAATGTCGGATCCGCATGTGCCGGACATGGATCCGGATTACCTTTTTGATGAGCAGACGACCCTGGCGATCCTTTCGGGATTTGCCTTCAACCGCCGGGTCATCGTTTCGGGTTATCATGGGACCGGCAAATCGACCCACATCGAACAGGTCGCGGCACGCCTCAACTGGCCGTGCGTCCGAATCAATCTGGACAGCCATGTCAGCCGTATCGACCTTGTTGGCAAGGATGCCATCGTCGTTCAGGACGGCATGCAGGTGACCGAATTCCGCGATGGCATTCTGCCCTGGGCCTATCAGCACAATGTCGCGCTGGTGTTCGATGAATATGATGCCGGCCGGCCGGATGTAATGTTCGTTATCCAGCGTGTTCTGGAGTCGTCGGGCCGGCTGACCCTTCTTGATCAGAGTCGGGTCATCCGCCCGCATCCGGCTTTCCGGCTGTTCGCGACGGCCAACACCATCGGTCTCGGCGATACGACCGGGCTTTATCACGGTACCCAGCAGATCAACCAGGCGCAGATGGACCGCTGGTCGATCGTGACGACGCTGAATTACCTGCCTCACGACAAGGAGGCGGCAATCGTTCTGGCCAAGGCCAAACACTACCAGAATGAAGAGGGCCGTGACATTGTCGGCAAGATGGTCAGGGTTGCGGATATGACCCGGTCGGCATTCATCAATGGCGACCTTTCAACCGTCATGAGCCCGCGAACAGTCATCATGTGGTCGGAGAATGCGGAGATTTTCGGAAATGTCGGTCTGGCGTTCCGCTTTACCTTCCTCAACAAATGTGACGAACTGGAACGGGCACTTGTTGCCGAATTCTATCAGCGGGTGTTTGGCGAGGACCTGCCGGAATCTGCTGCCAATGTGGTCCTGAGCTGACTGACGGACAATGGCCGGTCGTGGAGACAATTCCCGCCCTGCAGCCAAAGGGGGCATTGACAGCGAGCCGCTGAAGCGCGCTGTGGGCGGTGCTATGCGCGCAATTTCCGGCGACCGGGAACTGGAGGTCGGGTTTTCGCAGGATCGTCCGGCCCTGACCGGTCATCGCGCTCGGCTGCCCGATCTGCCCAAGAAGCCGACGCGCGCGGATATCAGCATCACCCGCGGCATCGGCGATTCCATGGCGTTGCGGCAGGCCTGTCACGATCTCAAACTGCATTCAAGTCTCGCGCCCGAGGGGCAGCAGGCGCGGGCCGTGTATGACGCGGTCGAGCAGGCCCGGGTTGAATGCATCGGATCGCTGGCAATGGACGGTGTCGCCGACAATCTGTCGGTCATGCTTGAGGACAAGCTGCAAAAAGCAAAGCTTACCAGTGTCGCCGACCGTGCCGATGCACCGCTGGAAGAGGCGCTCGCGCTGATGGTGCGCGAAAAACTGACCGGACGGCCGATTCCGCGCAGCGGAGAGAACCTGGTCTCGCTGTGGCGCGACTGGGTGGAAGAGAAGGCTGGTGACGACGTCGATGCCCTGGCCGCTAATATCGAGGATCAGAACGCCTTTGCGCGCACGGTGCGCGACATGCTGGTTTCTCTCGAAATGGCTGAAGAACTGGGGGACGACCAACAGGACGAAGACTCCGAAGAGGACAATGACGATACCTCGCAGGATGACGAGTCTGGCGAGCAAAGCGGTGAGGACGAATCTGGAACGGATGATTCGCAATCGGAGGACTCCGATTCTTCTTCGGAAGAGCAGGAACAGGGCGAATCGGAAGCGGCCGATGCCGATACCGACGAAATGTCGGATGAAGACGATGCCGATACCGAAACGCCCGGAGAGACCCGCCGTCCAGATCACCCGCTGGCCAACCTGCCGCCAGAAAACGACTACAAGATCTACACGCCGACATTCGATGAGACCGTCGGGGCGGCCGATCTTTGCGAAGAGGAAGAACTGGACCGGCTGCGGGCCTTTCTCGACAAGCAACTGGCCAATCTGCAGGGCGTCGTTGGACGGCTTGCCAACCGGCTGCAGCGCCGGTTGATGGCGCAGCAGAACCGCTCCTGGGATTTCGATCTCGAGGAAGGTTATCTCGACCCGGCACGGCTGGTGCGGGTCGTTATCGATCCGATGCAGCCATTGTCTTTCAAACGTGAGCGGGACACCAATTTCCGCGACACGGTGGTCACACTGCTGATCGACAATTCCGGATCCATGCGTGGCCGTCCGATCACGGTGGCGGCGACCTGTGCCGATATTCTGGCCCGTACGCTGGAGCGCTGCGGCGTCAGCGTCGAGATTCTCGGGTTCACCACCCGTGCGTGGAAGGGCGGCCAGGCGCGGGAGAAATGGCTGAAAGACGGTAAACCGGCAAATCCGGGGCGTCTCAACGACCTGCGCCACATCATCTACAAATCGGCCGACATGCCGTGGCGGCGGGCGCGGAGAAATCTCGGCCTGATGATGCGTGAGGGGTTGCTGAAGGAGAACATCGACGGCGAAGCGTTGCTGTGGGCACACAACCGGCTGCTCGGCCGGCCCGAACAGCGGCGCATCCTGATGATGATCTCCGATGGCGCACCGGTTGACGATTCGACGCTGTCGGTCAATCCGGGCAATTATCTGGAACGGCATCTGCGCGCCGCGATCGAACATATTGAGACCCGTTCACCGGTTGAATTGCTGGCGATCGGCATTGGCCACGATGTGACCCGTTATTACCGCCGGGCCGTCACCATCGTTGATGCGGAGGAACTGGCCGGTGCGATGACGGATCAGCTGGCCGGATTGTTCGAAGACGAGTCAATGGCCCGCTCCGGGGGGCAACGGCGTGCGGGATAACCGGTTGTGCGGCATTATCGCTGTTCTGGCCGCCGCATGGCTCTCTCCGACCCAGACATCGCAGGCTGGCGAACCGCAGGCTGTTGATGTCAACACGCGGCAGATCAGCCGGTTCAAGATCGGCTCTGGGCAGAAGCGCTTCGGTGCGTTGGAATTTGTCGGTGGATTGGAACTGACGTCTCCGGCGGGTAATTTCGGATCGATGTCGGCGATACGGTTCGTCGATCGCGGATCGCGTTTCATCGCCGTCACCGATTCCGGTTTCTGGATGCGCGGAACGATCAAACGCGATGCCGAAGGCAAGCCGGTTTCGGTGACGGATATGCGTATGGCACCGATTCGCAACGGCAAGGGCAAACTGTCGGAGGAGAAACGGGAAACTGACGCCGAGGGTCTGGCTCTGCGCGATTCGGTTGCGACCGCGAGTTTCGAGCGCGCACACCGAATCACCGATTATCCCTTCGAAGGTGAGGACCTGCCCGATAGGCCGACAGGCAATTCCGGGTTTGTCGTGCCGCGCCACGAATTACGCTACAATAAGGGTTTTGAAACGATTGCCTTTGCACCACGGGCAAGCCGTTTGCAGGGCGCCAAGGTGATTGTCTCGGAACGCAGCCTTGATCCTGCCGGAAATATCTTTGCGGCGATTACAGAAGGGCCGGCAAAAGGCATCTTCTTCGTCAAACGCAGCGATGCGTTCGACATCACCGATGGCGCATTTTTGCCGAATGGCGACCTGCTGCTGCTGGAGCGGCATTTTTCCATGGCGCGCGGCGTTGCCATGCGCATGAGGCGGTTCAAAGCCGAGACCCTACGGGCCGGGGCGACCGTCGAGGGTACGGTGATCGTCTCAGCCGATATGAGCTACCAGATCGACAATATGGAAGGCCTCGATGTCTGGCAGAACGAGGATGGCGCCATGATGCTGTCGATGGTTTCCGACGACAACCATTCGATCCTGCAGCGCAATCTCTATCTGGAGTTCCGGTTGGTCGAATAGACCGGAACAGCCAGACCTTCACCGGAATGACCAAACCCCTTTAAGTTAAGCGGTTTCGGCTGGTTTCAGCCGCGTCAGCAGAACGCCATAGGGCGCCAGCATGGCAATGCCGATGATGATCTTGACGGCAAAATCGCCGATGGCGAGCGAGACCCAGAGCGGCACTTCCATTCCGGCAAACGGTACGGCGAACGCCAGTGACCCGTCTTCGAGACCGAATACGGTGTCGAGCATGGAAAAACTGGCGGCGAAGGCGAGCGAGAAAAAGATGACCGTATCCAGGGCCGAGCCGACAAGCGTCGAAATAAGCGGTGCGCGCCACCAGGCCTGACGCCGTAGCCAGTCGAAGATCGATACATCCAGCATCTGGGCCAGAAGAAAGGCCGAACCGGAAGCCAGGGCGATGCGCGGTGAGGCAAACCAGGCCGACAAAAGCACCGCAAGGACAAATCCGGCATAGACGACCTTGCGAGCCGCCTCCGGCCCGTATTTCCGGTTGGTCAGGTCATTGACCAGAAAGGCCAGCGGATAGGTGAAGGCGCCCCAGGTCAACAGGTCCTGCAATCCGAAATGAGCAAACGGATGTTGCACGAGCACGTTGGAAATGATGACGACCGCGGCCATCAGTGCGACAAAGGGCAATTTGTTGAGAATTCTTTGCATTTTTTTATCCTGGGTAATGGAACCAGAGTCCGATGCCCCGGGGACGAATCACCGGGGATCAGTAGATTATGAAAGCGCCGCCGGCAAAACGGTCAGGCGGTGGCCTGTTCGGCGAGCTTTTTGCCGATCTGCTTCTTCAGCAGACGCGCGCGCTGCGACAATTCGTTGTCGCTGGCCTTCGCCAGGAACGCATCGAGGCCGCCGCGGTGTTCCACGGAGCGCAGGGCATGTGCCGAAATGCGCATCCGATAGCTCTGGCCCATTGCCTCCGACTGCAAGGTCACATGGCACAAATTGGGCAGAAAGCGGCGCTTATTGCGGTTTTTGGCATGGCTGACATTGTTGCCAGACATCACCGATTTATTTGTCAATTCACAAGAGCGGGACATCCGTCTTACCTTTTTCGTCTCTTTGTCGGGCCAAATCGGGTTCTGGGTGCAGCCGATTGGCAATGCACCGACAGGGTCGAGCGGCCTGATGGAAAAGTCGCCGTTCATTAAGGGCATTTGACTGACACGTCAAGCAAAAGCATGGTGGTTCGCTCGCGCCTTCATCCAGCACTGTTCCGTGGATGAATGCCGAGGCCGGTTTCGCCGTCATCTGACCACATATTTGCCAGAATTCGCGCTGATATGCATCGGTTGAAGGGGTTTGGTTCGGGTGCATGCGCCCGATTTCGAGAGGGTGATGATCATGTCACGTGGCATTATCACAATATTGGCGCTTGTCGCGCTCGTGTTTCCGACAATGGCAGGCGCTTTGGAGGCGCCAAAAAAATACCGGACGGAATACTCCATTTCCGTGCTTGGGTTGCGGATTGCAAAGTCGAACTTCATCAGCACGCTGTCGGCGTCCGATTTTACCATTGAAGGCGAAATTTCCAGTTCGGGAATCGCGCGGCTGTTCGACCGGACCAAAGCCCGCACGCTGGTCAGCGGCAAGTTGGGCGGCGAATCGTCGCTGCCGCAATCCTATGCACTCAACTACACCTCAGGCGGTAAAGCCAAAAAAACCCTGCTGGCGTTTTCCGGCGGATCGGTTGTCAGCACCCAGAATACGCCGCCACCCGGTGCCCGCCGTCCGAGCTGGCTTCCGGTTTCGGAAGCTGATTTGAAGGCGGTGACCGATCCGTTGTCGGCGGCAATCATCAGGGCTGCGAACCTTCGTGAGGTCTGCAAGCGGACCCTGCGGGTATATGACGGAGAAATTCGTGCCGACCTGAAACTGAGTTATGCCGGAATCAAGCCTTTCTCCACCCGCGGATTCAAGGGAGACGCGGTGAGATGCCGGGCACGCTTCGTTCCGGTTTCAGGTTACCATCAGGACCGCAAGGCGATCGACTACCTGGCCAATCACAGCCGGATCGAAGTCGCTTTCGGACAGATCGGCAGAACCGGAGTTTATGCTCCTGTCACAGCGTCGGTCAAAACGAAGATCGGCACCGTTCGCCTCTACGCCAGGCGTTTCGCACAGGCGCAGTAGGGCTGCCGGTAAAAACCGGTTTTTTCAGCGATCTCACATGATAATGATGCGCTTCGCTGTGACGGGCGGACATGAAGTTCCGACCGGAAGGAGAGTGAATGGGCGCGACACTTGCCGGGTTCCTGGCCATCATCATGTGGGCGCTGCTGGCGCTTTTCACAGATCTGTCGGGCCGGGTGCCGCCGTTTCAGCTTTCTGCCATGGCGTTTTCGGTCGCGACACTGGTCGGGCTTGCCGCCGGCGTGTTCACCGCGAAACCCTCAGAGCGCAAACCGGTGCCGATTGGTGTCCGGCTGATCGGCATTGCCGGGCTGTTCGGCTACCACTTCTTCTATTTCACCGCGCTGCGCAACGCGCCGGCGGTGGAAGCCAGCCTGATCGCCTATCTGTGGCCGTTGCTGATCGTTGTTGGATCGGCGCTGATGCCTGGAGAAAGGCTCGGTCCGCACCATGTTCTGGGCACTTTGCTTGGTCTTGCCGGGACGGTTCTGCTGGTCACCGGTGGATCCGGTCTGGCTTTTGAAAGCCGTTATGTCTTCGGCTATGCAATGGCCGCGCTCTGCGCTCTGACCTGGTCGTCCTATTCATTGCTGTCCAGGCATTTTGCAGATGTCCCGACACGCGCGGTCACATCCTATTGCGCCGCCAGCGCGGCGTTGTCACTGGTCTGCCATCTGGCTCTGGAGACCACCGTCTGGCCAGTCGACGCGGTGCAATGGCTGGCTGTGGCCGGCCTCGGGCTGATGCCCGTTGGCGCGGCGTTCTATGTCTGGGATCATGGCGTCAAGCACGGCAATATCCAGGTCCTGGGCGCGGCCAGCTACGCCGCACCGCTGCTGTCGACGCTGGTGCTGATCGCCGCCGGAACGGCAGAGGCTACCCTGCCGGTCGTTGGCGCGTGTCTGTTGATCACATTTGGCGCGGTGATCGCGGCCAAGGACATGATCCTGGGTCGACGTGGCCGGTCGATCGCAAGAGTGAATCAATGATGCCCTTTCCCGGCGGTCTCGGTGATGCCTTGAACGGCTACCTGGTGTTTTCTGTGCTTGCGGCCATCTCCTATGCGATGATGCTCGACATGGTGCCGTCGTGGCGGCGGACCATCGCAAAGACCCTGGCAGTGTCCCTGCTCGGCGTTATCGCGCTGCTGGCCGGCGGCCCGAGCCTGCTGGTGATCGCGCTGTTGCTGAGCGCTGTCGGAGACGCGTTTCTTGCGCATACCGGCGAACGGGCGTTTCTTGCCGGCCTTGCAAGTTTTCTGGCAGCCCATATCGCCTATGTCCTGCTGTTTGCCGGAACCGGTGACGGTGTTGCTGGAATCGGCTCTGACTGGTGGCGCCTTGCGCTGGTTCCGGTGACGCTTCTTCTGGCCGGCATTGTTGTTGTCCGGTTGTGGCCGGCGTTGCCGGGGCAGATGAAAATTCCGGTTGCCGCATATGTCTGCGCTATTTTGCTGATGGGATTGACGGCGCTGACCATGCCGCCGATCGTGATCGTGGCAGGCGCCCTCGCCTTCGTGGCCTCAGACACGATTCTGGCGTTTGAGACGTTTCTTCTGGCGCAGGATTCGCCACACAGAAAATGGACCGGCAAATCATTGTGGGCACTCTACTACGGTGCGCAGGTACTAATCACGCTTGGTTTGCTGCTGTGAGCTGTGCCGCGAAGGGTTTGACCAGCAGCATAGGACCCTGTTTTTTGATGTCCTTGCTTTTCAACACCAGAGACGCTTCGAGCGGAACCGGCAAGAGTGCGCCAATCTCTTCAACCGCACGTTGGGGCGGCGAGTGGTCGCCATGAACCAGCAGCAAGGCAACGCGGGCCGGCAGGTCCGGTTTTGCGGTGAGCAGCGCCCGGATCGGCAATGATGGATGGCTTGTCCAGATCGGCGTTCCGATGACCACAAGGTCGTAATCGGCGTTCAATTCAGGCGGGATCTCGATATTTGGAAGCCGCCCCTGTACGCTGTCGTATCCGGCCAGAAGATAACGCAAGCTACCTTTTCTGTATCGGGGACAACGGATTTCAGCGACATCCGCATCAAGTTGCACTGCAAGTTCAAGCGCGGCCTGTTTCGTGTGCCCGGTTCGCGAGTAATAGACAATCAGAGTGCGCATGGGATCCGGCCTGGATGATCGATTTGCCGATCAGGCCTGATGAATACAAACGCCAAGCTGGCGGGCTTTGATCGTGATCAATTCTCGGCGGAATCATTGACAATCTCGGCATCCAGGATTTCAGAAACGATCCTTGCGGGCGCGAATTTCTGTGAACACTTCGGAATCCGTCGCATTCTGCATGCCGAGATGCGCGCGAATGGCGGGATCAGCAGGGCGCAAGAACGGATTGGTCGCGAGTTCAACGTCAAGCGTGGTGGGAAGAGTTGGTTTCCCCGCCTGTCGAAGCGAAGTGATGCCCTCGCAGCGGTTTTTCAGCGCTGCATTGTCTGGATCGACACTCAGCGCGAAGGCGGCATTGGCCTCGGTATATTCATGGCCGCAGTAGATCGTGGTCTCGGGCGGCAGTTTCATCAGTTTTTGCAGTGATTCCCACATCATCTTTGGCGTGCCTTCGAAGACCCGGCCGCATCCAAGGGCAAACAGCGTATCGCCGGCAAACAGCAATCCGGATTCCTGGAAGAAGTAGGATATTTCGCCAAGCGTATGGCCTGGCGTGGCGATGATCTGCGCCGTTTGCGAGCCGAATGTGATCGTATCGCCGTCGGCGACCTGAATGTCGATGCCGGGTATTTTACCGGCCTCCGCGGCCGGGCCGGTGATTTTCGCATCAAATCGCTGTTTCAGTGCGGCATTTGCTTCGACGTGATCGCCATGGTGATGCGTGGTCAGAATTTCGTCGAGCGTCCAGCCATTGCGTTTCAGGGCGTCGAGGATCGGGCCTTCGTCCGGTGCGTCGATCGTCGCGGTTTTCCCCGATTGCGGGTCATGGATCAAAACGCCGAAATTGTCGCTTCGGCACATGAACTGATCGACTTGCAGGCTCATTTGGGAATCTCCGGTTAAATGTAGCCTGACGATAGAACGGTGTGTTCACTCTGTCATCACCATGTGCATTTGATGTCTATCGGCATCATGTTACCGTCCCGATCATGCACACCGATATTGTCGATCTTCGAACATTTTACGCCTCGACCCTCGGACGGTTGGCCGAACGGTCCATCGCCATGGCGTTGACCCCGGTCTGGTCGAATATGGTCAATGAACGGCTGATCGGGCTCGGTTATGCCTTGCCCTGGCTTGAACGGTTCAAGGCCGATGCCGACCGGGCGATTTCCTTCATGTCGGCCGGGCAGGGCGCCGTGAACTGGCCGCATGGCGGACCGTCAGCGACCGCACTGGTTTTTGACGAAGAACTGCCCCTGGTTGATTCATCGATCGACCGCATCCTGATGGTGCACGCCCTGGAGCACGCGGAGAACCCGCGCGAGACGCTAAAGGAACTCTGGCGTGTCCTGGCGCCGGGCGGTCGGCTGGTGATTGTCGTGCCGAGCCGACGTGGTGTCTGGGCTCGAATCGATCACACGCCCTTCGGTACCGGCCGGCCGTTTTCGAGGACGCAGCTCACGACATTGCTGCGCGAGACCAATTTTACACCCGCTGCCTGGTCGGAGGCGCTGATGTATCCACCGTCCCAGCGGCGACCGGTTATGCGATTCTCGGCCATGCTGGAGCGGGCCGGACGGCGCTGGTGGCCAATTTTTGCCGGGGTTATCATCGTCGAAGCACAGAAGCGGCTCTATCAGGGTGTGCCGGTCACGGCCCGGTCGTCGCGCCGGGTTTTCGTACCGGTGCTGTCACCGCAGGGCGCATCGCGAAACGCGCGTACGGAAGCCAACGTCGCCGATTGAAGGTGGCAAGCCGTACCGACCGCATTTTATGATGTGGCCAGCAAGGCAACACCGGCGAGTATCAGCGTGGCCCAGGGAAGCCGGTGTGCAAGCCTTGCCTCGCCCAGCACGACCGCTCCCAGAACCACAGTTATCAGAACGCTCAGTTCTCGGGTCGGGGCCACATAAACCACCGGGGTGAATGTCAGGGCATAGAGCACCAGAATGTAGGCCAGCGGGTTGAGAACGGAAATTGCTATCACGGCCGTCCGATGATCCTGCCAATGTCGTCTGACCTGGCTGCGCTGTGTCCAGGCGGTTGGAGCCAGCGCGAGGGCGCGAACGATAGACGAGGCATAGTCCAGCAGTACGGGCGGAACCAGAAGCACCGAAACGATGAACGCATCCCAGACGGTATAGGTGCCGATAAGAAAGCCGGCCGACAGACCAAACAACAGCGATGCCGTGGCGTTTCCGATTCCGGCTTTTGGTCCGCCGGTCATGCAAACCACCCCGACAATGATCGCTATGGCGCCAATGACAAGCTGAACGCTGGCCTGTTCGCCAAGAAACAGCAGTGCAAACAGTGTCGCCAGAAACGGACCTGTGGCCCGCGCCACAGGATAGACCAGGGACAGGTCGCCTTGACGGTATCCGCGCTGAAGCAACAGAAAATAGGCCATGTGCAGGCCGGCGCTCGCCAGAACGAAAACAAGTTCGCGAAGTCCGAATTCCGAATCTACGTCGGGCAGGACATAGAAGGCAACGGGAAGATAGATCACAACCGAGACAGCGGAAAACAACCAGACCAGCTCGGGGCCGCCATTGATGCGTTTGACGAAAAAATTCCAGCCGGCATGACAGAATGCGGCGGCAAGGACGATCAGAAAACCAAATGGGGACATGTATTCACCTGAAAGACATGCGGGTTGACGACGTGCAAAAGCACGCCCGTCCATCCCCCTGGCTTTTTCGTCTTTCAGGTGTCTGCCGTATTCGGCTCATAACGGCGCTCGGTCCAGGCCTGGACAACCAGCGGAACCCAAGGTCATAGACTCATAAACAGGATCGAAATGGTATGAATCAATTTGTTCGGATACGAGGCGCGAGCTCGCAGGAAACCTTTCGGTTTTCAAGAGCTTGCAACGCTGTAGCCGGGCAAATTGATCATGTCCGCAGGACGATGAAACTGCTGCAATCTGCAGCGTCAAAGCGCTTGAATGGGCCGCAAGCCCATTCTGCGCGCTTTTCCTCGCATATTCTTGCAGTTTCAACGCCATTTCGACCCTTTTTATGAGTCTATGACCTTACGACAGTGCCTACAGCACTTATTGCGTGCGCGACAGCCGGGCCAATTCGTCTTCTATGCTGCTGATGACTTCTGCCATCGCGGCGTGCATGTCTT
>JAJFHT010000162.1 GCA_021775495.1 Hyphomicrobiales bacterium | reverse complement strand
CTTCGTGGCGTGGGGCCCGACGTGATTGTTGCGATCGGAAACAGTCTTGTGGATGCGGGCATCGAGGCCATCGAAGTG
This sequence comes from Hyphomicrobiales bacterium, assembly GCA_021775495.1. Lineage (GTDB taxonomy): Bacteria > Pseudomonadota > Alphaproteobacteria > Rhizobiales > Rhizobiaceae > JAJFHT01. The sequence goes on along the minus strand of JAJFHT010000162.1, from coordinate 11,481 downwards.
CGGCTGAATTCTCCTGATCCCTTCACCTCCATCAGCAACCTGGTCGATGCGATGCCGGCCTCGGTTCTGGTCGGCGCCGGGACGGTGGTAACGGCGGATGAAGTTGACCGGCTGGATGCCGCCGGCGGCAGGCTGCTGGTCAGTCCGAATATCGATGCCGACGTCATGGCCCGTGCCCGGCACCATGGTATGGTCACCATGCCCGGTGTATTCACTGCCAGTGAGGCATTTGCCGCATTGCGGCTTGGTGCGTCCGGGCTGAAATTCTTTCCGGCGAGCGCCCTTGGAGCATCCGGCATCGGCGCGATCCGGACCGTACTGCCTCACGGCACGATCATCGGTGCGGTCGGTGGTGTCTCGGAGAGTGATTTCGCCGCGTTTGCCGGTGTCGGCGTACGGGCGTTCGGGCTCGGATCGAGCCTTTACAAACCGGGCATGTCGGCCGGGGATGTTGGTGCCCGGGCGCAGATTGCAGTTGCGGCCTGGGACGCTGTATTCAAAGAGGCGTGAAATGAGTATCGGGGTAAAAGTTTTTTCCGAAACGATCAGCGAGTTGGGCGAAGGGCCGACCTATGACCCGGCTACTGATACGCTGTTCTGGTTCGATATCGTCGCAGGCAAATTGCTGCAGCAACCGATGGGTGGCGGCGACACAATCAGCCATGAGCTGCCGGTCATGGCCAGTGCATTGGGCATTGTCGACGGTGAGCGGCAATTGCTGGTCACCGAGAAAGGGCTCTATCTGCGCGATACGAAATCCGGGGCGTTGACGTTGCACATGCCGCTGGAGGCCGACAACGCGGTAACCCGTTCCAACGATTCGCGGGTCCATCCTTGCGGTGCTTTCTGGATCGGTACGATGGGCAAGAATGCCGAACGGCACGCCGGCGCGATCTACTGGTATTTCAAAGGTGAGCTGCGGCAATTGTTTCCCGACATCACCGTATCCAACTCGATCTGCTTCTCGCCGGACGGCGGGACCGCTTATTTCACCGATACGATGAAGGGCCTGCTGTTTCGCATCGACTGCGACCCGGCAACCGGATTGCCGACTGGCGAACCGGCGGTTTTCTTCGATCATCGCGGCGGAGACGGCGGTCTCGACGGATCAATTGTCGATGCCGAGGGCGTCTTGTGGAATGCCCGATGGGGCGCCGGACTAATTGATTCCTATTCACCCAGAGGCGAACGGTTGCAGACGATTTCCGTGCCCGCGCTTCAGCCGACCTGCCCGGCCTTTGTCGGAAAGAACGCCGACCGCCTGGCCGTCACCTCGGCCTGGCAGGGCATGGACGAAGAGACCCGCAGGAGGGATCCGCAGGCGGGAAAAACCTTTCTACTTGACTTGGCGGTCAAGGGGCGTTTGGAACCGCGGGTCGCTTTGTAGCGGAACCGGCAACCGGAAGTAAGCGGGTTCGGAGCCGATCGAAAACCGGAGCGAATCCGACAACATTCAAAGAAGGCCTGCCGCCCATGACCGCGAAACGCGCGCTCGGCGTCTGTTATTATCCCGAACACTGGCCGCAATCGCGCTGGCCGGAAGACGCCCGCATGATGCGTCAGGCTGGTATCCGCTTTGTCCGCATCGGCGAGTTTGCCTGGTCGATGCTGGAGCCGGAACCGGGACAATACGATCTGGATTGGCTGCAGCAGATCATCGATATTCTGCACGGCGAAGGTCTCGAAATTGTCCTTGGTACCCCGACAGCCACGCCGCCGAAATGGCTGGTCGATCGGATGCCCGATATGCTGCCGGTTGGCGAAGACGGTCAGCCACGCGGATTCGGCTCGCGCCGGCATTATTGTTTCAGCCATCAGGCCTATCGTGCCGAATGCGCCCGGATCGTCACCGTTCTGGCCAAAAAATTTGGCGCCCATCCGGCGGTGACGGCCTGGCAGACCGACAATGAGTACGGCTGCCACGATACCGTGCTGTCCTATTCTGGGGCGGCGCTTCTCGGTTTCCGCGAATGGCTGGCGCAGAAATATCAATCGCCGCAAGCGCTGAACAGAGCCTGGGGCAATCGGTTCTGGTCGATGGAATATCGCAGCTTCGATGAAATCGAGTTGCCAAACGCGACTGTCACCGAGGCCAATCCCGCCCACCGGCTCGACTTCCAGCGGTATTCTTCCGACCAGGTGGTCGCATTCAATCGCCTGCAGGTTGATATCATCCGCAAGCATGCGCCGGGGCGCACGATTCTGCACAATTTCATGGGTTCGTTCACCGCGTTCGATCATTTTGCCGTCAGCAAGGATCTTGACGCGGCGTCCTGGGATTCCTACCCGATCGGGTTTCTCGATCGCGATGTCACCGATCCGGAGCGCCGGCACCGCTATTTGCGTGTCGGCGATCCGGACATGCAGGCTTTCCACCATGATCTTTACCGCAGCTGCGGACGCGGCCGCTGGTGGGTGATGGAGCAGCAGCCCGGTCCGGTCAACTGGGCGCCGCACAACCCTTCGCCGTTGCCTGGCGCTCAGCGTCTTTGGGCCTGGGAAGCGTTTGCCTGCGGTGCCGAGACGGTCAGCTACTTTCGCTGGCGTCAGGCACCGTTCGGCCAGGAGCAGATGCACGAGGCGCTGTTGTTGCCGGACGGCAGTATCAATGAAGCCTATGAAACCGTTCGGACATTGAACGAGGAACTGTCTGGAATTGATGATTCCGCCGGCAGTTCCAGAGCGACCGTTGCGCTGGCCTTCGACTACGAGAGCGCCTGGGCCTGGTCGATCCAGCCGCAGGGTCAGTCGTTTTCCTATCTCGGACTGGCCAAGATCTATTATCGTGCTTTGCGTGCCCTCGGCGTGACAGTCGATATTGTTCCCGCCGATCCCGAACATGTGAAGGGTTATGCACTCGTGCTGGTACCTGGCCTGTTTGAGATGACGGAGGATTTTTGCCGGGCGCTCGGACAGGACGGCCAGGTTGTGCTTGCCGGTCCGCGAACCGGTTCGCGGACCGGCGACTTCGCCATTCCACAAACATTGCCGCCGGGTCCGGCTTTGCAACAGCGGCTTGACATCAAGGTGCGGCGCGTCGACACGATCCCACCGCCGGAGTTCGAGCCCGTCGGCGACGCCGCGTCAGGTTTCTTTTTCTCCACCTGGCGCGAGTTTCTGAGCGCCGGCGACGATGTCGTGGTGACAGAGCGAACTGCCGATGGAGCGATTGCCTTTTGCCACAATCAGGCCGGCAACTGGAATTACCTCGCCGGTCAGCCCAATGCGGCCTATGCGCTGAAAACCATAGAGCGCCTGTGCGATCGCGCCGGCGTGCCGACCACGCACCTGCATCAGGATATCCGCATCCACGACAACGGCCCGCTACGCTACATTTTCAACCATGGTCCTGAACCGGTCGACATCGCGCAGCTCGTCGCCGGCAAAGATGTGCTGATGGGTTCGGCAATCCTGTCGCCCTGCGGCGTGGCAATCTGTCGGCAGCAATAACCTCGAGGAGGTTCTAGAGCCGAATTCGATCATATTGAATCGTTTGACCGGTTTTTCCGGTTTGCTGGCGAGGCAGGGTTCATGCCGTGGTCTATACGACCACAAATGAAACCTAACGACGTCCAGCGGGCCTGAAAAATCGGCCTCCGGTGGGCCAGATCGGCCCCTCGGATGTCGTTGCAAAGCTTGCCCGATGCACCACATCGCGCTGCGCTTTGCGCCTAACCGAGCAACCGATCTGGCTCCATCAAACGCTTCAATATGATCGAATTCTGCTCTAAGCTGAAACTCAGCTCGATCCGTCTATGCGGGTGAAGCACACTTTGGCGTGGCCGGAGCGTATGAACCCGAGCCGCCGTGCGGCCGCCTTGGAAAGATCGAGAACACGCCCACGGATGAACGGGCCGCGATCATTGATTCGCACAACAACCGATTTGCCGTTTTTCGGATTGACCACCGAGAGTTTGGTGCCGAATGGCAGCGTCTTGTGCGCTGCTGTCAGCTTGGCCGGATTCATGCGCTCGCCAGATGCGGTGATCGAGGTCAGGGCATACCATGACGCGCCGCCGCAGGCCTGTTTTGCCGCAACGGCTTTAGGAGGAGATGCAATGGAACAGCCCGACGCAATCAATGCGACGGTAAGGATCAATTTGGTTTTCATATCTACAAATATATTTGTTGCCTGAGACAAGCGGCTGAACCGCTTCGAACGGCGCATAACCTTGAGTGCACCGGAAAGCCAAATCAAATAGTGTTTCGGTGCGAAACACGATGGCGAAAAGCGCTCGAAAACCTCGGATGCGGTCGGGATTTCTCCCATATCGAGATGGAATCGGACAAACTTGATTGTTTCAGGCCTTCGGAAAACACCGGACAGCGCGGTTTGCACGAATAGCCGGCAGGTTGATTCGTTTCAGTTGCGGGCTTGCATGTTGATAGGCACCCGTGGTCATTTGCCGGTTTGAAGGATGATCTGCCTGGCGGCGTATCGCCACGGATCGAGACGGAACAGTTGGAGATACGGCTCCATGCAATGGCCCATTTGCCGATCGGTTTTTGCCATACCGGCTTTCGCATTGGTTTTTCTGGCATCCCCCGCCACGGCAGCCGTGGAGGGGTGTCGGACGATCGAAGATGATACCAGGCGGCTCGTGTGTTACGACCGACAGGGCACATCCGCCAGAGTGGAGCGGCCGGCGCCGGCCAATCGGCAGCCGGTTGCCCTCAGGGTGTTCTCCCGCGAAGTGGTGTCCTGCGGACGCAGCTTTGACAGTCGTGTCATCATGCGCCTGCGCTGCGAGAAGAACGCCACCGGCCTGACATTCGGGACGTTGTGCCATGCTACCCGCGGCGGTCGTGGTTCCTACCGGACAGCGGCGTTCCGCCTTGATTCCAGCCGCGCTCGGCCGATTGCCGGGAAATCGACGACGGACCGCCGGTCGCGCCCCCTCTGGGTCGCTTCCAACCCGAAAGCCGTGCTGAAAAGGATGCTGGGAAAGTCCAAAATGGTCGTTCGCATCACCCCTGTGGGCGCCAATGCGTTTAACGCCACGTTCAACATTTCCAAGCTGTCCGACACCATCAACCCGGTGCTCCGCTCCTGCGGGCTTTAGACTCTTTCCTGGTTAGATTGAAACGTTTGATGGAGCCAAATCGGTTTACCGGCTAGACGCGAAGCGCAGCGCGATGCAGCGCATCGGGCAAGCTTTGCAACGACGTCCGGGGAGCCGATCTGGCCCACCAAAGGCCGGCTTTTCAGGCCCGCTGGACAGCGTTATGGTTTATTTGTGGTCGTAAAGACCACGGCATAAACCCTGCCTCGCCAGCAAACCTGAAAAGCCGGTCAAACGATCCAAGCTAATCAGGAAAGAGTCTAGGTCATTGTCCCTACCCTGCTTATGCGGAAGCCGCCCCGCGTTCCTCCGGACGCAGGACGCAAGACTCATTGTCGTCGTATAACCGCTCAAGCAGCCGCGCGCGGCGGTTCATGATCCGGGCAAAATTCAGATTGCCCTTGGCCGTCATCTCGCCATCGGCCATGGATGGCGGTTCGGCCAGGATGGCGGCGCGGGCAATTCGGGTCGAGGATGTGGAATTTTGTTCGTTGAACACGGACAGGCGGCTGGCGAATGCTTCAAAAAGGGTTTTTCCGGCGAGCAGGCCGTCGGTTTCTGCACTATCCAGCCCGCCTGCCGAAAGCGCCTCATTGTTCGGCACGATCATAATGCCGATATCGTTGCGGTCCTGGCCGGTGACGATCACGTCAGCTGCCAACGGCGCCAGCGCGCCAAGCAGTTCGAGCCGCAGCGCTGAGGCGCGTACCCAGGTTCCCGTCAGAAGTTTGAAGTCTTCCGAGATCCGTCCGTCGAAACGAAGCCCCTTGCCGGGATTGTCGGTATCGACAAACCGCACGGCGTCACCGGTGAGGAAGTAGCCCTCCTCGTCAAAGGCCTCGGCGGTTTTCTCCGGCGCCCTGTGATAGCGGATCATGACGTTTGGTCCCTTGATCCGGATTTCATAGCGGTCGGACTCGATCGGAGTCAGTTTGGCGCTGATACCGGGCAGCGGTACACCGATAATGCCGGAGCTCTCTGTCGGCTCGTGCTGTGAGGTTGCCGACGGCGCGGTTTCGGTGAGACCCCAGGACGAAGTCAGCAGCGGTACCGAGCCGGAAACATCCAGCGCCATCTGCTCCAGGCCCCGCCAGATTTCCAGCGGCAGCGATGCCCCGGCGTAGAAGATCATGTCCAGGTCTTCGAAATATTTCTGCCGCAAGGCCGCATCCTGCCGAAAGGCGTCCAGCATCAGGGAAAACCCGACCGGCACATTGAACGAAATCGTTCCGGAAACCATCGACAGGTTCTCCAGCGATCGGCCGAAGAGGTGTTTTAGGGGTTTGCCGTCATCAATATAGAGCGAGCCGCCATTGGCCAGGATCATATTGAAATTGTGGCTGCCGCCGAATGTGTGGTTCCAGGGCAGCCAGTCGAGAATAACCGGAGGGCGTGCCGCCAGAAGCGGCATGATGCCGGCGACCTGCGCCTGGTTGGCACACAACATCCGCTGGCTTGTCTCGACGCCCTTGGGAAGCGATGTCGATCCGGAGGTCATCAAAATCTTTGCCAGCGTATCCGGACCGACCCGGCGATGCGCCGCATCCACATCGGCGTTTGTATCGCCCTGCAGCAGCGTATCGAAATCCGTCACGGGCATTGTCTTGGCCGCGCTGGAGACTTTTTCAATGCCGTCCAGAAAATCCAGTTCCAGCGCCGCCCGGTAGGTTTCCGCATCAGCTGCGTAGACCAGTGACGGCCTGACAAGCTCAACGACATGTTGCAGCCGGTTGTGCGCGGCGGGGATAAGTGAGTATTGCTCTGCGACCGCAACCGTCGGAATGCCGGCATATTGCGCCGCCAGCATCAGCAGGCCGTGATCGACACCATTGCCGGACAGGATCAGGATCGGCGTGGCGTTGGTAAGACCCCGTGCGAGCAACGATGCGGCGATCGCGCGAACCTGCTGCATCGCCTCGCCATAGGTGACGGTGCGCCAGCCGCCGCCGGACCGTTCCGCCATGAATATTCGGTCGGGCGCTGTTTCCGACCATTTGTGCAGCCAGACGCCGGTATTGTTCGCAACTTCGCTCAACGGGTGGTTCGACGCGAGCAGGAGGCTCCCGTCGGACCGCATCTCGCAGGCCACGTCATGGGCCAGTGTAGGGACTCTGGTCTTCACTTTGTTTTTCCTCCCGGCCGGGTTGGTTGCACCGAAATAACGCAGAGCGGCCGATGATTTTCAACCGGGAATCGGCCTGTACTGCGCGCGGTGGTCAGCAAACGTTCCCCTCCAGTCCGGTCGAGCCATAGAGCCATTCGATCGTATCGCACCAGTCTGCCTCGGTCTTGGAACTCATGATCTGGTTGCGCAGCGCTGCATGCGCGCCGGCAGGATGATAGATGTGCTGGCCGATTTCACGCGACATCAGTTGAACTTTCGATGTCCGCAGATAGCGCCGTTTCCGGTAGTTCTGCAGGGCGGTTTCAATATCGCCGGACTGCAGCTCCATTTCGGCAGAAAGGCAAACGGCGTCTTCCATCGCCATGCAGGCGCCCTGGGCGAAATATTGAAGCATCGGGTGGGCGGCATCGCCAAGCAATGCGACACGGCCATCGACCCAGCCGGTGATCGGTTCGCGGTCACACAGCACCCATAGTCGCCAGTCGGCGCCGCGGTCGATGATCTGACGCGCCACCGGATTGACATGCTCGAAGCCGCGGCGGACCTCGTCGTGTGAGACCGGTTTGCCGGCGACGGGTTGATCGGCGTCATTGTGATAGGTGACGACGAGATTGAACAGTTTCCAGCCTGAAAGCGGGTAGTGGACGATATGGCATTTCGGGCCTGCCCACAGCGTTGCCGCATTCCATCGGAGGTCTTCCGGCATGTCCTCGGTCGGGATCACCGAGCGATAGGTGGTGTGGCCGGAAACGCGCGGCGGCCCGTCTGCCGCCAGTTGGGAACGGACATTCGACCACAAGCCATCGGCGCCGATCAGCGCCAGGCCCGTCACCTGTTCCCCGCTCGACAGAATTGCTGTGACCGATGAACCATCCTGCTCATAGCGCTCGACGCCCGAATGCGTTCGAAGCTCGATCAGTTCGCTGGCCGTGCAGGCGTCCAGGAATACGCCATGCAATTCGCCGCGATGGACAACGGCATAAGGATTTCCAAATCGCTCGCGGAACAGGCCGTCGAGCGGAATGCGGGTGATTTCATCGCCCGACAGGGCATCCATCAGCCGCAGACTGTCGATATAGACCGCCATGCCGCGGGCCGTGTCGCCGACGCCAAGATAGTCGAAGGCGTGAAAGGCGTTTGGGCCGAGCTGGATTCCGGCGCCGATCTCGCCAAACCGCGACGCCTTTTCCAGAACGATCGAGGGCAGGCCCTTTTGCGCCAGCCCCATCGCAGTGGCCAGCCCGCCAATGCCACCGCCGGCAATCAGGATTCGGTCATCGCTCATGGCAGAGCTGGTGCATCATTCCGGCCGACCAATGGTCAGGGAGATGTCGGTAAGTCCGTCTATCCCACCGGTGATGGCGTCGCCGGCGATCACCGGGCCGACGCCGGCGGGCGTGCCCGTCAAGATGATGTCACCGGGCCGAAGGTGGTAATAGCCGGATAAGTGGCTGATGATCTCATCGACCTTCCAGATCATGTCGCTGAGGCGGGCATCCTGTTTCGTCTCGCCGTTGACCTCCAGATGAATGCGTTGCGAACCGGCCTCGCCAAAAGCGGAGGCCTTGGTCAACGGTGCGATTACAGCCGAGTTTTCGACATCCTTTCCGAGGTCCCAGGGACGGGATTTTGAACGGGAGGCGAATTGCAGATCGCGGCGCGTCATGTCCAGGCCGCAGCCATAGGCATAGACACAATCCATCGCTTCCGACGTCGGCACCCGGAACCCGGCCTTGCCGATCGCCACGGCCAGTTCCATCTCGAAGTGAAAATTTTCCGTTCCGGGTGGATAGGCGATTTCACCGCCGCTCGGCTGAAACGCCGAGGGTGATTTGGTGAAATACCACGGTGCCTCGCGGTCAACTTCGAATCCCATTTCCGCGGCATGCGCGGCATAATTGCGCCCGACGCAAAAGATCCGGTTGACGGCAAATTCGGCAGGCTCGCCGTTCACCATGACGCTGCAGACCGGCGGTTTGGGGAATATGTAATCGGTCATCGTGCCCGCTCCTCATAATATTTGAGTTTTTCCTGCAGCGGCCTGTCGTGAACCCGCACCAGAAAGGCTTCTTCATCGGCCTGGTGGGTGAGTTTCGCAAAGACCGGTACCGAGAACGTGTCCTTCGGTCCCCATGTGACGGTTTCTCCATCGATAGCCGTCGATCCGCTGCCTTTCACCACGTGAAAAATCGCCGATGAAGAGCATCGTGGCGGTTTATCCTTCTGGCCCCTGCCGAGCATCATGGCCGTGAAACCCATCGTTGGCAGTACATCCTCTCCGGTTTCGGGATTGATGAAATCGACTTCCGCGACGGCATCGCTGTCATATTGAGCCAGCTCGCGCAGCGCCGCCTCAGTGCGGTGCCAGGGAAACCGCATCATTGGATAGCGGCGCTTTTTCGTGGCCCTGCTGCGGGAGGGTGCAAGACCGCTTGAGAGATATTCAACCTGGCTTGCATCCGGCCGGTTGCGCGGCGATTGCAGCGACCCTTCTTCCGCATAGGATCCTTCCAGATAGACAAAGAGCGGCAGGTCCAGTGCGTCGAGCCAGATCACCGGCTTCGTGCCTTCATGGCCATGATCGTGCCATTCACCGCCCGGTGTCAGCACGAGGTCGCCTTCTTCCATCGGTAGTTTTTCGCCGTCCACGACGGTGTAGCCGCCCTCGCCCTCGACAATGATGCGGGCAGCCGATGGGGTGTGGCGATGGGCTGGCGCCGTCTCGCCGGGCAGCAGAAGCTGCATGCCGATATAGATTGAAGACGTGGCCTGCATGGCGCCTGTTCCGCGGCCCGGATCCGACAGCACCAGCACCCGGCGCTCCGCTTTTTCGACCGGTGTCAGCTCACCGGCTCTCAGCAGCAGCGGCCGCAGATCGGCATAGGCCCATCGTCCGGGACGGGTGACAGGATTGGGAGCGCCGTGTGGCAGGACGTTTCGCATCATCGGCCAAAGCGGCGCAACACCAGCCTTCGCCATGTCGTCACGATAGTCGGCCGGCAGATCTTCAAGCGTTCCCAATTGCTGCGACATCTTCAAACCCTCACTGCGATCATATTAATATGCATACTAATGATAAGTATGCTTGTCAAATTGCGGAGAGGCCGGTAATCTGTGGCCGCAACTGCAGGTGACGGCGACCGGATTGGAGCGCGCCTTGTCTGAAATTTATCAAATGGCGGGACACCTGATCAGGCGGCTGAACCAGATTTCGGTTTCGGTTTTTGCCGAGCGTATGGCGCGTGAAGGATTCGACTTCACCCCGGTCCAGTTTGCCGCGCTGTCGACGGTGGATGCCAATCCGGGGCTGGACCAGGCGACCTTGGCCGGCCTGATTGCCCATGATCGCGCGACACTCGGAGGTGTTGTGGATAGGCTGGAGCACAAAGCGCTTGTCAAGCGCTGCGTCAGCCGGACGGATCGCCGCGCGCGAGAACTCTATCTCACGGCAAAGGGCGCAAAGATGCTTGCCCTGCTGAAGCCGATCGTCGCCGACCTGCAGGCCGACATTTTGATCGGACTCAACGAAAAGGAAAAGTTCCAGATGATGAAGTTGCTTGAAAAGGCGACGTCAGCCGGAAACGAATTGAGCCGTGCACCGCTCCTGCCGGCAAGGGTGTCCTGACCCATCTGTTCATCGCCGATAAGCGGCAAAATTATGCAAGATAACGCAAAAAGTGCAACATATTGCATTTATTCCTTGAAGTGACAGGCTGGTTTTTGTAAAACAGGATCGATCGTGGGGGAATTGTTGCGTCCCGGCAGTCCAATTGCCGGCCGGCAGATAAGTGAAATCCAACGGGAGGAATTATCCATGAAATTCACACTGAAAAATGCAATGGGATTGGGTGTTGCGGCATTTGTTGCCTCAACCATTGCGACGGCGGCCTTTGCCCAGGACGTCACGCTGAAGATGCACCAGTTCCTGCCGCCGCAGGCCAATGTGCCGAAACTTGTGCTCGATGTCTGGGCCGACAAGGTTGAAAAAGCCTCGGACGGGCGCATCAAGGTTGATCATTTCCCGTCAATGCAGCTCGGCGGAAAACCACCGGAACTGATGGATCAGGCGATAGACGGTGTCGCCGATATCGTCTGGACGGTGGTTGGTTACACGCCGGGCCGTTATCCGCGCACCGAGGTTTTCGAGCTGCCGTTCATGATGACCAATGCCGGAGCGACCTCGCGCGCCTATTGGCAGATGTTCGACAAACACATGAAGGACACCGAATTCCAGAATCTGAAGATTCTTGCGACCTGGGTACATGGTCCCGGACTCATCCATTCCAAGGAACC
>JAJFHT010000161.1 GCA_021775495.1 Hyphomicrobiales bacterium | reverse complement strand
GCAGCACCGACGCCGATGACCGACGGGTGGAGCATCTGGTGCTGAGCCGTGCCGGAGACAAGGTCTATCGCGATCTGGTGCCGCTGGCGGCAGATTTCGAAACGCAGGTCTACGGCAACCTCGGCAAACGGGATGCGGCAGCGGTCAAGGCCGGGCTTGAGGTGCTGGAACGGCAGTTGGGACTGGCGAAATGAGCGAGACAGCCGATAATTGTTGAATGCCCGAAACCACGCCGCCAGTCATCCACCTCCTGCCGCCTGGTCCAGCAGCCATTGTGCAAAGGCATCGATATCGGGATTACTCCTCGTGCCGGGCCGGTAGGCGAGAAAATAGCCATAGCTGTCCAGTTGAACCTGTGAGAGGCGATCCAACCTCCCACTTTGCAGTTCCGGGTCCACCAGAGCGTCGTTGAGGGCCAACCCCTGCCCGTCAATCACTGCCTGAACCCGCACGTTCGGGTCGGGAATGACCAGCGTGTCCGCCTTTTTTCTGTATGGCAGCCCGGCTTCACTGTGCCAGTCCTGCCATGACGGACTGCCCTCTCGATCCTTCAGCAAAGTCATCTGCGACAAAACCTGCTCAAGGCCCAATTCCTCAACCAGCGCATTTGATCCGGATGCCCCGGTTGCGAATGCCGGACAGGAAAACATTGGTTCGATTGCCATATCAGTCCAACCGCCGTCTCCCCATCTGATGGCAAGGTCGATGTTTTCGCCGGTCAGATCGATCAGATCGACCATCGGTTGAATGCGCAGACGTATTTTCGGGTGCCTTTTCATGAAGTCCATCAGTCTGGAGGACAGCCAGCGTGATGCGAAATAGGTGGAAACGGCAAGCGTGACGGATCGGTCATTGATCTCGCGCAAATCGGAAATCTTCTGCTCCACCGTTTCAAATGCCGTTTGAATGGTGTCCCGGAGGCTCTGTCCCCGGGCAGTCAGTGAAATGCCCCGCGGCAGGCGGCGAAACACCTCGAACCCCAGTTCAGCCTCCAAGCCGCGGATCTGATAACTCACCGCCCCTTTGGTCAAATTCAGCTCCTCGGCGGCAGCCGAAAGGCTGCCATGACGAGCTACAATGCTGAAAACCCGTAGATTGTCATAATGTCTGAATCGCATGATCTGCGTATAAATTATTTGTCCGATGCGTTCAAATCATTTGGTTTGTTCTCGGTGCATTCGCCGGCATATCGTTCCCATTCAACAAAATTCGCGTCTGAGAAACGATATTCCTTCGTAAGTTCGTCAGGAAATGTTCAATGATATTGAACCCAGACCTTGTGCCTCCGGGGCATTTGAGTGGTCCGTCGAGGGCGATCCGGCGGGGCGGACGTTCGAACCGTCTTGCCGCTCGGCAAAACCCCGGCGGAATTACCCGCAGCAACCGGCAATTTCGCAATATTCCGGCCTATGCACTGCTGACCGATGAAACGTTGGCTGAAATCGAGCAACAGGCGGACTGGATTGGCAGCGAAATAGGAGTGGAGTTTCGCGGCGACAGTGAAGCCGCTGATCTGTTTCGGCAGGCCGGCGCATCCGTCGAAGGAGAGCGCGTCCGATTTGATCCCGGTCATCTGCGGGCGCTGTGCTCAACCGCCCCCGCCGAATACGACATGCATGGCCGGGACGGTGTGAATGGTTTTACCCTGGGCGGCGATCATCTGGTTCTGATGCCGGGATACGGCTCTCCATTTGTGACCGACCTGGACAATGGCCGCCGCTACGCCACGCTCGAAGATTTCCAGAACTTCGTGAAGCTGACCTATCTGTCGCCATGGCTGCATCATTCCGGCGGAACCATTTGCGAACCGATGGATGTACCGGTCAACAAACGCCATCTTGATATGGTCTATGCGCATCTGCGCTTTTCCAACAAACCGTTCATGGGCGGCGTCACATCGCCCGGGCGGGCACGCGACTCGCTCGACCTCGTCAGACTGGTCTTCGGTGACAGCTACCTCGACGATCACGTGGTGATTCAGGCCAACATCAACGTCAACTCGCCGCTGGTCTTCGACAGTACCATGTCCGGAGCCCTGCGAATCTATGCAGCCGCCAATCAGAGCGTCGCCATATCCCCGGCGATTTTCGGCGGTGCCATGGGCCCGGTGACACAGGCAGCAGTGATCGCACAAACCCATGCTGAGATCATGGTCGGCATCGCGCTCGCCCAGCTGGTCCGAAAGGGCTGCCCGGTGGTTTATGGCAGTTTCCATTCGACCATGAACCTCAAATCCGGCGCGCTCACATTCGGCACACCGGAGGCCAATCTTGCAACCATGGCATTGGCGCAATTGGGGCGTCGATTGCGTGTACCGATCCGCTGCGGCGGGGGCCAGATCACCGCGTCCAATTCTGCAGATGGCCAGGCTATGCAGGAGTCCACTTCGTCGATGATGGTTTCGGTTCTGTCTGGAGCCAATCAGATCTGGCACGCCGCCGGGTGGCTCGAGGGCGGACTGACCATGTCCTATGAGAAATTCGTCATGGATCTCGATCATTGCGGCATGCTGTTGCGAATGATCCAGGGGGTGAACGTTGAATCGGAGGCATTCGGCCGCGACGCCTATCTGGAAACCGGTCCAGGTCAAAATTTCCTCTCCACCGCGCATACTTTGCGCCACTTTGCCGATGCCAACTACCAGTCGGAACTGCCGGAGGCCGGACAATACGAAGCCTGGCTGGAGAACGGCAGTCCGACCGCCGAACAACGGGCCAACGGCCGTTGGAAATCCATGCTGGCGAAATATGAGGCGCCAGCCATCGATCCGGCGATCGACGAAGCGCTGCGCGAGACAATCGCCCGCAAGAAATCCTCAATGCCCGATGAGTGGTACTGAGCAAACAGGAAGGAACCAGACATGACTGAAGAACTCAGCCGCACATCCGCACTTGCCTCGCGCCATACCGCACTTGGCTCCGGCCTCGAAGATTGGAATGGAATGGGAACTGCTTGGAGTTATGCAACCGATGCGAATGACGAGCATGATGCCGTTCGCGAGCGTGCCGGCATGTTCGACATGTCGCCGCTGAAGAAAGTCCATGTGCAGGGGCGCGACGCCACGGCAGTTCTGGATCATGCCACCACCCGGGATATCGGAAAAATCCAGCCCGGTCAGGCGGCCTACCTGTCCGTTCTGACCGACAATGGAACTATTGCGGACGATGCGATCGTCTACCACCTGGGTGAAAATGACTGGCTGATCGTGCATGGATCCGGTGACACGGCTGCCTGCATTGATGCATCGGCGCAAGGCAAAGACGCCACGATTTTCCTCGATGACGACCTGCATGATATTTCCATACAGGGACCGAGCGCGCTGAGTATCCTGAATGCCAACAGTACGTGTGATCTGAGCCAACTTGGATATTTTCACCATGCCGAAGCAAATCTTTTCGGTCATTCCTGCCGAATCTCGCGAACCGGTTATTCCGGCGAACGCGGATATGAAGTGTTTTGTGATGCTGGCGTAGCGGGGGACATCTGGGATGGCCTGACAGAATCGGGAGTCATGCCATGCTCATTTGCGGCTCTGGACAAGGTAAGAATTGAGGCCGGATTGCTGTTTTACGGCTATGACATGACCGTTGATCAAACACCGTGGGAGGTTGGCCTCGGCTTTACCGTGAGCAAACACAAAACCGGCTATCGCGGCCATGATGCGTTGATGGCTGCCAAGGGCAATGAAAAAATCCTGAATGTGGGCCTGACGATCGACCACGACGATATGGTGAATGGCGGCGAAATTCTGTCTCTTGATGGAGCGGATGTCGGCATCGTCAACAGCCCGTGTTACTCGCACCGGATGGGCAAATCCCTGGCACTTGCTCACGTGCTCCCCGCCGCGGCTGGTCCGGGCACCAAATTACGGCTATCGGGCGATGGTATCGAAACCACAGCCATCGTCGTAAAACTACCTATCTATGACCCGGAAAAATCTCGTACGCACGAATAATCCCAGCTTGTTGCGACACTGTAATCGTTTCGCAATGCAGCACCGTTCCCTTGATATTGCTGCACACTGGAGCATGTGCTGGCGCCTGTGTTATCTTCGCACGCAATAGAAGCCGGCAATCCAGCAAGAACGGGAACTGCAATTGACGACCCATGACGAACACCTGAAAAAGATCGAATTATTCGCGGAACTTCCTGATGAAAAACGGGTGCAGATCGCTGGCCGGTGCACCTGGAAACATCTTGAACCGGGTACCATGGTCTGCAGCCAGGAAGACCCATCGGAAGGGGTCTATTTTTTGGCTGAGGGAACCGTTCGCGCTTCAATCTACTCGGCTTCCGGAAAGAATGTCGTGTTTCAAGACATGCATGCCGGCAAAATGTTTGGAGAAATTTCGGCGATTGACGGCTCGGAAAGGTCAGCCAGCGTCGAGGCCATCACCGCCTGCCTTGTCGCATCGCTGTCGCCAAGAGCGTTCATCGAAGTCCTGCGTCAGGAATCCGATCTCAGTTTGAAGGTCATGCGCATGCTGACCGGAGAGATCCGCCGGCTGTCATCGCGCGTGGTCGAATTCAGCACCCTGTCGGTTCAGCACAGAATTCACGCGGAATTGCTGCGCCTGGCGGGCGATGGCGAACCCGGCGACAAGGAACACAGCATCAGGCCCGCACCCAAGCTTTCCGATATTGCTGACAAGATCAGCACGCACCGCGAGGCGGTATCGCGCGAGCTCAGCCGGTTGATCAAAGGCGGGTTGCTGATCCGCCGGTCAGACTGCCTGCACATCACCGACCTGCCGAAACTCGAAAAACTGGTCAGCGACATCGATTTCGGCTGAAGCCCCTCACGCACATCGATTTCTTCTCCTATTTGCAGTTATTTCGCCGAGGTTGGCAAATGCCAACGTCAGCCCTTTGCCGACAAAGTAGCGTCAAGTCTCAGCCAACCGGATGATCCCATTCTGGCGGTGCTGAACAACGCTCTTAGGGAGGGCAGATGATGCGAAGCATTCTTATTCTGACAGCAGTCGCGGTTCTGGTGAACCACACATCGGCGATTGCCGAGAACGATGAGGCCTTACTGGTCGCCACTTATCACGGTGGCATCTCCGGTGACGAGGAGAAGAACACATTCGGATATGATCCAAATATCCCATCTGATCTCCAGATTCGGTTCCGAACCGTGTGTTCGCTGGAGCCGTCCTGCACGGACCTGATCACCACCGGTGCGATCGAAAAGACCAAGACCGCGGCACTGCCGGGCAGATTCTACGGGCCGGTCAGCGGGATCGACGAGAAAGACACCTTCGCTCACTGATCCAATGGCGATGGCTGCTGACCGGTCGCGAAGACCTGTCCTGGTGAAGCCTCGGTCGTTCCTCTCCCGGATGCCGAGGACCTTCAAGAAACGCCATTGCGTTTGGGATTTGGCACCGCGAGTCCGGTCAAGCGGGGAGTTTTGGGTAGGCTTGACCGGCCGGTCAGATCGCTGTTGGTGAATTCACGGGGGGTGGGAACCGGTTACCGTCCGGATTGAAGTGACAGGTTCATTAAATCCGACCTTCAAGACCGTATCCGCCCCTGGCAAAAGCCCGGGCAGAGTTGTTCCAACCCTTTGCCCGCCCCCGTGATCTCCTCTTTGGCCAAGTTAAAACGTGTTCACAATCGGATAAATATGCACCAGATACAGGTAGAAAAAGGCCAGCGAGATAGCCAGGATAATCACGCCAAGAACAGGCGATGAAACCTTGAAACCCTTGGCCGACGCCTCAAGCGTGGTTTCCGGCAACTGAGTCGAATCCTTGGTCGCATGAAACTGCATCCAGGAAAAATAAAGACCGGCCAGAACAATCAGGATAACCATCCAGAAGATGATTCTGGTCGAGAAATGTTGCCACTGGAATATCCTGGTGCGGTGCTCGAATCCCTCGATACGGTATTGGTAGTAGGACCGCAGCGATAGTCGCATGGTCTTTGCGCCTTCCTCACCCAACAGGTCCGCCGACAATGTTTCGGGGACAAAACCTTCATCAGCCGCAGCGGTCGAGCCGCTGTCCGACTTGCTTCCGCGCTCCAGCAATTGCTCAAACTTTGTGTCGCTGACGCCCGGTTTGCCGGCGCCCACACCATCGGAATTTTGCTGCGAGAGAGCCGGGATTGAGAACCCAAACAACAGGTACAACACACACGCCAGAAACATGCCGGTCAGAGGATTCTCGACCCGCAACCTGGCAGAACCTGATTTCAACCGGTGTCGCATGGATATCCTAATTCAGCAAAAACGAGATGCTGTCGATGTGCTGATCAACACGTTGATAATATGTTCTCCCAGTTGCACTTTGTTTGTAAGTCTCAAGCTGTTCAGGCGACAATGCCGTGCCAAGAATTAACAACAGCGCCTCCTCAAGACCGGCGCCCCAGCCGGAATACGTGGCAGGCAATGGCGGAAGTGACGGTGTCTGGCCGGTTGAAAACAGTGAATTTGTGACGGATCCGTCCGGCCAAATCGTTTGCCGGCTGCGGTCACGGGTGTTGAAACGTACAAGTCTCCCATCGCCATATTTTGTTTCGAGCCATCCATCGGCTGAAACCGTGCGAGAAGTTATGGTGTCGGCAGCGGCGGCAGGGGCTGGTTCAGAAGGCCCGGGATTTCCACCGGCAGCGGGCCTGCCGAGTAATCCATTTATACGATTGAAATAACGCCGATCGAGACATCTGACGTTGCCACCGCAGGTGTCGCGCCAGGTGACCCAAACAGACTGTTCTGCTCGCAGCACCCTTTTGCTGCGATTGCCGGCAGTGGAAAATTTGCGGCGATAGATTCTGACCATGGAACGATCGAGTCGGCTCAGATTTCGACTACCGCAGATCGCACGCTCCACCCGGCTTAAGTTTCCAGTGCATCTGAAGCTGGGCTGAGCGTTGCCGATGGAGTTAGACATCGACATTATGCCAACACCCAATGGCAAAAGTATAAAAATCTTCAAGAGTATCCGGACGATGGAATATTGCGCATTGGACATGCGGGGCCTCCACTTCCGGCAATACCATATTTGGTTGCGCCAGCAACCGGTACCACCAGATTAGACTTACACCCGCCACAGATGATGTTATCGCTATTGTCGGTCATTTTTGATCACAGTTCAATCGGCATATTCGAATTGAGACTTGTCATGGATGAGAACAAAACTATTTTGGCACGTCCAACCATCTACCCTGTTCAGACGATTGATGAACCGTTTCGACCAGTTTCTGAATACGGTGACCGGCGCGGAAATTGAATGGTTCCGGGTGTTTGCCAGCAATTGCGTTTATGAACCCGCTGATCTCGATCGCCTTGAGATCATTGAACCCGAGTTGGTGGCCCGGGGCGACACAAAACCGTCCGTACGGCTCGTGATGCGGTCCGGCTTCGATTTTGCGAAAGCCTTCACGGCCACTTCGATCGCTTGCATCATAGAACTGCAATTCGTTGAAACGCTCCCCTGAAAAGGCAAGGGCTCCCCTGCTTCCATAGACCTCGAAATCATGCTGCATTTTCCGACCGGAGGCGATCCAGTTGGCTTCGATGCTGCCGCTGGCGCCGCTTGCAAACTTGATGAACGCGCGGCCGACATCATCAACTTCGACAGTTCTGGCCCGGCCATCCGGTCCGGGCCGCTCGGCGATAACCGTTTGTGTGTCGCCAGAGACCTTTGAGATCGGACCGGCAAGAAATTCCGCCGTCGCCAACGCGTGGCTTCCAAGATCGGCCAAGGCTCCGCCCCCGACGGGATCATGACGCCAAGTCCACGGGTTTTCGGGGCTTGCCATATAGTCCTCGGCATGGACGCCGCGATAGCTGTAGATCTCGCCCAACTCTCCGCCGGCGATCATGTCGCGCGCCAATGTCAGCATCGGGTTGGCTAGATAGTTGAAGCCGACCTGGGTGCAGCGACCCGACGCTTCCGCAGCCACGACCATCTCCATCGCGTCAGCAGCAAGCGGCGCCAGCGGCTTTTCGCAATAAACGTGTTTGCCAGCGGTCAACGCCGCGAGAGCCATCTCCTTGTGGAAAGCATTGGGGGCAGTGATGTCGATAACATCGATCTTTGGGTCATCCAGCATCGAACGCCAGTCTGCTGTGCACCGCTTGAACCCGAATGCGGCCCGCGCGCCTTCGGCAAGTTCCGGCGTCTGGTCCGCAACGCATTCAAAAGATATTTCGAACGGCAGATCGAAGACCCGTGTGGCGGTGGCAAACCCGAACACATGGGTCTTGCCCATGAAACCCGAACCGATCAGGCCAAGACCGAGCATTGGTTTCGCAGCCGACATCTCAGGCCAACCCGCAGGCATGTGCATTGACCACCAGCGAACGATCCAGCTTGCCGCCAAAAAAGTCGATGATGTTCTGCGCAGAGGAAATCGCCATGCGCTCCGCGCACTCGCGCGTCATGCCGGCCGAATGAGGGGTCAGGATCACCTGATCGAGCTGCGAAAGCGGATGTCCGGCAGATGGCGGTTCTTCCTCGAAAACATCCATCCCGGCACCGGCCAACTGCCCGCTGGTCAAGGCCTCGACCAGTGCGTTTTCGTCAATGACCCCTCCCCTGGCCGTGTTGATGACAATCGCCGAGGACTTGAGGGCTTTCAGCTCTTCAACGCCAAGTATCGGCGCATCCGTTTTCGGCACGTGGACAGAAACGAAGTCCGTAGATTCGAGGGCGCATGTGAGATCCAGCTGAAACGCAATGTCGTCCGATCCGACCTGCTCGGGTGCAAGGAATGGATCATGCACCACAACCTTCATGCCGAACACCTGTGCCATATGGGCAAGATGGCGGCCAATTCGGCCGAAACCGATAATCAGCAATGTTTTCCCATACAACTCTTCCGACTCCAGAGAATTGCGGTGGTTCCACTTCTCACCGTGTGCCGCTTCGTTGTATCGCAAAAGCCGCTTGCCTGCGGCCAGCATAAGCATCATCGCGTGTTCGGCGACGGTACGCGAGTTCACATCGGCGACGATCGTCAGTGGAATGTTGCGCTCGTTCAACGCATCGACATCGACGGTGTCGAAACCGACACCATGGCGTGAGACGATTTTCAGCCTTTCACTTTTTTCGATAATATCTGCCGGCAGGTTTTGCGTCCGGATCAAAAGCGCATCCGCGTCGTAAATCATCGGTGCCAGCGATTCAGTCGATACTTCCTCGATATAATCAAGAGTCATGTCGGGCTCGCCCTTGAGCAGTTCGAGGCCGCTTGGGTGCAGCTTGCCGGCGACAAGAACGCGTGGCACCTCAGTAGCCCCCCTTTTCCGTCTGGTCTGCAATACCCCCCTCGCCGAGCAGTTTGCGGGTTTCGGAAACGCTTGCCGCGGCGGCACCCGCCAGTAATCGAACGTCATTGGAGATGGTCACGAGGTCAAATCCCCAGCCAATGACGCGCGTGGCATATTCCGGAGACCCGCAGTGCAGAGACGCACGAATGCCGGCGGCTTTGGATGCCGCGAGGATCTTCTTGATGGCGTCGATCATTTCGGGTTCTTCACGATCAAATCCCGGAGCAAGGCGGCCGTTGGTGACACCAAGTGTCAGATCGGCCGGGCCGATATAGACCCCGTCGAGACCCGGCGTGGAGACGATGTCCTCAAGGTTCTCCATCGCCGCTGCAGTTTCGATCATCGCCAGACACAGGATCTGATCATTGGCCTCTGCGGCATAGTTGCCGCCGGTGGAAAAATTCGCCCGGGTCGGTCCGAAACTACGGGTGCCGTGTGGTGGATAACGCATGTAGGAGACCAGGCGTTCGGCCTCCTCGCGATTGTTGATCATCGGGCAGATGACACCATAAGCTCCGGCGTCAAGAACCTTCATGATGGCGCCGGCATCGAGCCATGGCACCCTCGCCATGGGCACAACACCACTGGCGCGCATCGCCTGGAACATCGTTACCGCCGCAGAATAGTCGACAATACCATGCTGGATGTCGACTGTGAGGCTGTCATATCCCTGCGCCGCCATGATTTCGGCGGAGAAGGGGCTGGCGATCGACAACCATCCGTTCAAGGCCGGCTTTCCCTGCTCCCAAAGTGTCTTCAATCCGTTTTTGATCACGTTCATGTCCTTTAATGGAGTTGGGTCACGGCGAGTACTGGCTGAATCGCCCTTGAAACTCTCGATATTCTTTAGCCGATCTCGTCGATGCGCACGATGCGTTTTTCGGCAATCGAGCGATAAGCGGCCTCAGCCAGAATTAGCGCCTTACGGCCATCTTCAAAGCCAACTTCCGGAGCCGCGTCCGTCTCAATGGCGTCAACGAATGCGGCAATCTCGGCCATGAAAGCCTCATGGTAGCGCTCAATGAAGAAGTTGAGGTATGGCTCGGCAACTTCTGTCGCGGTCTTCGAAAACCGTTTGATTTCATGCGGTTTGCGGTTGTCACTCTGGACCATTCCGTCCCGGCCCAACAATTCAACCCGCTGATCGTAGCCGTACCCGGCGGTGCGGGAGTTGTTGATGTGGCACTGTTTGCCATCCGCCGTCCGCATGATGATCATCGCACTGTCATGGTCATCGAGCTCATTCATCAGTGCCGGATCGATCAGCCGGTCGCCAACGGCAACAACCTCTACCGGTTCATCATCGAGCATGAACCTGGCCAGATCGAAGTCATGGATCGTCATGTCACGAAAGAGGCCTCCGGCAACCTCATAATAGGACCGGGGCGGCATTTCAGGGTCACGCGAAGTGATGATCACCTGGTGCAGGTCACCGATGTCGCCCGCGCGCATGGCATCGCGAGCGGCACGGTGGCCGGGGTCAAATCGCCGGTTGAATCCGAGTTGAATCGGAACGTCGCTACCCTTGATCGCCTCCGCACAGCGGTTGACCCTGTCCAGGCTTAGGTCGATCGGCTTTTCGCACAGAACCGGCTTGCCGGCGGCAACGGCCATTTCAATGTAGTCAGCATGGGTCTCGGTCGCCGTTGCGATCAACACGGCGTTAATGTCACCGTCATTGAAGATTTCGCCGGGATTGCCCGCGGCGCTTACACCATGTGCATCGGCAGCCTTCTGTGCCGATGGTGCATGAACGTCGTAAACCGCTGCCAGGCTTGCTCTCGGATGGCCTGCGATAATGGTGGCATGCATCTGACCAATTCGGCCACATCCAAGCACGGCAATTCTGGTCATTGCATTTCTCCTCATACCGCACAAAATGGTCGTGGATCACATTTCTTGCAATGATGATTGCAAAAACTGAAAATTGTCAATAAACATTCTCAAATACATCTGGCAAACGGCGTTACCGGAGGAAACCAGTATGAGCACCGCGACAATCCGACTGACCATGGCACAGGCTCTTGTGCGCTATCTTTGCAATCAGTTTACGGAAATTGACGGTGAGAAAGTGCCACTTTTTGCCGGTGTATTCGGCATTTTCGGACATGGCAATGTCACCTGTCTGGCCGAAGCTCTCGAAGCCGTGCAAGACCAATTGCCGACCTGGCGCGGCCAGAATGAGCAATCAATGGCACTGGCCGGAGTTGCTTTTGGCAAGGCCAAACGCCGGCGTCAGATCATGGTGGCGACCAGTTCGGTTGGCCCTGGTGCAACCAATATCGTGACCGCCGCCGGCGTGGCGCATGCCAACCGCTTGCCGTTGCTCATTCTCAGTGGCGATATTTTTGCCAATCGCCGCCCCGACCCGGTGCTTCAACAGGTCGAGCACTTCGGCAATCCGACCACATCGGTCAACGACGCATTCAAGGCAGTCACTCGCTACTGGGATCGGATCACACATCCCGAACAAATCATTTCGTCCCTGCCGCAGGCAATTGCCGCAATGCTGGATCCGGCCGACTGCGGCCCCGCGTTCATCGGCCTTTGCCAGGACACGCAGGAAATCGCCTGCGATTATCCAGCTGCGTTCTTTGAGCCACGGGTGCATTCTATTCCGCGGCCACGTGCCGATCGCGACCAGATCGCCGCGGCCGTTGAAAAGCTGAAATCGGCTAAACGGCCGTTGATCATCTCAGGCGGTGGCGTGCGCTATTCGCTGGCAGAGGAAAAGGTTGCTGCGTTCGCCGAAGCCCGCGGCATCCCGCTAACCGAAACCATCGCCGGAAAGGGATCAGTCACGCATGATCATCCCGCCCATGCAGGTCCAATCGGCGTGGTGGGGTCAAGCTCCGCCAATGCACTGGCCCGCGAAGCGGATGTGGTACTGGCCATCGGCACCCGGCTTCAGGACTTTACCACGGGATCCTGGACGGCCTTTTCGCATGACGCCGAGTTTGTTTCGATCAATGCGGCTCGCTGGGACGCAACAAAGCATCGTGCGCTGGCGGTGGTCGGCGATGCGCTGGAAGCTGTGAGCGAACTTGATGAGGCCCTGGGGGACTGGAAAGCCGATGCGTCCTGGACCACCAGGGGACAACAGGAATTTGCCGAATGGAACAAGCTGCTCGACGAGTTGCAGAAACCGACAAATGCACCGGTACCGACCTATGCCCAGGTCGTCGGCATCGTCAATCGCAAGGCCGGTGACCGCGATCTCATTCTCACTGCAGCGGGCGGCCTGCCCGGTGAGGTCGCCAAAGGCTGGCGGGTAAAGGAACCGAACACGTTCGACTGCGAATTCGGATTTTCCTGCATGGGCTATGAAATCGCCGGCGGCTGGGGTGCGGCAATGGCCGATGAAACCAGAACGACGATCGTCATGGTTGGCGACGGCTCCTACATGATGATGAACTCCGACATCTATTCGACCGTGCTTTCCGGTCACAAGATGATCGTCGTCGTCTGTGACAATGGCGGTTTCGGCGTCATCAACCGGCTGCAGAATTTCAAGGGCGGTGCCTCGTTCAACAATCTGATCAAGGATAGCCGGGTCAAGCAGCCGTTCTCGGTCGATTTTGTCAAACATGCCGAGTCGCAGGGCGCTCTTGCGCGGCAGGTGGAAAGCCTTGCTGACCTCGAAACCGCAATGGACTGGGCCAAGACAACCGACCGGACAACAGTGATCTCAATTGCCACCGACGCCTTTGTCTGGACCCCCGGAGATGCCGCGTGGGATGTCGGCGTGCCACAGGTCAGCAATCGCGAAGAGGTTCGTCAGGCCCGCAAGGACCATGATCAGATTCGCGCCAGCCAACGCGTTGGAGTGTGACCGATGAAAGCAAAACTTGGCATTGCACCGATCGCATGGACGAATGATGATCTGCCGCAACTGGGTGGCGAGACGTCGCTGGAGACCTGTCTGAGTGAATCCAGGGCAGCCGGATTTTCCGGCGTCGAAACCGGTGGCAAGTTCCCCAAGACAGCGCCGGAGTTGCGCGCGGCGCTCGACGGGCACGGCTTGAAACTCGCTTCCGGCTGGTATTCCGGCACCATGCTCGACAACGATCTGGAAGCGGAAAAGGCACAAGTGCTGCCGCAGCTCGAACTGTTTCGCGAAGTCGGCGCGGCGTGTCTTGCCTATGGCGAAACGGCGGGCACCATTCAAAATGTCCAGTCCGCGCCACTCAATACGCGGCGGCGTCTCGATGATGAGCAAATTCGTGATTACGGGCGTCGCCTGACCGAATTCGCCGAATTTTGCGCCGACCAGGGCGTTCCGCTTGGCTTCCACCATCATATGGGAACCGCAATCGAGAGCGAGCACGACCTCGACCTTTTGATGAACCATTCCGGCGAAGCCGTCCACCTGCTTTATGACGCAGGGCACATGGCCTTTGCCGGCGGCGATCCACTCGGCGTGATCGACAAACATGCTGATCGCATCGTGCACGTCCACACAAAGGATATTCGCAGGGAAGTGGTCGACGGGCTTGATCGCGATGCCGAAAGTTTCCTCGATGCCATCCTGAAAGGCGCGTTCACGGTTCCCGGCGACGGGGCACTTGATTTCAGCGCTATTATTCAGCGGCTGGCCGACAACGGTTACGAAGGCTGGTTTGTCGTCGAGGCGGAGCAGGATCCGGCGAAGGCGCCTCCTTACGTGTATGCCTGCATCGGCTATGAAACCCTGTCGAAGGCGCTACGCGCATCCGGATACACAATCGAGGGGGAATGAGATGAACCGGCTGGACGGGAAATTTGCAATTGTCACCGGCAGCACACAGGGCCTCGGCGCGGCGATCGCGCTCAATTTCGCCAAAGCCGGTGCAGCCGGAATCGTTACCTGCGGACGCAGCGAAAGCAAAGGTCGGGCCGTTGCGCAATCCATTAGCCAAGAGACCGGTTGCCCGGTTCATTTCGTCGCCGCAGACCTTGGTACTGTCGATGACTGCCGCAAGGTCGTGGCCGAAGCGGACAAGCAGTTCGGCACACTCGATGTGCTGGTCAACGCGGCTGCGATCACCGATCGCGGCACGATCCTCGACACTTCGCAAGAACTGTTCGACAACATGTTCGCCGTCAATGTTCGCGGCCCGTTTTTCCTCATGCAGGATGCCGCCAAGATCATGATCCGTGACGGCAGGAACGGCTCGATTGTCAATATCGGTTCGATCTCTGCGCTCACCGGCCAGCCCTTCATTTCTGCCTACTGCACCTCGAAAGGCGCGCTTGCCACCTTGACCCGCAACACCGCCTTCGCATTGCTGAAGAACCGTATTCGGGTCAACCAGCTCAACATTGGCTGGATGTCGTCGGACGGCGAGGACCGGATTCAGCGGGAATATCACGGTGCCGACGAAAACTGGCTTGAAGAGGCATCGGCTTCACTGCCCTTCGGCCGGCTGGTATTACCCGAAGAAGTCGCCCGTGCCGCGGCCTTCATAGCGTCTGATGATTCCGGCCTGATGACCGGATCGGTGGTCAATTACGACCAGTCGGTCTGGGGCGGATCTTCTTTTGCGCCGCCAGCGCCTGAAGAAGCGCTTTCCTTGTGAGATAATCTATCTTTGGGTGACGAACGGGATTCTGGGTGGGTTTTCAGTGTCCTGCTGCAGCCGCGATGCCAGCGCGATCA
>JAJFHT010000017.1 GCA_021775495.1 Hyphomicrobiales bacterium | reverse complement strand
TCTTCCTGTTGCTGATCCGTGGTACCCGGAACTTTTGGAACCGGAACGGTTTTGGAAGGAGCCGGCCTGATCGGATCGGTTTTTTCAGTCGGAGGCTGTTTCTTGGCCGGTTCAGTCTTCTTCGGCGTCGGCATCTGCTTCTTCTTCGGCGGCGGCAGCTTTTTCTTTTTGGGCGCCGGAACCTTCTTTTTCCTGGTCACCGGCACGGTTTTTCTTTTTTTCGGTGCAGGTTTGGCCTTTTTCCTGGGCGCTTTCCTGATCTTTTTCTTCGGTGCCGGCTTTGGCTTTTTCTTTGCGGCAGGCACCGTTTTTTTGCGCGAAACGGGAGCTTGTTTTTTCACCGATGACTTATTCGATGACTTCGACTTCCTTTTCTTCTCCTTCTCCTGAGCGAGCAGGATGAACGGTGTAACCGGTCGGTTTTCAGGCACTGACAAATATTGCCCGACTATCGCCTCGACAGTACCAGCGGCCCGGACGGAACTGCTGGATTGGGAGGTGCTAACGGGCAGCAGGCACAAAAAAAGCGCAACAAAAGCCACGCTTATCAGTCGTGTGAGAAAGCTGTGCCGTGACTGCCACAGACGACAGGGCAGCCAACCAGATCTTATCTTTTCGACATTCGTGTCGATGTCACACATCGTTCCGATGCCGGCAGTCCGAATTTTCCGCGTACGCCTTAAAGCCATCGACACACATCGGCACCTTCCCAAAGGATGCAGTGCCTTCCCCCAAAAAGAAAGTTGGCAAATTAACGTAGCGTCAAGGGATGCATGCCGCAACCGGTTAAAAGAATTCAGCCTCGTGCGATACCCAGCAGGGCCGCGATAGCCGCGATTCGGCGGACCCGGTCGGCATTGTCTTGCGCCGTTGATCCATCCACGTGCCACAGGCTGTTTTCAAATCCAACGCGCGCCTTGCCGCCAAAGGCCAACGCTGTTGTCAGCGAGCGAGTTTCACCGACACCAAACGCGCAAACGGCCCAGTCGCAGCAATTTCGCAGGCCGGTTGTATCCAGCGCCTCGATGAACGGCACCAGCGCCAGTGGATCACTCTCCTGTCCTTTGGTGTAACGGCCAAGCGGGAACAGAACCTGATGACTATCGCCCGGGATGGTTCCGGCCTTCAACAGATCCGCAAAGCGCTGGACTTCCGGCGGGTCGTAGAGAATGTGTTGAACCGCGATATCTGCTTCCCGTGCCCAGGCGTAGAACCTGCGCGCCTCTTTCTCGCCTGACGCATCGGGCAGCATTTCCTTCAGTGCGATGCTGACAGCTTCGGGTTCGACGGCGCGAACAACGGCCTGCTGCTCGGCCGGACTGTACCGCCCGACCGCTTCAGTGGTCATCTGGAACAGCATGCCGCCGTCTGTCGCGTGCCGCACTGCTTCGGTCGCTTCCAGGTACAGGGCGGCATCCAGCACGTGGCGACCGGCATCGTCTCGCACATGCGCATGGATCGCGCCTGCTCCGGCCTGCAGGCAGGCAGCCGCTGTTTCCGCGATTTCGCCGATCGTCATCGGCAGCGCCGGATGATCGGACTTGGTCCGGCTGGCACCATTGGGCGCAACCATGATGAACGGCAGCTCTCTCATTTGAACTTCCAGCGACTGGTGACGCGCCAGGACCGGTCAGACATAGCGGTTGACCAGATTTTCCAGATATTCCTGGCGGCCTGATTTTGGTTTGGGATCGATCTTGTTGTGATTGACGTAATCGACGATCGCTTCGAGGCCGTAGCCCCCGGCAAGGAGTTTGCGCGCATCGGGCCGCTGCCATCCGGAATAACGATCCTCTATTAGACCGGACAGGACCCTGTCATCGGTCATTGCGGCGGCGGCCTTGAAGCCGCGGGCACAGACATCCATCGCCCCGACATGCGACATCAAAAGATCGTCGGGTTCGATCGACTGGCGGCGCAGTTTGGCATCGAAATTGGTACCGCCGGTGGTAAAGCCGCCAGCCTTCAGAACATGGTAATAGGCGAGTGCCACTTCCGGCACGTTGTTGGGAAACTGGTCAGTGTCCCAACCGGACTGGTAGTCATTGCGGTTCATGTCGATAGAGCCGAAAATACCGAGCGCCGCGGCGGTGGCCAGTTCGTGCTCGAACGAATGGCCGGCAAGGACCGCATGGCCAGTCTCGATATTGACCTTCACCTCGTTTTCCAGCCCGTAGCGCCGGAGAAAGCCGTAGACCGTCGCGACATCGTAGTCATATTGATGTTTGGTTGGTTCCTGCGGTTTGGGTTCGATCAGGATCGTGCCCTCGAATCCGATCTTGTGTTTGTACTCGACCACCAGATTGAGAAACCGGCCAAGCTGCTTCAACTCGCGCGACATGTCGGTGTTGAGCAATGTTTCGTAACCTTCGCGCCCGCCCCACAACACATAGTTCTCTCCATTCAGCCGGTGTGTCACGTCCATGCAAGTCTTGACGGTCGCGGCGGCATAGGCAAACACATCCGGATCGGGATTGGTCGCCGCGCCCGACATGTAGCGGCTGTGGGAAAACAGATTTGCCGTTCCCCATAACAGCTTGACGCCGGTCTCCTCCATCTTGTCGGAAAAATAGTCGGCAATCTCATTCAAACGCTTGGCACTTTCGGCAAACGTGTCGCCTTCGGGGCGTATGTCGAGATCATGGAAACAGAAATAGGGCACGCCGAGAATACGGAACATTTCGAATGCCGTGTCGGCCTTCAACCGGGCAAGATCCATCGTATCGCCGAACCAGGGGCGGTCGAAGGTCTGGCCGCCAAACGGATCTGTGCCAGGCCAGACGAAATTGTGCCAGTAGCAGACGGCGAAACGCAGATGATCCTCCATCCGCTTGCCCATCACCTCCTCATCCGGATTGTAATGGCGATAACTCAACGGATTGGTGCTGTCCGGGCCTTCATATCTGACCGGTTCGATGTCTTTGAAAAATCCTGTGCTCACGTCGTGGCTCCTCTTATTGCCGGATAGAGCGCATGGAAGCGCTGATATGCTGTCTCGAATTCGTCGGACAGTTTCCTGTCCGGCTCGATGGTCATCGCTGTTTTCGGCGCTGTGCAGATTGCCGCCGGATCGGCTTTCGTGGCGGCGATCAGTCCAAGGCGCGCGGCGCCGAATGCCGCGCCATAATCGCCGTCAGCCGGGACATCCACCGGAATGCCCAGCGCGGTGGCCAGCGTCTTGAGCCAGTAAACCGAACGGGAACCGCCGCCGATGCCGGTGACCCTGTCAAGCGACGTGCGGGCAAGGGCAAGCGCTTCCAGACTGTCGCGGAAGGCAAAAGCGACCCCTTCCATCAAAGCCCTGGTGAGGGACGCACGGTCGGCTTCATGGCCGATACCGGTGAAAGCGCCACGGATATCGGCGTCGTTGTGCGGTGTCCTTTCGCCGGAAAGATATGGCAGGAAGGACATTCCTGATGGTGCCTGCAATTCCTCACCGAGTTCACCGGTCAGTTCGGCGGCAGAGGTACCGGTAATTCCGGCCAGCCAGTTGAGTGAATCCGTCGCCGAAAGAATCACGCCCATCTGATGCCAGGTGTCGGGCAGAGCATGGCAGAATGTGTGAACCGCGCTTTCGGGATTGGGCTGATAGGACCCGTTGGCGGCAAACAGCACGCCGGACGTGCCAAGCGAGGCAAAAGCGCTGCCGGGCGCAACCGTTCCCATACCGATGGCAGAAGCGGCGTTGTCGCCAGCGCCGCCGGCAACGACGACATCGGCATCCATAGCCCATCTGTCTGCCAGTTCCCGGCGCAATTGTCCCGAAACCTCGGTGCCCTCGACCAGGCGCGGCATCTGCTCCTCTCGCATGCCGGATGCGTCCAGCAAGGTCGAAGACCAGCTTCGATCGGCAACATCAAGCCAGGCCGTTCCGGAGGCATCCGACATTTCTGACACATGATCGCCGGTCATCCACAGCCGCAAATAATCCTTCGGCAGCAGCACCTTTCGCACGGCCTTGATGATGTCCGGTTCATTCCAGGCAACCCAGATCAGTTTGGGCGCGGTAAAACCGGGAAAGACGATATTTCCGCTGATCCTGCGGATCTGCTGATCGGCGTCGAGCGCCGCAGCTTCGAGATGGCTGCGGGTATCGTTCCACAATATGCAGGGCCGCAAAACCCTGTCCGCCTCGTCCAGCAGCGTTGCGCCGTGCATCTGACCGGAAAATCCGATGCCGCGGACGGCGGACAGCGCCTTGGCATTGCCGGCCTTCAATCCGTCGAGAGCCGTCTCCGTCGCGCTGATCCAGTCGGCCGGGTTCTGTTCCGACCAGCCCGGTTTCGGGCGTGATATTTCAAGCGCGCCCGAGGCCGATGCAATGATGGTCTGGCTGTCATCGATCAGCAGCGCCTTGACGCCGCTCGTGCCGAGATCAATTCCTAGATACATTGGC
>JAJFHT010000160.1 GCA_021775495.1 Hyphomicrobiales bacterium | reverse complement strand
CAGAGCGTGCCGGCATCCATGGTAATGGCCGCATCGCGCGGCAGCACATCGCGCAGCTTTTTAAACAGGCCGGAGGGCTGGATCGGCTGCGCATCCATCACTGCGTCCGCATCGCGTTTTTTTAAGTATGCGGATCGTTCGGATTTAAATCTTGAAGTCCATTCATCGACCTCGGCGCGCGCGTCGTATGTGCCGATGGAATCGCGCAGCTGGCCGGCGGCGGTCGGCGCGTCCGCCCAGATGCCGACGGCGACAGGGAAATGCCGTCCGATTGCCGTCGGGTCCAGTTCGACTTGAATGATATCGGCCTGCTCGTTGATATTGTCATAGGAATAGAAGGTCGAATTGAATCCGAGT
The DNA here is from genome assembly GCA_021775495.1 of Hyphomicrobiales bacterium. Classification (GTDB taxonomy): domain Bacteria; phylum Pseudomonadota; class Alphaproteobacteria; order Rhizobiales; family Rhizobiaceae; genus JAJFHT01. The sequence goes on along the minus strand of JAJFHT010000160.1, from coordinate 4,669 downwards.
CGGGTGCCGAGCGCCAGAATGACATCGGCCTCTTTCGCCAGGCGCGAAGCCACCGGATTTCCGCGCGGTCCCATCTGGCCGGCATTGAGCGGATGGCCGAACGGAATGGCATCGCCGTGCCCGGGTGCAGTGACGATTGGTGCATTCAGGGCTTCGGCCAGCGCGATCGCCGCCGCATGGCCACCACTGTTCTTGATGCCACCACCGGCAACGATCACCGGTTGCCTTGCCGAGCGCAGCAGTTTTGCCGCCTCGGCAATCGCATCGGGCGCGCCGGCTGGCAGGGTTTGCGATCGATAGGATTTGGGGTCCTGAAAAGGGTCGAATTCGGCAGTCCCTGACAGCACGTCACGGGGCAGGTTGAGCTGCACCGGACCGCGGCGCGGTGTCAGCGCGATGCGGAACGCCTCGCGAAACATCTCCGGTACCCGGTCCGTGCCGGTCGCTGTCCATGTCTTCTTGGTCACCGGAGCAAACAGTGCCTGCTGGTCAACCTCCTGAAACGCGTCGCGGTAGACATGTCCCGACGACAGCGCGCCGGCGATCGAGACGACCGGCGAGAACGCCGCCGCCGCCTGTCCGAGACCGGTTACCAGATTGGTCGCACCCGGGCCGTTCTGCCCGGCGAGAATCACGCCGGCACGGCCGCTGGCCCGCGCATATCCATCGGCCATGTGGGCACCGGTACGCTCGTCGTGAACGCCGATGAAATGGATCTCCTTCGCATCGTAGAGCGCGTCGAACATTTCCATCGTCGCCGAGCCGATCAGCCCGAAGACATGTTCGACCTTTTCGATTTTGAGCGATTCAACGGCCGCCTGACCGCCGGAAAGTTTCTGCATGAGTGAATGTCCTTGTATTATTTGTGCTCAACCGGTTACCCGGTCGAGAAAGTCCAGCAGAGGTCCAGTGAACAGCGCCGGTTGTTCCACCAGGCCCATATGCTGCAGCTGTGGAACGATGACGGTCTCGGCGCCATCGATCTCACCGGCAATGGCATGCGACATGGCAGGTGTGCTGCCGCTGTCGTTTTCGCAGGTCATTACCAGTGTCGGTGCGGCGATCGGCGATTGCGGCCGGATCAGTTCGGTTACGCCCGCCGCCAGAACCATGCAACTGTCCGGATAGCTCTTTGAATCATTGCTGGCCCGCCATTTGCGGACCAGGTCGAGAATCTCCGGATGTTTGGCGCGGAATTCGTCGGTAAACCAGCGCTGCAGCGCCTGTTCGATCGTCGCATCCGAACCGCCGCCGGCAACGTTGGCCGCCCGTTCCTCCACCAGCCTCTGCGCCTCTGGTTCCCGTTCATGCGGTGAATTCAGGATCGCCAGCGCCGAGACCCGGTTCGGGTAGTCGAGCGCGAAACGGCGATTGATCATGCCGCCGAGCGAGAAGCCGACAATCGCGCATCGCTCAAAGCCGAGTTCACCCAGCAATCCGCGCAATTGCTCGGAAAACACCGTCAGAGAGGATGTCGCCGGCGGCGGGGTACTGTCGCCATGGCCGAAAAGATCGTAGTTGAGCACCCGATAGCGCTCCGACAGCACTGGCGCGTGCCATTGCCAGGTATGCCGATTCAGTCCCAGCCCGTGGATCAGCGCGACCACCGGGGCATCTGCCGGACCGTTCAGTTCATAGGCTGTTCCATTGCGGCTGCGAGCTGGCATGCCGTCAGACCCCGGCCGGGTTGTCGACATCGCCGCCCATTTCCTTCAGGTCCTGGTAGCGGTCGCCGATGCGGTGATGCGGCCGGCCGCCGATCGAGGCGCCGAGCGCGATCACCAGTTCGTCCGCAGTTGGCGCGTCGGGAATCGCGGTGTGGATGGTCAGATAGTGCGAGCGGCGACCGGCATCGTGTTTGTCCATCAGCGGGATCATGATCGGTGCGTTTGCTGGCCCGCGCGTATTGGTGAAGGATAGGTAGGTCTTGGCGCCGACCGCCTCGCGGTAATGATTGCCGAACATCAGCGTATGGATCAGCGCCGAAGCATGTTCGACATCGCCGCCGAGACCGACCACAGACGCCTTGCCGTAACCCTCGACGGCATCGCCGGACCCGGCCACCTCGATGATCATCTGCGTCAGCGCCGCGCCCAGACCGGGAGCGACATCGCGGATCGCCGGGCGCAGGTCCTCGACATAACCCTGGCCCGCCCAGGGGTTTTTTATCACCGCCATTGCGGCAATCAGCTTGAGCGGATGTTCGGCGGCCTTACCGCCATCGACAAATGTGTTTTCAACGTGAAGCAGTGTCCGTCGGATTTCGGCCGGCATATTATCGGTTTCCTGTTTTTCGGCGCTTATTTGAATGCCGGCATGACCTCATTGCAGAACAGCTCCATCGAGCGTTTCTGTTCGTTGATGCCGAGGCCCATTGATGCATAGTAGATATAGGTGTCGACACCCACCGCCTCGCAGCGTTTGAGTTTTTCGACCACCTGATCCGGCGAGCCGAACATCAGGTTTTCCTCCAGCATTCCGGGATCGACGAAGAAATTGCCCTCAAGCTTCTCCATCGGGATTTCCTCGGGAAAACCGTTGGTCACGTCGCCGGCTTTCATCATCAGATTGCCGAACTGGCTGAGCACCTTGCGCACCGCGTTCATCGATGTCTGGCGGTCGGTCTCGTTGGCATAGACCGAGGTGTGTCGCATCAGGGCGAATTCAGGATTGACGTTGCCTCCGGCCTTGGCGATCGCCTCGTCAAGCTGGGTCTTGTAGAGTTCAACCTCGGCAAACGGTTTGGTCAGCGGCCACGACATGATGTTGCAGTCATTGGCAACGGCATAGTCGAAGGTAATCGGCGAGCGCGCCGCAACCCAGAACGGCACTTTCTTTTGCACTGGCTTCGGGCACGATGTCGCGCGTGGGAACTGCCAGTATTCGCCGTCATGTTCGACGTCGCCTTGCCACAACTCGCGGATCAGCGGCAGCATTTCCTGCATGTAGCGCCAGCTGTCCGGCTGCTGCAATCCGGGTTTCATCCGGTCGAATTCGCGCTGATAGGCGCCCGATCCGAGGCCGAGTTCCAGCCTGCCACCGCTGATCAGGTCGACCATGGCGGCTTCGCCGGCCAGGTTGATCGGATGCCAGTAGGCCGCGTTGGCGACCCCGGAGCCGAGACGGATATTGTTTGTGTGCCCGGCCCACCAGGTCAGGATCTGAAACGGGTTTGGCGCGATGGTCATTTCCAGCGCGTGATGTTCGGCGGCCCAGGCGGTCTCGAAACCGGTCTGATCGGCCTTCTGCACCATTTCGAGCGTGTGGCGCTGGACCGCATCCATGTCGGTGCGGTCGTTCATTCTTTCCAGGTTGATGGCCAGGTGAAATTTCATGATTGCCCTTTCTCAGCGTGGCTGGAACGGGCTGGCGACCGGGTCGTCAGACATGTTCATCCACACGGTTTTTGGTCTGGTGTAGTCGTAGATGGCCTGGAAGCCGCCCTCGCGGCCGTAACCGGAATTCTTCATGCCGCCGAATTCGGCGATCGGCGAGATCACCCGGTAGGTGTTGACCCAGACGATCCCGGCCCTGACGGCTTTCGCCATGCGCAAAGAGCGGGCGCTGTCGCGGGTGAAGATACCGGCGGCCAGCCCGTGCGTGGTATCATTGGCAAGTCCGATCACCTCGGCCTCGTCCTTGAAACGCAAGACGCTCAGCACCGGGCCGAACAGTTCGGTATCGACGATGCGCAGATCCTGGCGCGGGCAATCGATGATGGTCGGTTCGAAATAGAGCCCGTCGAGCCCGTCCGGCCGTTTGCCGCCGTACAGAACCGTCCCACCCTCGCTTTGCGCATGCGCCACTTCGCGCTCGATGTTTTCAAGCTGCGCCATGGTGCAAAGCGGCCCCATTTCAGTTTCCTCGGCGAGTGGATCGCCGATGCGGATACCTCTTGCCACAGCCGTCATCCGATCAAGAAATTCGTCGGCTATGTTTTCTTGCAGGTACAGTCTAGAGCCGGCTACGCAGCTTTGTCCGCTTGCTCCGAATATGCCGGCAACGGAACCGTTCACCGCGCTTTCGATATTGGCGTCGTCAAACACGATGAAGGGTGACTTGCCGCCAAGTTCGAGCGACACCTGGGCAAAATTTTCCGCCGAGTTGCGGATCACGTGCCGGGCGGATACCGGGCCGCCGGTAAAGGCGATGCGTGCGACCAGCGGGTGCGATGTCAGGGTCCTGCCGCAGGGCTCGCCATGGCCGGTGACAATGTTGAACACGCCGGCCGGAATGCCTGCCTGTTCGATCATCCGGCCGAATTCCAGCATTGCCGCTGACGCATGTTCGGAGGCTTTCAGCACAAAAGTGTTGCCGGCGGCGAGCGCCGGTCCGATCTTCACAGCGCTGAGAAAAAGCTGCGAATTCCACGGCACCACCGCGGCGATCACGCCGAGCGGTTCACGATTGGTGAAAACGAACAGATCCGGCTTGTCGATCGGCAGGGTCTCGCCACTGATCTTGTCGGCGCAGCCGGCGTAGAAGTGGAAGAACTCGGCAATGTATTTCGCCTGCCAGCGGGTTTCCTTGAACATCTTGCCGGTATCGATGCATTCGGTCCGGCCGAGTTCCTCCGAGTGCTCGGCCAGAAGATCGCCGAGCCGGCGCAGGCAATGGCCGCGTTCGGTCGGGCTCATCCGCGCCCACGGGCCGCCGGTAAAGGCCCGGT
>JAJFHT010000159.1 GCA_021775495.1 Hyphomicrobiales bacterium | reverse complement strand
CAGTCAATCCCGGTCGGCCTGACCAAGCGCGAAAACCGCCGCGGCCGGACCTCGCATGAGGCGTTTCCAGGCACCATCCTTCTAAACGCCAGCACCGACGAGGAGACCGGCCCGTGTCTGGCCATGCATCTCGGCTGGAGCGGCAATCACCGGCTCGTGCTGGAGCGGCTGCCGTCGGGGGATGTGCAGGTTCAGATGGGCGTGCTGCTGTTTTCCGGCGAGGGCACGATGCAGCCGGGCGAAGAACTGGCAACGCCGACGCTTTATGTCGCCCATTCCACTCGTGGTCTGAACAATGTTTCGCAGAAACTGCATGCGCATGTGCGCAAACACATCATCAAGTTCCCCGATCCGCTTAAACCGCGACCGGTAACCGTCAACACCTGGGAAGCGCTCTATTTCAACCATCATCACAACGCGCTTACCGCACTTGCCGATGTCGCTGCTGATATCGGCGCGGAACGCTATGTGCTCGACGACGGTTGGTTCCGTGGCCGCGACGATGACACATCGAGCCTCGGAGATTGGTATGCCGACGAAGGCAAGTATCCCGATGGCCTGCAACCGATTGCCGATTATGTCCGATCCAGGGGAATGGAGTTCGGGCTTTGGGTCGAACCGGAAATGGTCAATCCGCAGTCGGATCTCTACCGCCATCACCCCGACTGGGTACTTGGCCTCGGCGACTATCCGCGGCTGACCGGGCGCAATCAGCTGGTTCTTGATCTGGGGAAACCCGAAGTCAGTGACTATCTGTTCGAACGGCTGTCCAAGCTGGTCGACGATCATGACATTGCCTATCTGAAATGGGACATGAACCGCGATCTGGTCCTGCCCGGTGATTCTTCAGGGCGGGCAACGGTCTACCGGCAGACCGGTGCCCTTTATGAATTACTGGATCGGCTTGGTGAGGCATTTCCCGCGCTTGAAATTGAAAGCTGCGCGTCGGGCGGCGGTCGCATCGACTACGAAATCCTCAAACGCACCCATCGGTTCTGGGCATCCGATTCCAACGATGCGGTGGAACGTGTTCGAATCCAGACCGGATTTTCCTATTTTCTGCCGCCGGAAGTCATGGGCGCCCATGTCGGCGCCGCCTGGAGCCACACCTCCGGACGTGGATTGCATGCCGGATTTCGCACGCTCGTTGCCAGTTACGGCCACATGGGTTTTGAAGCTGATCTGACGAAGATGACCGATGCCGACCTGAAAATCATGCGCAACGCCGTCGAACGCCACAAAGCCGATCGCAAATTTTGGCACAGCGGCTGCTTTTCCCGCATTCGAACCGTCGACGAAGCCCTGATCGGCGCGCTCACGGTCTCCGACGATTTGCACCATGCACGGATCGTGCTGGCACAGATCGACCGGCCGCGATCGACCGTGCCGCCGCGGATACGTGTCCCGGGCCTGGCAAGCGATCGCCGTTACCGTGTCACCTTGCAGATGATGAGTGAAAACGTCCAGAAGGCAAATCGGAAGTTCGACAATCCGCTGTTCGCGGACGGTTTCGAATTGTCCGGCGCCGCGCTTGGCTCGGTCGGCATAGGCCTGCCCTCGCTCTATGCCCAGACCGGCCTGGCGATTGCCATCGACAGTGCGAAGGACGGCTGATGTCCGGGAACATAACGTTTGGTGATCTCAAGGACGTGTCGGTGCTGATAACCGGCGGCGGAACCGGAATCGGGGCAGCCCTGACGGAAGCCTTCCTGAGTCAGGGCGCGAAGGTTGCCTTTATCGACATTGCCGATGGGGCAAGCGAAATGCTGGTGGCCGATCTGGAAAGCAGGTTCGGCAGACGGCCTCTGTTCATCCGCGGTGACCTCACAAATGTCGATGTGATCGTCTCGTCGGTGGAACAGGCGGCATCGGCGCATGGTCCGATTGAGGTGCTGGTCAACAACGCGGCCTGGGACGACCGGCACCGCATCGAGGATCTGACGCCGGACTACTGGGACCGGAACCAGTCGATCAATCTGCGGCCGCAGGTTTTCGCGGCCAAGGCTGTTGCCCCGGGCATGAAACGGGCTGGCCGCGGTGCGATCATCAATTTCACTTCGACTTCCTTCATGCTCAATATGGGATCCTTGGCATCCTATGCGTCGGCCAAGGCCGGTATCATCGGACTGACCAAGAGTCTGGCAGGCGAACTTGGCCCCGATGGTATTCGGGTCAATGCCATTGCGCCGGGATGGGTTTTGACGCCGCGCCAGCGTGAATTGTGGGCCGATCCGGAATCGCTCGCCAGACATATCGAACGGCAATGTCTGCGGCGGGAGATGTTGCCCGAGGATGTCGTCGGAACCTGTCTGTTTCTGGCATCCGATGCGTCGCGAATGATCACTGCTCAGACGATCATCGTTGATGGAGGTGTCCTGTGAACTCATCCCCTCCCGTTCTGGCAGCTGTCGACTGGGGCACCACCCGCCTGCGCATCTGGCTCCTCGATGACAGCGGATCTGTGCTGGAGGAGCGGCGCTCGAACGAAGGTCTCAGCGTTGCTTCGACGCAAGGTTACGAACAGACGCTGGAACGCCATCTTGGTGAGTTGCAGGCGGCTGCCGATTTGCCTGTTATGATTTGCGGCATGGCCGGGTCAAGACAGGGCTGGGTCGAGGCGCCCTATGTTCCCTGTCCGGCGCGGCTTGACGAAGTGTTGCTGAGCGCCGTTGCGGTACCGAGTGCCGGACGATCAATCCGCATCGTGCCGGGTGTTGCCCAGCGCAGCGATGACAGCCCCGACGTCATGCGGGGCGAGGAAACCCAGCTTGCAGGTATTGCCGGACAGATTGCCGAAGGTGAGCATCTGGTCTGTATGCCGGGCACCCATTCCAAATGGCTTCGCACCAGGGACGGTGTGATTGAAACCTTCTCGACATGGTTGACGGGCGAGCTTTTTGAGTTGCTGTCGACCGGCTCGATCCTGCGCCACTCGATTGCGCCGGGCAGCACCGACTTCATGGCCGACAACCCGGCGTTTCTCAACTGGTTTTCCGATGCGCTCGCCGCACCCGAAATGCTGACAGGCCGGCTGTTTCGCATCCGCGCCGCCATGCTGCTCAATGGCACGTCGGCGGAAGAATCCGCCGCGGCGCTGTCAGGATTGCTGATCGGCTGCGAGATCGGCGCGGCGCGCCGTAACATGGGCGGTGTTGAAGGTGCCATCCAGTTGATCGCTTCGGGTCCTCTGGCTCAACTTTATCAAAGTGCATTTGCACATGCCGGCATCAAGGTTGTTGTCAGTGACGCAGACGCGGCCGTCCGGGCCGGATTGATGCAGGCGTCCGGCCATCATTTTCATCCCGCCGGAGCTCGAAGGAGACAAGCATGACCGCCACCGCACCCTGGCCGGGCATGAAACGCAACCTGGTTGCCATACTTCGTGGCGTGGGGTCCGACGAGATTGTTGCGATCGGAAACAGTCTTGTAGATGCGGGCATCGAGGCCATCGAAGTGCCGCTGAATTCTCCTGATCCCTTCACCTCCATCAGCAAACTGGTCGATGCGATGCCGGCATCGGTTCTGGTCGGCGCCGGGACGGTGGTGACGGCGGATGAAGTTGACCGGCTGGACGCCGCCGGCGGCAGGCTGCTGGTCAGCCCGAATATCGACGCCGATGTTATGGCCCGCGCCCGGCACCATGGTATGGTCACCATGCCCGGTGTATTCACCGCCAGCGAGGCATTTGCCGCATTGCGGCTTGGTGCGTCCGGGCTGAAATTCTTTCCGGCGAGCGCCCTTGGGGCATCCGGCATCGGCGCGATCCGGACCGTACTGCCCCAGGGCACGATCATCGGCGCGGTCGGTGGTGTCTCGGAAAGTGAGTTCGCCGCGTTTGCCGGTGTCGGCGTACGAGCGTTCGGGCTCGGATCGAGCCTTTACAAACCGGGCATGTCGGCCGGGGATGTCGGCGCCCGGGCGCAG
>JAJFHT010000158.1 GCA_021775495.1 Hyphomicrobiales bacterium | reverse complement strand
GATCGTCTTGCTGCCGGCAATCGTGCCGGATTTTGCCCTGTTCCACGCGCCGCTGGCCGACCGGCATGGCAATGTCTGGATCGGCAAGGCGCGCGAACTGATGACCATGGCCCATGCGGCGCGACGAACACTGGTGACGGTGGAGCAGATTGTTGACGGTGACCTGATGCAGGATGAATTGCGCGCGCCGGCGACCATTCCGGATCACTACATATCGTCCATCGCGCGAGTTGAGCGGGGAGCGTGGCCGCTCGGTCTGGACGGATGTTATGCGCCCGATGAGGCGGCGCTTGCCACCTATGCCCGGATGGCTCGCAGCGCAGAAGGCTTTGCCGAGTTCCTTGAAAACGAACCGCGCAGCGGCAGTCCGATTGCCGCAGAATAAAATGGACTTCAGCACCGAAGAACTTCTGGTCTGCGTGATCGCCCGGTTGCTTGATGGTATTGATCACATCGCGGTCGGCGTTTCCTCTCCTATCCCCGGATCGGCGGCACTGCTGCAACGCGAACTCTCCGGATGCCGCGTCACCGTGCTCAACAGCCGCCATCTGCAGTCGTTGAATGACGGCGCCAGCGAACTCTTCGACATGGCCGCGCAGGGGCGCATCGGAGCGTTTTTCCTCAGCGGTGGCCAGATCGACGGCAAGGGCAATATCAATCTTGTCGGTGTCGGCGACTATCCGCGGATGAAAGTGCGCTGGTCGGGCTCGTTCGGCTCGGCCCTGCTCTACTATCTGGTGCCGCGCGTTATTCTTTTTCGCGATGAACACACACGGCGCACCATGGTCGAGACCGTCGATTTCATCAGCGCGCCGGGAACCAGCGAGAAAGGTGTTCACCGCCCAGGCGGGCCTCATGCGCTGATTACAAATCTCTGTGCGTTTTCATTCGACCGCGCCAGGGGCGGCTTCGTACTGGAAAGCATCCATCCCGGCCACACGCTGGAGGAGATCCAGGACAATACCGGCTTTGCCTTCACGCAAGCACCAAATGTTGTTGAAACACCGGGGCCGGAACCCGACAGGCTTGAACTGCTGCGCGGAAAGCTGTCGCGCGCGATTGCCGATCCATATCCTAAATTTGCCAGCCGGGTCTGGGGCGTATGAATTCGAAATGAAACTGTTCAAGACAATCGTGTTGGCCGTCCTGGTCCTGATGAGCTTGGCGGCAGGCGCCGCAAAGCTGTTTCAGATGCCGCAGGAAGCGCTGTTCTTTCAGGCCGTCGGGCTGGGCAGCGTTTCGCTGATCTTGCTCGGTGTCATACAGATTACCGGCGGTGTCCTGGCGGTATTTTCGAAAACCAGATTGCCCGGAACCACCCTTATGGCGGTGGTATTTCTGGTTTCGGCCATCATGATTTTCATTAGCGGGCAGGTGGTCTTCGCAACCGTCTCGCTCCTGCCGGTTCTGTTGGCCGGATTCCTGATGGCAGGCGGAAGACAATAATCGCACCCACTCAGTCGCGTTTGCCCTGAACGACGGGACGCTGGTACATGCCGGCAGCGACAAATGGGCGAACGCTGACCCAGTCAGTCTATGCCGAACGTGAGAACAACTCGGCGAACTCCGAGGCAATCTGGCAGCGGTTTCAGTTCCGCGCGGTCGGATGATTCGACAAGCAAGCGTGCATTGAACTGGTGCGAGGCCGCCAGCGAAGTGCTAATGTCCGCTTGCCTCACGGATTTCCCGATAATCGCGATTGACGTAAATCAGGGCGGAACCCGCATTCGAAATGAATGTCTCTTCCACTGCTCCAACGATGACGTAGTGCGAGCCATATAGTTCCGCCCGGACAATGCTGCAATCGAACGCAGCCAAGGGATCGACCAAACGCGGTGAACCGGTTTGCATCAATCTCCAATGTGCCAAACTGAACCGATCTGATTGAGATTTGCCGGATCGCCCCGCAAACATATCGGAGATTTCGCGCTGGTTCGAGTTCAGCACGTTCACACAAAATACGCGGTTTTCCAAAATGGCTGCACAGGCAGAGCCCCTGCTGTCAACGCAGACCAAAAGCTCCGGTTTTGGCAAATCTGCGGTGACCGACGACATTGCCGTCACTGTCACGCCGGCGCGCCCGGCAATACCGTCGGTTGCCACCACATTTACCGTGCAGGCGGATCGGCTCATTGCTTCAATGAAATCCTCGCGGGACGAAGATCTGTAAATTTCTGTCTGGTGCAGGGTCATCGGATTGCACCGCATCATGTTGCAGCTTGTTGTTGCGCCGGCTCAGTCGAGGGCACTGGCTCCAATCCCAGCGACACTCTTCCGGTGAAAATCTGCTGCCGCTTCTCCGGTAGCGGATGAAATTGCGCGGCGTGCACGTCACGAAGCAGCCGTTCCAGTCCGACCTTGCGGAAGAAACCGCTACCTCCCGTTGCTTCCAGAGCCTTTTCGCAAGCTGCAATCACATGTTTGGCGCAGATGGTTTTTCGTATCAGCATTTGACTGGCAAGATTTACGGATGGTTCAAAGTTGAAATCATTGGCAAGCCTGACCATATCGTCACGAGCAATCTGGGCGGTTGTCAGGAGATTTTCCATCTCGCCGACCAGGAGTGGTGTCACGGCGTCGGAGACACGGGATTTTGCCTTCTGCCTGGCAATTTCGACCGCAGCTTCGGCAACACCGATATAGGCAGACATGATCATCGGGAGAGCAACCGCGACAATGACACTGAAGGCGGGGTGGAACCTACCACGCGATCTTTGCAGGGCGATCGCAGCATCCGGGACAAAGACGTTTTCGAGTTTGATCGTTTGCGATCCCGTGGCGCGCATGCCGAGCGTTTTCCAATCGTCCATGAAGGAAATACCATCGCTCGAGAACGGCACAGGAAAGTGCAGGACCTGCGGACCGTCCTGATGATCATCACAGGCTGCGGAGGTTACCAGGACATCGCCTTTCGGGGAGCCACTGGCGAACGGTTTGATCGCCGTGATTTCATAACCACCTTCGACCTTTTTTGCCGTGCCACTTGATTCAAGCCAATCATTGGCGCCGGTGCTGATCAGGATCAGCTCCGATCCGGCGACCTTTTCGAGAAGCGAACGTCCGGGACGGCCAGCCATGTCATTGGCCACCGCGGCAGACACCAGATGTTGATGCATCGACAGCGACAGGGCCGTGGAAGAGCAGTGACGTGCAATTTCACGCACAAACTCGCACATTTCCGAATAGGAAACCCCGCCTCCGCCAATGGCCGAGGGAACGAGTGCGGAGAACACGTTACACTCCCTCAAGTCATCGTAATTGTCGCCAACAAAACGGTCTGCCTGATCCAGATCCGCTGCATGCCTGCCGAATTTTGGCCCTAGTTTTGCGGCGATTTCAATGAGGTCAATTTTTGCGGACATCAGTTGTTTCCTTGATCGATTTTGATGATGCAACAACATTCACAGACCGATGAAATTGCCGCAACTTCAGAAAATGAAGCTATCCGAATTAGCGGCAATACCGGAAAGGCGCTCGATATTTCTTTTTAAAACAGCGCGTTATGGATTCGCTCCGCAACCGTCCTGCCGATACGCATGTACTTCAATATCTGAAGTAGCCGACATCGTTGCGATATCCTAAGCTGGCGACCATGACAGAAAATCCGGGATACGGGCAGTTCTGCCCGGTTGCAGTTGCAGCTGAAATCATAGCCGAACGCTGGACGCCGCTTGTTCTGCGCGCGCTGTTTTGCGGAGCGACGCGGTTTGGCGAAATCCAGGCAAGCGTGCCGCGCATGTCTTCTGCGTTGCTGTCACGACGGCTGAAGGATCTGGAACAGGCCAATATTGTCGAGCGCAGGCAGGTGGAAAAGGGCAAAGGCTTTGAATATTTTCTGACGCCTTCCGGTGCTGAATTGTTTCCGGTTCTCGACCAGATGGGTAACTGGGCGCAAAAATGGCTTCGACGGGAGATAATCAGTGACAAGAATCTCGACCCCGATGTGCTGTTCTGGGAATTGAGACGGAACATCTTGGCAGCCAACTATCAGGTTGAGCAACGACGGGTGGTCGAATTCCAGCTACAGGGTGTGCCAGCTGAAAGGCGCTTCTATTGGCTGGTGTTCGAGCCGGGAGACGTCGATATCTGTGTCAAGAATCCCGGCTACGATATCAATTTGTGGGTCAATTCAAAACTCAGGACGCTGGTGGAACTCTGGCTGGGCCATCGAAAGATTTCTGCTGCAATCGACGATGATAGCCTGCAACTGGATGGCGACGCGCCAGATGTGGATGCGTTCAGCAATTTGTTCACATGCAGCCATTTTGCAAAAGTTGGTGAATTGCCCCCGGCAGTGCCGAATTGACGGCCTTCAATGCCTGTCTGCGTATGACGCTGGCCTGTTACAGACGACCGGATTTACGGTCTGAAAAAGCTGGACGGCGCACAGGCGGACAACAGACAAAGTGTTCCTACCCGCCGCCATCTGATCGCCCTCGCGCCTCCAACTCCTGCCGCACCAAATCTTCGACAGTGAGATCAGCGGGGAAACCCTGATCTCCGGTGAAAAACCTTATGAAGGCCACATCGAAATTGTCGACCTCCTCGTCAATGGTTTCATCATCAAGGTTTGTGATTTTAAAACCGTCATTGACACTCCGATGAGACGCGCCGGCGATGATGACATAGCTGAAAATGTCGTGACAGATGCGTGCCAGCGAGCGCGGCAAGGCACTTTGGTGCGAACGGTTCTTCGCCAGTCCTGCGACGGCGTCGCACAGTCTTTTGCACCGGCTGACCAGCCAGAACTGCCTTTCATGAAGCATGGAGATGAATGAGGAATCGACGAAGTCTCCCGAACCCGTATAATTCTGCATCACAAGTGTGATGAATACGGCGAGCCGGGTCGCCTCATCCAGTGGTTTCGGCGAAGTGATTTCGGCCGAATTGCCCAACAATTCAATATCATTGAATGCGAACAGGATCTGCAACGGTGAATGTCCGAGATCATCGAGCGCATGCAGATCGGCACCGGCGGCCACAAGATCACGGATCAGCTGATGGTCGCCGTTCCGGGCGGCAAAATGCAACGGTGTTCTGCCTTTTGGATCGGCGTGATTCACATTGCAGCCGGCGCGGATCAGCTCTGCCGCGGTTTCGCGATGACCATACTCGACGGCGAGGAACAGATCGGTGACGCCGGATGCCGTAACCTGATCCGGAACGGCGCCGGCAGCAATCAGCAACGGAACGGCTTTTGAATTGCCGTCTTCGGCGGCTTCGTGCAGCGGTGTGCTGTTCTGGTCGCGGCGATCACGCGCCATCACATCTGCACCACCGGCGATGAGTTTCCGGAGAACGGGCTCGCTGCCGGTTGCAGCCGCATGATGGAGCGGAGTGAGGTCGTAGCGGTCATATCCGTTGCAATCAGCGCCAGAACTGATCAATTCCAGCACGATCGCCTCACTGTTTTTCCAACGGTTGGCGGCAAGCGCATTGTCCAACGGCCTGTTGCCATCTTCATCTGCAACGTTCACGTCCGCGCCCCAATTTATCAACCGCACGACGGCTTCCGCATGGGCCTGGTGGGCAGCGACGTGCAAGACCGTCTCTGTTTCATCTGGAGTATTGTCGTTGATCGCACGCGTACGATCCTTTGAAGCTACCTGTTCAAGCCCTGTCAGCGCATCGCGAACGGCGTGGTCGTCTTCGTCATAAAGCGCTTTGGCGAGGCGGATGCACATTTGATCAACGGTCTTGTTCATCGGTTCCTCGCATCAGGGAAACAGCCGCACACAGCCAGTGATGCTCCGGGGCGCGATTGTTGATCTGTCATAGTCCCAACTCCAGAACATCGTCATAGTCCGGGTCGTCGAGCAGGTCCGCGGCGGCCAATA
>JAJFHT010000157.1 GCA_021775495.1 Hyphomicrobiales bacterium | reverse complement strand
ATGTCGTTGACCTGGTAGTCACCAAAGTCGATCGCCACGTCGTTTGAGAGCGGCATCTTGACCGGATCACAAACGACGTTGATCTTGAAAGCCGCCGTTTTCCAGTGGTTGATCTGTTCCGGGAAAAGATTCTCGGGCCAGGTGGAATCAGGCACCCAGACACCGTCTTCATTGAGATGTCCTTCCGCCTGAAACAGAGTGCCGAGCGCCGTCCATTGCTGACCGGTATCGGCAACGACGGTGGTGTCCATGAAGTATTCGAAATTGTGCCGTTTGGTCGGACCGTCAGAGGTCAGGTTCCGGTTGCATTCACCGATAATCGCTTCACGATCGGCGTCAGTGAACTTGGACGTGGGGACGGTGACAGTGACCGGATCGGCATAAAAATCACGATCATATGCCCAGACTGACCACAGAACCGGGTGCGTCAAACAATCAGCACCAACGCAACTTCCGAGCACGATGCCGACACCCTTGTGGTAGACAAAACCCGGCCACTTCGTATTGATGTCGATGGCGCCGTGAAAATAGACGTATCCGTCCACCAGCTCGTTCCACGACACATTGTCGGTTGATTGAACGTGCAGAACCGTGCCGCCATCTAGCGGCCCGTATTTGAATGTTTTCAGCTCTGCCGGATCGGCGTGAGCCAGTGCGGTGGCCGACAGCACAAAGCCAATCGACAACCACGAACTGAGACAATTCTTCAGCATCATAGTTCTCCAGATTGCCCCGACCTCCACTCTCTCGGTCACCGGACAAATCTGAAGCAAAGTGATTGTCGCGCGTATCCCCCGCATGGGGACCCCCGATCGGGGGATGGAGCCGATTGGCGCGTTTTGCGACGATTGCAAACGGGCAAAGCAGCCCAATGTCGGGGGTTTCGGAACTTTAAAGGATTCGAAACATGAAATTACGAAAACTGATACTCGCAACCATGGTTGCCGGCTTTTCACTCGGCATCGTGCCGGCCCAGGCTTTGGACATCAAAAAGGTCCAGCTCGGCATCAAGGTCGCCAAGGGTGCGGCTTGCCCGCGCAAGGCGACACTGAAACTATGGGCGCACACGGACGGCCCCGGCGCCGTAAAGTTCCAGCTGCAGAATCAAAGCGGCGGTACGACCGGAGCCCTGTTTGCCAACGCCGTTAAAGGTGCCGCCGGCACCTATCTTGCGACCTACACCCACACAATCAACGTCACTTCCAACGTCAAGGCCAAATACAAGGCCAGGGCCAGTAGCGGCGGCACCTATCGCCGGGCTTCCAACTGGGTCACGCTGAAGGCGACGTGCGGACCGCAGCCGAGAAAAGGGCATAAAACGACAAGCACGAAGCGGAAGGGCAAATCCCTTTCTGATTTGAACCGCCCGCAACCCAGGAAGGGGCACTCCACCACATCCAGCAACAACCGGAAGGGCGTGAAGAAAAAGACGCCACCAGCCCGTGCAGCCGGGAAATCGCTTGGCAAGCCAATCGGCAAATCCACTACCAAATCCGCAACCAAATCGACCGGTGCGTGCAAGAAGCACGCAGTCAGGGCGACGCGCAGCGGGGCATACACCAAGAAGGGCGGCATCGCTTCGGCCAAAATCGCCTGGAGAATCGGAGCCGGAAAAAAATACGGACCGCTGTGGAAGAGTTACCTCAATTCCACAGCCAAGAAGCAATATTGTAAACGCAGGAACGGTTTTTTTTCCTGCACCGTCTCCGCCCGCCCGTGCAAATAGACAGGCCAATCCATCGCCGGCAATCCGATCCGGAAATGCCGGCGGCGGTGAGACTGAAGCAGAATGACGTGCGGAAATCCGACGAAATACCAGCCAACACCGGCGGACGACACTCACGCCCTCTGTCCCCGACCGGCAGCAGGATCGCCAAACTGGCGATCCTGCTTGGTGTCTTCATGTTGTTTCTTGCGCCCGCTACCAATGCGGCCAAGAGCTGCAAGACGAGCCAGATTTCGGCGGCCGGAACCGCCACCAGCCAATCGACGGCAAAACGGAATGCGTTGATCTCGCTTATGGCAAAACTGGACAGGCGGTTTCCCGGCGATGCAAAGGTGCACATGAAGGGCCCCATCCGTCACGACTGCGAACATCCATTTCTTTGGCGCTGTAAGGCCAGGGTCAACATTTGCAGATGACCCCGGTTGTCCGTAGATTTCTTCGCACGCCTGTTTCAAACAGTGGCCAAGCAAGATGCGAACCTTGAGATTCCGCCTACGAAAACCCGCCGTGCCACAACCGTTCCGCTGGTCGATCCTGTTCGCTTCGCTCGTTCTCTCCTGCACAGTGATGTTCCTGTTCGGATTGCTGATGGACAATCTTCTGCGCATGTTCGGAGTCGGGGTTTCGGCCTGGTTCGACTCGTTGTGGGACTCGCTGCTGACCGTGGCCTGCGGCATGGTATTCGCGCCGGTTTTCTGGCGGATTGGGCTGGTTACCTTTCCACAATATCTGCTCGGCGCATTTACCCTGGTGGTTCCGATATCGCTTGCATCCGTACTGGTATTGTCGCAGTTCCATGATGTCGGCATCGGCGTTACGGGCATCGATGCGGATGCTTTTCCCAGCCAGCACATTGCGATAACGGCCTATGTCCGGCTGATCAGGGCGATGCTTTTTGTTCCGGTATTTCTCTCGGTGTTCTACTGGATGTTTCATGTCGCTTTCGGCATGTCACCGAGACTGAATTCCAATGCCGCGCGGCACTGAACCGGGGACCTCGCAAAACGAGAACCGCAAGGGAATTCCCGAGCGGATTTTTCTTCTCTCCCAGGCAGAAAATCCGCAGGAGGTCAAAAAATCACTTCTCGATTCAGCGGTCTCCGATGGCTGGATCAGCCTGCTGGTCAATGTGAACATCGCGATATTTGCGGGGCTGATTTCACTGACCGCCGACTTCGGCGCTGAAGCATCGCTAATGTTCCTGGCCATTCAGCTGACAACAACATTTGTCGGCACGGTGTTGTTTCTGTTCCTGCAGATCCGCCGCCAGTCCAGCAGACCAGTCGGCGCGACCACCACCGAAAGCCTGCTGACGCTAATCGATTTCCTGTTGATGAGCGGTTGGGGTTTTGCCGTCGTCCTGTTCATCACGCCGCTGTCCTACGACCGGTCTCTGCTGATCATCGTCATGCTGTCCGCGGCGGGCATCGCCTCCGCCGCACTCAATGCCAAACTGCTTCCGGCGCTGATCATGGGTCGGGTTGTGCTGTTTTTGCCAAGCATCGTCTATTTCCTGAGCGACCAGCCGCCGCTTTGGGGTTTGCTGCTCTGCACCCTGTTCTTTGCCTTCGCGGTTTCGATCGGCATTGGTTATGCAATCCATGTCCAGCATCTGCATGAGGCGAACCTGGCAATCAGGCTGAAGGAAACCAGCGTCCTGCTGGAGCAGCAGTCATTTTCGCTGGAACGGTCGCTCATGCTCGAACGGGAAGCACAGGAAAACGCCCTGAAAGAAACCAGACTGCGGGAACAGTTTTTGCATTCGATCAGCCATGATCTGAACCAGCCGCTGGGCGCCATGGCTCTCAGCCTGAAAAGTCTGGAACAGCAGAAACTGCCCGCCGGCGGCGACAAGGCCGTCAGGATCGCCGGGCAAAGCCTCAAATCAGCCCGCTCTCTGATAAAGAGCGTGTCGCAGCTTGCCTGGATCAAGGAACACCTGCCCCAACCGGATATTGCCGTGGTAGCCCTGCAGCCGCTGATGGCAAACATCGCCGCCGAGGCGGAACCGGTGGCATCCGGAAAGAAACTCGCGGTCATTTTGATGCCGACATCGGTTTCCGTCTTGGCGGATGCTGGATTTCTGGAGCGGGTACTGCGTAATCTTATCCACAACGCCATACAGCACACGGCCCAAGGGAAGATCTTGTTCGGAGTTCGGAAACGCGGACAGCAGGCGGAAATAACTATCGCGGATACCGGCGCTGGCATTTCGCCCGACAACCAGAAGCGGATTTTCGACACGTTTTATCAGGTTGATCCGTCCACCAGCAGACAGGCCGGCAATGTCGGCCTGGGCCTGTCCATCGTTCGCGACCTCGTGGCGGCAATGAATGGTGACGTCACATTGGCGAGCGTGCAGGGCAAGGGGTCGAGCTTTGGCGTGAAGTTGCCGGTCCACAAGTCTTCACGGATTCTGGATGGCGAGCTATCACCGGTTGTTGTCGTGCCTGCTCAGAAAATGCAAATTTCACCCATCAGCACTGAGAAAGTTCTGCTGGTCGAGGATCGCCAGGACTATTTGACGTCGATTTCAGACATGTTGGAATCGATGCACTATGCCGTCGATACCGCCCATACGCCTCAGGAGTTTGCCCATCTCAACGCGGAGAGGCTGCAAGGCTATGCACTCCTCATCCTAGATTTCGACCTCGGGGACGGCCTGACCGCTTTTGATATCCTCGACCGAAGCGAACAGAACCTGCTGCCGTCCTGCCTGATCATTTCACAATATGACGACCCGAACATGATTCTGCACATCAAGGAGAACGGCGGGCGCTTTCTGAAAAAACCATTTGATGTCGACGATCTGGAGTCGGCGTTGAAAATCATCGCCCGGGGCAAGATCACGACATGAACAGTCCATTGCTGCGAGCGAAGTCGACCGCCTCGATTCGGTTGCCAACGTCAAACCGGACAAAAATCTCCTTGAGGTGAGATTTGACGGTTTCGGGAGACACCTCAAGTAGATTTGCAATTTCCTTGTTGGAAAACCCCTTCGACACCAGGAGCAGGATTTCGATCTGTCTCGGCGTGAGATTGAACTTTCCGGACAGGTGTTCCCGGTCGGGCGCGGCGATCTCCGGTGTTTCACCAGCCAGAAGCAGTTTCACGGCATCAAGCAAAACCTCCGTCTCACTGCTCTTGTTCAAAAACAGCTTGGCTCCGGCATCGAGCGCCATTTTTCGATCGGCCGGAACGACGGATGCCGACACGACCAGAACCGGCGTGCCGGAAAATTGCTCGAGAACCTGTCTGATGAGATCGGGAACATATGTGCCGGGAATATAGAAATCGACAATACACAAATCCGGCGGCCCATCCCTTTCGGACAATGCCTGCAGGAACGTCGCCGCGTCGTCGAAAACCTGGCAGGATATGCCGTCTTCCAACGAACTGATCATCAATTCCAGACCGCTGGAAAACAGCTTGTGATCATCGACGATGCAGATTGTCTTCAAGGCACGTCCCCGTTTTGGATTTCAGTGTAGCAGGAGATTGGAACGATGGCGCAATCGGTTCTCCAACTCAGGAGACCGCCGATAATCATTGACTGTGGCACGATGATCGGCCATTGCCAGCCCCTGATCGCCTATCCGAGGCGGATCTCCCGGAATTTTCCTGCCCGATCGAACAACGGACTGTCCCATGCTGCCAAAAGCCGAACTGCATTGTCACATCGAAGGCGCTGCCGCGCCGGAACTGGTCATCCGCCAGGCGCGCAAATACAATGAAGATGTCAGCAAGATCATCAAGGACGGTGTTTTTGTCTGGCATGATTTTACCAGTTTCCTGCATGCCTTCGACGTATCGGCCAATCTGTTCCGCACCGAGGACGATTATGCCCTGCTGGCCGAGCACTACCTGACCGGCCTTGCCGCCGACGGAGCGATCTACTCGGAATTCTTCACTTCGCCCGATCATGCCAGCCAAGCCGGCCTCTCTCCAGAGGCCTACACCAACGGCCTTGCCGAGGGCATGCGCCAGGCCAAGGCCAAGACCGGCATCGAGTCCCGGATGATCGTCACCGGCGTACGCCATTGCGGTGTTAAATCGATCGAGGCTGCGGCGCAGTTTGCCGTCGATCACGACGAGCCGCTGATCACCGGGTTCGGTGTTGCCGGCGAAGAGCGCATGGGACACATGTCGGAATATGTCAAAGCCTTCGACATCGCCCGCGACGCCGGCCTTGGCATTACCATCCATGCCGGCGAACTGGTTGGCCCGCAAAGCGTTTACGACGCGCTGGAGTTCATCAAACCATCACGCATCGGCCACGGCGTGCGATCCATCGAAGATGCCGACCTGGTCAAACGCCTCGCCGACGAACAGATCGTGCTGGAAGTCTGCCCCGGTTCGAACATTTCATTATCAGTGTTTCCAAGTTTCGCCGATCACCCGTTCCCGAAACTGCGGGACGCGGGCTGCATCGTCACCCTGAGTTCCGACGATCCACCCTATTTTCATACCAGCCTGGCGCGGGAATACGATATTGCACGTGAACATTTCGGGCTGGGTGACGAGGATCTGCGCGCGGTGACAAGAGCATCGATCGATGCGGCGTTTGTCGATGAAGATACGCGGGCGGAGTTGCTGGCGAAAATCTAGGTCATAAACCCACCTGCAGGGCTCTGCGAAGAGCCACCTTTTCCAAGCCCGACAACGGACTCTTTTCAACGACGGTGAATTCGGGGAAGATGCGCCGCTAACGGAATATCTTCACCCACGCCGGAGTCGTCATGCGGTCTCGCCTTTCAGCCATTGTTCTTGCTCTGCTTCTGCTGCCCACTCTGGTCCACGCCGGCGTCAAGGAAAAGATCGCCGCCCTCGCTCCGTCGGGGCTTGTTCTCGTGCTCGACGAAAAGGGCAAGGCGCTGGTGGCGCGGAACGCCGACAAGCCTTTCGTTCCGGCCTCAGTCAACAAGATCATCACCGCATTTCTGGCGATGGAAGTGCTGGGCGCAGACTATCGTTTCAAGACCCGTTTCTATGTCGACGACAAGCGGGTGCTCTATGTGCGCGGTGGTGGTGACCCGTTCCTGATATCGGAAGAGCTGGCGCTGCTGGCGCCCAAGCTCATCAAGGCAACCGGCAAGGCGCCGTTTGCCGGCATGGTGATCGATGCGAGCTACTATCCTGCCGATATCCGCATTCCGGGTATCGAAAACACCGGAGAGGCCTATGACGCGCTGAACTCGGCACTGGCGGTGAACTTCAACACAATCCACGCCGTGCGCAAGGGCAAGAAAGTCCGCTCGGCCGAGAAGCAGACGCCGATCACACCCCTGGCGGTCAGCCAGTTTCGCAAGCGAGCACGAAACGGCCGGAGCCGCATCAGCCTGACCCAAACCCCTGGAGTGAGCGTAAAATATGCCGGCGAATTGCTCGCCGCATTCATCAAGCGGGCCGGCGGCAGCGTCAAAGGCAAGATCAAGAACGGATCGGTACCAAAGGGCCTGAAACCGGTCTATGTGCACAATCAGTCCCGCACCCTGTCGACCATCGTCAACCAGATGCTGATCGGCTCGAACAATTACATCGCCAATCAGATCTTTCTTGAAGTCGGGGCGCACCGACTGGGCGGTCCGGTCAGCCTGAAAAAATCGTTGAAGGTCGCCAACGAGATTTTCGACAAACACGATATTGGTGACGCCATCCATATTGTTGAGGGTTCGGGCATCAGCCGCAAGAACAAGTTCACAGCCCGCGGGCTGGCCAAGCTGCTGCACCACTTCGCGCCTCATTCCAAGCTGCTTCGACGAACCCGCGCCGGGTCACGTTACAAGACCGGTACTTTTTCCGGCGTGCGCACGCTGGCGGGCTTTGCAAAGACCTCCAAGAACGGAACGGTTCGCTTCGTAATCTCGCTGACCAGCGGACCGGGCAAGCTGCGCTTTCGGCTGCTGCGTGCGATTGAGCGCGGGCTTTAGCTGAAGATACAGAATTGGGGCTGACCGGCAATGGCGGACAACGGTGTCAGGTCAATTCAGCTCCGAGCCGCGAATGCAGTGGCCACAAATGCTAATTGTCAGGTGGATTGCCACGCCAATGCGTCTGTCAGCCTGGCGGATATCGCTGCCATTCCTTCCGCAGATTCCGTACCTATAAGAACCAGATTGGCAATCACTTTTCCCGAGGCGGGTTTGTTCGGTTGGACAATTAACTGATTGCCGGAATACTGGACCTCGCAGATTGAAACCCGTCCTTTTTTGTTGCGTATCCTTACAAATCCCTTTGCCCGGTGAAGGGAGGCTGGAAGCATTGAAAATGCAGCTTCCATTCGGTCCAAATCAATTGAATCGGATCAACTCCTGCAATTCAAAAGGCAAACCATGCCGGGGATTGCGTCAAAGATCACGGACAGAAAACCACCCTAAAAACGGAGGCAAGGGGAACTCCTGAAGTGTCGCAATCGTTCTATATCCAGCGATCGGCAGCGAGCAAGGATGGAACAAACACCTTGCAGGGAAAGCACTATGTCCAAACTCTGGTTTTCCGGCCCGATCTCGCTCCGTTTGCGGAGCTTCGCAAAACTGAGCCAGATCTCTCTGACGACCAATTTTCGCCATGCCTTAGGCCGCCGCATCGCGCCAGACTGGGATGCCAATATCGAGACAGGCATACGCTTCTGGCGTCATCAGTTCACTGTCGCGATGACCCATCCGGATATCTCCATGGGGAGAACTTTGTTCGATAGTGTTCAGACCGAAACTGATGACCAGTATAACGTGACAGCCAAACCGTGCGCCGCCTCGAAGGGTCACTGGTATCACCCAAAGACACCGCGCAGTGACACGGTGCTGCTCTATCTCCACGGTGGCGGGTACACGTTCCACAGTGGCATCAGCGCGCGGTTTGCCGCCATGCTCGCTCATCATACCGGCGCGGCTCTATTCGCACCCGATTACCGCCTCACCCCGGAACATCCGCATCCCGCACAGTCCGAGGATGCCCTGGCTGCCTGGACATATTTGTCGAACAGGTATTCGCCAGAGAAGATCGTGGTGATCGGTGATAGTGCGGGCGGACATATGGCGTTGATGCTTTTGCAAACGTTGAAGGCGCATGAATTGGAGCAGCCCGCGCTGTGCATCGGACTTTGCCCGTGGACCGACATTGGCGATCGAGGACAAAGCCTGAGAGACAACAATCAATACGATATGGTGCAGGGGTGGATGGCTCTGCAATTCGGTGTCTGGCTCGATCCCGAAGGCGCATATGGGCGCGAGGCGCTGTCGCCGATCTTTCAGGATTTCACCGGCCTTGCCCCGATATATCTGCAGGCAGGCGGACGTGAGATTCTGCGCGATATGATCGTTGAATTTGCCCAGATACAAAAGGCGAAGGGCGCCGACGTCACGCTCGACCTGTGGCCTGATATGCCGCACAATTTTCAAGCCTATGACAGCATGAAGGTTTCGTCTTCGATGGCGCTGGCCAGAATTGTGGAGAAAATTCAGGCAAGCGTGGAGAGGAACGAGACTGTAAGCGCAGCAGCGGGAATAACTGTCGTTTGAAATCGCGCCTGGATCGGATCGATCAATGCGCCGCGTAGGCCGAGTAAATCCCAAATGCACCGACGATGATGAGGCTTAGAGCCCATACAAGATCGAGGTTGAACCAGGTTTTTGAAAGGAATTTCAGGCCGAGCCACAGGTAGATCACCAAGGCGATCAGCCCACCGGCGAGGGTCATGGCGAGCGTGTGCACAGCCGCGACGACAAAGGCGGTGGTGATGTTGTTTCCCATCAGGGTCTGCGCCGCAAGATGCCCGGGTTCATCGGCTGCCACTGTGCAGAGCCCGAGATAGATCGGAACCAGCATCAGACCGGCCCCGTGGGCCATGGCTGCCAGAAAGGACCAAAGCGCCAGCCGGGCCGGGTGCACTCTTGCCAGAAATCTTGGGTGCCTCCGATTGATCAGCAGATAGACGCCCATCGCCACCACAATGAGACCGGCGCCAATGCGAATATCGGTCTCCCATTGCAACAAAAAGGTCATGAGCGAGAACGGCAGCAGAATTCCGATCATCGCAAGGAAATGTCCGACGGCAAGCATTGCAATGGCGCGCAGCATGGCGGTGTGCCTACGCTCCATCAGAGCAGCCGAGACTGCCAGAGGCCAACCCATTCCCGGGTTGATGCCATGATAAATGCCGGAAAAAATGACGGCCCACCAAAGGGCCGTCACTGTCATCACGTCAGACATTGCTAGACTGAGGGATAGCAGAAACTGTCGGTGGAACAGTCACCACCCTCAAGCCGAATCTGATGCGACCGCAAGCCTTTCGGGAAACTGACGTAGAAATCCCGGTCAAGTTCCAGTCCACCGTTTTCACCGACGCGGGCCATGACCATCTGCCCACCCTCATCATTAGGATAGAATTGGTCGTCCCAAGTGGAATAGAGCGAGTTTGTCCAATAGACACGCTTGCCGTCGCGGCTGATCTCCACCATTTGCGGGCCATAGGCAAACTGCTCGCCATTGGGGTGTTTCGTGCCCCGAGCGATGCCGCCAATTTCGACTTTGCCGGATAAAACCGGGTTCATGGGATCAGAAACATCGTATTGATGCATCTCGCCGAGCCCCCAGCAAGCGACATAGAGATATTTGTCATCGAGGCTGAGGTCGATATCCGTGACAAGCGGTGGGACAGCCTCGAACCCCTGCAGAAGCGGCGGCAGGTTTTCCGGCTTCTCGGGGCGCGGATCAATGGTGATCGTCTTTTTCGATTGCCATTTGCCGTCATCATCACGCCACCAGGTGAAAATCGCTCCCTGGAGGTTGGTGGTGTCCACCACGACACCGCAGAAACCATACGACTTCGTCGGATCATGGGCTGGACGGACTTCCAGCGCCATCTGATGGTTCTCGCCGAAGTCCATTGTCTGGATGTTCTTCCGTGCCCGCAAATCCCAGAAGTGGATCGAATGGCCATATTTGTTGGACAGCAGGTCCTCTGCAACCACGCCATTTTCAAACTGTGGCGGCAGGCCCCATTCGGAGCTGACCATGTAGTCCTGCGGCAGGTTCCACCAGAAATCGTAGTGCTTGTCCTGCTTACCCCGGTCCATCTCATATTGGCCGATGATATCGAAGGTTTCGCAGTCCATGATGAAGATGCCGGGAGGTCCATCAGTGCCGTCCTTGCCGCTACCACCAAGGCAGGAGACATAGATGCCTTCAGGACCGCAGTGGATCGTATGCGGACGCGAATAACCTGTTTTGGCAAACAGTTCCTCGGGCTCGATCGTCTTGTGGATTTTTGCCTTGAGCGGATCCTTCACGTCGATGATATAAATGCGCGAAGAACGGATACCGGGAACGATCAGATAGCGGCGCTCCAGGAAGGCGTGGCCGGTCAGCGGCGACAGTGCCGAGGAACAGGCATTCCAGCCGAAGTGATGAAATTCATCGCCTTTGTTCGGGACGATCACCTGATGGACGATTTGACCATAGGTGTCCGAATCCGGCTTCAGGTCGATGACCGCGATGCCATCCGATTGCGAGCCGTCGGGGCTGAGCATCACGGTGAAGGCATAGTTCTCCACCGGTGCCTGCATTGCCAGTTTCGGGGATGCGTGGAATGTTGGATCGGGTCTTATCGTCATTTTTTTTCCTCCATTTTTATGTGTGCCCGTTATCGGGTCTCGGTCGATTGGCCTGGACCGGCCAAGTTTTCTCCCCCCGTTTCACAACTCCGCAACGTTGCAGAGCTGAATCGCACCGCTGACTTTTTCAGACAGACAGGCCAGTTTCTCTCCGATGTCGTACCGGTATTTCTTGCCGAACCTGCGGATCGGACCCACGGCACCCACACTGAACGTCGCGCCGATATTTCCTATAGAAACGGGTGCTGCGACACTGGCGATGCCCATGTCGATTTCCTGATCGCAATCGGCGAATCCGCGTTCAACGATCTCTGCAAACTCTGCACGCAGTTCGGCTTCGGTAATTTTGGTATGCTCGGTGTATTGCTTCATGCTTCCGGTCAGGATGGAATCCTGAAATTCAGGTTCGGCGAATGCAGCAATGGCCTTTGAGCAGGAACAGGCATGCATCGGGCGTTCGCCGAGACCGGGATGGATGAAGGCCCGCGCTGGATCTTCCGGCGTCTCGACATGAATGATTTCGACCTTGCTGTTGCGAAACCGCGCCAGAAAAACCGTCTCGTTGAAGTTCGTCGCCGCCGCGCGCAAAAGTGGTGCCGCACAACGGCGCACGTCAATGTCGGATTTCCCCAGCAAAGCGATGCGAATCAAGCGCTCGCCGATGACGAATTTTCCGTTCTCGGACGGTTGATCCAGCAGATTCTGATCAACAAGCGTTTGTATCAAGCGGTAGCATGTGGGCTTTGGCAGGCCGGTTGCCTGCTGCAATTCGCTTACCGAAACCGGGCGGCCGGCGACGGCTATGATTTCCAAAAGACCAATCAGGCGCTCCAGGGGCATATTGGTACGGCCTATCATATTTTGATACCAAGTCTCGAATAATGAGAGTCTTTTGATCAAAGGCAAGTCGAAATTTCAATTTGGCGAGGTTTGCAGCTTCCGCCGTGCCAACAAAGGCGGGAAAGCTGCATAAAACCATGGAAATGCGTCCAGATTAGCCTCAGGCAGGTCGTGCTGTGTCTGGATAGCTCTTTCAATCCCGTCGGCTTCACAACCAACGCACGGCAACGAACTGTCACGCCCGGAACGACCATGAGCGGATGAGCGATCTGCGTTGTGGCCAATTCGGCGAGGCGATCAAGTCTTAGCGGGCGAGGAAAACTCCAAAGCTTCCTGGTCGTAAGTTCAGAATTTTCCGTTGTCGTTTTTCCACTCGCTACGCGGCGCGATTTTCTCGGAGGTGTCCCAGTGCTCAACCACCTTGCCCTTGTCGAGCCGAAATAGGTCATAGAAGGCGGAATGAAAACCGTCGTGGCGGCCCTCACTGACACACAGGACAAAATTACCTTCGGCCAGAACACGGTGGATGCGATGGTATTCGATACGCCTGCCGTTCTCGCCTTCGGCCGTCAGGGCGAACTGGAGTGCGGTCACATCATCACTCAAATGTGGATTGTGTTCAGCATAGGCATTTGCGTCGATAAAGTCGGTCAGCCGGTCGATTTGCCCGCCGACAAGCACGTTCTCAACGAATGACCTGATGAGGGATCGGTTGCTTTCAGTCAGATCAAGGTCCACGGCTTCGGTCGGTCCATCGACCATGCTGCGGTCTGCAAGGTTGGGGCCCTTTCTTTCCTGAATATTGTCCCAGTGTTCCACCGCCTGGCCATCCTCGAAGCGAAACACCTCGAAACCTATTCTCCGGCTGGCGAAATCATATTCGGTGTGTCCAAAGACAAATTCGCCATCTTCGAAAGCCCGTACGATGTTCACTCGCGGCCCGGTCTTGGACAATCGCTTGAACAGCGACGCCAGGCCTTCGCTGCCCTCGTGGGTTTGGGGATTGTGCTGAATGTATCTTGCCTCATTGACCACTGCGACCGGTTCGGGATCGCCAGTTTCAATGCTTTTCAGCAACGCCCGGATCTTGTCTTTGTTCGCAACAGTCATGATCCGCTGACAGTAGCGAAATCGCGCGGCAATTGCACGTCCGGTATCCGTGACTGCGCCACTCCCATCTGGATGGCAATACGCGTTCGGTGCGGACGCGGCAGCGCCATCGTGTTATGATATTTCAGGCACAGGAGCGAATAGATGATGTTGAAGAGTGTCTGCCCCATCCTGCCAAGCAAGGATTTTGAGGAAACCAGGAAATTCTACCAATTCCTGGGGTTTGATTGCGCTTTCGAATATCCTGACGAAGGATATCTGATACTCGTTCGTGACCACGTCGAATTACATTTTTTCAGAGCTCCGAACCATGAGCCCGAGAAATCGGATCACGGGGCATTTGTCCGTGTCGACGATGCAAACGCGCTGTCAAAAGAATTCAAAGCCCTCGGGCTGCTAGCGGATGGCATCCCACGCTGCGGAATTGCCGAAGACAAGCCATGGGGCATTTGTGAGCTTGGAATTTTCGACACGGACGGGAATTTGGTACGGATGGGTCACATACTCGCGTAGGAATACTGCCCAAAGTGGACACGGTGTGTGATTTCATCGCACCGGTGAGAAGTCAAAATCAGTGTCCGCGTTGGCTTCTGCTGAATTGACCTGCACAAACGGACAGATGTCAGCTAGCCCACAGCAGAACAGGACGAACAATGACCTCAACTGAAATATTCGCGTTCCTTGCTGCGCTCTTTTCCATGATGAATCCGATTGGAGGCGTCGGAATCTTTGCCGGGATGACCGCCGACAAGTCGCCCGACGAGGCGCGAGCCATTGCGCGCAAATGCGCCTTGGCGGCCGCGATCACGCTGCTGATCGTCGTCTGGGCAGGTGGCGAAATGCTCAAGTTATTCGGCATTACGGTCGATGAAATCCGTGCGGCTGGCGGCCTCATCGTCTTACTAATTGGCCTGCACATGTTGTTCAATAAAGACGAACACAAGACAAGCGATGCCGAAACCTCCAAATCAGATGAGAAGGAATCCATCGCAGTCGTCCCGCTGGCCATTCCATTGGTTGCCGGTCCAGGAACGATGGCAACCGTGCTTGTGGCGGCACAGCATCATGCCGGGTCCGTCGCCAAGATTGAGCTTTCAGTTGCAGTGGTCGGGATTTGTGTGTTGACCGGTGTGATGTTCTCTTTTGCCGGTCCGGTCGCCGCTCGTTTGGGCGACAGTGGAATGGCCGTCGTATCGCGTGTCATGGGGATGATCCTGATGGCAATTGCCGCTGGAATGATTGGCGCCGGCTTGAAGGGGATGTTTCCTGCTCTTGGTGGCTGAGGTCAGGGACAACTGGTAACTGTTCGGCTTTTAGGGTGCGTGTTGTTTATACGGAAACATGGCAAATCCCGCGCCAGCATTGCCGGTCGCCAGACACTCCGATCTCCGTCAGACTTCCAATACCGGTGCGCCCAGAGCGTCCAGAATTGGCTCCACCCCAAGCCCCGGCCGGTCCGCGGCCGTCATCTCGCCGTTCACCCGTTTCGGCGCGCCGGCGGCGATGTCCTTGGTGCCGTAGCTGTTGAAATCGGTGGCCGAGAACAGGAACTCTTCCGGCGTTGAGCGCGACAGGTGAGCGATCGTTGCGGTGACGATGTCGCCGCCCCAGGTGTCCTCGATGGTCATCGGGATGCCACTGGCAACGCAGACATCACGGATGGCGCGGGCTTTGGTCAGGCCGCCGACTTTCGAGATCTTCAAATTGATGACGTCCATGGCCTGGTCGGCCAGGCCGCGCAGCAACGTGTCGATGCCGTCGATCACCTCGTCCAGAACGAAGGGCAGCGCGGTGCGGCGGCGCACCGACAGGCATTCCTCATAAGTCGGGCAGGGTTGCTCGATATAGACATCGATGTCGCGCACTGCGGCGACAACCCGTGCCGCCTCATGCATGGTCCAGCCGGTATTGGAATCGGCAACCAGAATGTCGCCCGCCTGCATTTCCTTGGCGCAGCGTTTGATGCGGGTAATGTCGGTATCGGCGTCGCCGCCGACCTTGAGCTGGAATTTGGTGTAACCTTCTGCACGGTAACCTGCGACCTTTGCCGCCATCTCCTCCGGGCTTTGCTGCGAGATGGCGCGGTAGAGTTTGACGTTCTGCTGTTCGGCGCCGCCGAGCAATTTGTAGACCGGCAGGCCGCCCAGTTTGCCCAGAATGTCCCAGCAGGCGATATCGATCGGCGCCTTGACGTAGGGATGGCCGCGCAGGACTGAATCCATATGCCGGTTGAGCGGGCCGATGTCGGTCGGATTAAGGCCGATCA
>JAJFHT010000156.1 GCA_021775495.1 Hyphomicrobiales bacterium | reverse complement strand
GGAAACGGCAAAGAGAAAGCAGTACAATCAGTACAGTTTTGCGAGGCGGAACCACCTGGCCATCTGAGCAGTATCGTACATCGGTTTCTGGAGCTGAAAACTGACGGCACGTTATCGGACGACTATCGGTTTCATGCGTTGCCGGATGCCTGCGCCTATATTGTCTTTGACCAACTGGACACAAAAATCGCGGGGGTTTCCAAATTGCGGGCCGCGTCCGAGGAGTTCAACCTGGGCAGGATCTTCCACTATGTGAACATCCGGTTTCTGCCAGGCGTATGGCAAACCAGCCAAGAGCAATTGGCTTACGGCATGATAAATTTTCCCTATTCGGGCGTCCTGCCACTGATCGACGTGAACAATAAACTTTCCAAACTGGATTTTGCGGATAGTCAGCTGATTTTGGCGGATTTCGTCGAAACACTGATTGATCGCAAATTGTTGGTTGCGAACCCTGTCACTGACAAGATTTTTCGCAATCTGGACGAAATCCAATCAGTTTCTGACATGGCAGCTGCTGCAGGCCTGTCGCCACGTCAGCTGCAACGAACGCTCAAACGCACGACCGGGTTTGCTCCGCACGACTTTTTCAAGGTGCTCCGTCTACAGCAAACCTTGAACGGAAGTGATACGGCGTCCTATGCCGACCAGTCGCATTTTATACACTCGTTTCGCCGAGCCACAGGCTACACTCCGGGAAGATATTCCCGAAAGTTTGATGTCTGATATCTACAATACACAACCACTGCGGCTTGTTAGGTGAACGGCATAATCGACAACAGGAGGAAGTTGGATATGTCAAAAATGAACGCAGTTGGATGGTTTGATATCTATGTAAACGAACTGGATCGGGCGGCGGCATTCTACGAAACCGTTCTGGGCCGCAAGCTTGAGCCAATGGGCGATCCGACAGGTCAAACACAAATGATGAGTTTTCCCGCCGACATGAGCTCGTATGGTGCAGCCGGTGCTTTGACCAAGTCAGAACATGCTGCCCCTGGGGCAGGAGGCACCGTCGTGTATTTTTCTGCGGAGGACTGTGCGGTGGAGGAAGCACGCGTTGCCAACGCAGGAGGGAAAGTTGTCAGGCCAAAATTCTCCATCGGAGAATTTGGTTGGGTGACATTGTGTCAGGACACCGAGGGCAACATGTTTGGTCTCAACTCCTTGAGATAGCGGTGCCTTTGCCGGACATATGCAAAGCGTGCAGGATCTGACGTATGTTGTGAACGCAAGAGCAGACCGGAAGAGATACGCAGACATTTTCAGTCCCAGGCCGAAGCCTGCGAAAAGCTCGGTTCGCCGTTCACGGCAGAACTTTGCCGCATCCTGGCCGCCGAACTGGATCCCGGAACGAAAGTCGGCGGCCGGGTCCTCGGCTGGCTCGGATCACCAAATGCCGAGGCCGTTGCCCTGCGGCAATGCCGTTCGGCAATCCTGAAGTGGCCTCGGATTGATGAATAGAGTGGTTATTGAACGTCAGGAATACATGGCTTTTCCGACAGTGCATTGACCCAATCCATCAATCGGCCTCGGTTTTCAACGAGCCCTTCTGCGAGGTAGGCATGCCTGCAGTGAACGTTGGTTTTCGGTTGCGTCATTCAATTCGAGGCAGGGCCAGCAAGACTCAAAACCGGACATGTGTGAATGCCAATTGGATTTCAGAGCGAGAAAGCACTGATTTTGTTGAACGCTTCCTGTCGCCCGGTATCTGCAGACTCCGGCCCCATCGCCATACCTTCGGCATAAATAAACTCAATATCGGTTATCCCAATGAGGCCAAGCGTCATTTGAATAT
The DNA here is from genome assembly GCA_021775495.1 of Hyphomicrobiales bacterium. GTDB lineage: Bacteria > Pseudomonadota > Alphaproteobacteria > Rhizobiales > Rhizobiaceae > JAJFHT01. The sequence continues at coordinate 5,575 of JAJFHT010000156.1, read as the reverse complement.
ATGGGGTCTCCAAATCGGCAGACGTCCCAAGGAATTTTCCGCCCTGCGCTATGATGACAAACGCTTTTTTGCCCTGCAGCAGGCCAACTGGGCCGCTTTCCGAGAATTGGAATGTGTAACCTGCTCGCGTTATGTAGTCGATCCAAGACTTCAGCGTGGATGGTATCATGAGGTTGTACATCGGTGAGCCAAGCACCAAAGTGTCTGACTGCTTCAACTCCGCAATGAGCGTGTCCGACAGCGCCAGCCCGGCCTTGTGTCTCGGTGTCTTTGCAGCGGCTGGGTCGGCAAATGCTTGGAACGTCCCGTGGTCGAGATGTGGAATTGGGTTCACGCTCAAATCACGTTTGATATGCCGACAACCGTGAGCATTGGACAACAGAGCCTCAGCCAGTTTGTCAGCTAGAATTGACGACTGGGAATGTTCGCCCTGAATCCCGGCATTGATCTGCAAAAGAGTTTTCATCGATAGGATCCTCTCGACGACTGGTGCGCCTGACGTTACCCGTGCCGCCCAAGTCATATTCATGTTTCCGTTTCAGCTTTGAATAATTTGTATTATCAATAATAGGAAGTTAGTTATCATCAATGTTCTCAATGGAAAGGATTCATATTGCTCAGCCTCGACCAGTTGAAAATGTTCGTTGCAGCCGCAGATGCTGGCAGTTTTTCGGGAGCCGGACGGGTTTTGAACAAGGGGCAATCTGCGGTGAGTACAGCGATTGCAAACCTTGAGATTGATCTTGGGTTTGACCTCTTTGATCGGGCCACACGAAAACCTGCTCTGACCAAAGGCGGTGAAAGAATGCTCACCTATGCGCGCGCCGTGCTGATGCAAATTGAAGACCTGAATGCCGCAGCGGGCAGCATCCTGTCGGGAGATGAATTGCTCGTTCGGATTGTACTCGATGACGCAATTTTACTCCCTGCGCTCGGAAGGATTCTGATCGAGTTCGGTCGGAAGTTTCCTGCGACCCAAGTAGAGGTGCTTTCCGCTGTTAGCCCCGAAATTCCTGCGATGATTGCCGATGGCAGCGCGGAAATTGGTCTGATGTTCTCGGGGGGAAAGGTTCAGAAAGGCCTTGAGCAGGTTTTTATCGGTAACCTGCCATTCGTTTCCGTCAGCATTCCAGACTACCCACTCGCGAAACTGGAAACCATCGGTGCCAGCGATTTGATGCCTTATCGCCAGCTTCTCCTGCGCAGTTCCCGGGGCAATACTCTCGACCAGTTTCCGGCGCTGTCGACGCAAATCTTGTACGCGACAAGCTTCCATGTGATCCGGGAGCTGGTTTTGCAAGGTACAGGATGGGCGTATCTTCCTGAACATCTGGCGACCGGGCCAATGGCGTCAGGCCGATTGGCAAAATTGCAACTTCGGTTTGAGCGCAGGCATTGGAGTCCACCGGTTGAGTGCGTAACACCCAAACATAATCGCACAGGGCCTGCGCATTTGTGGCTGACGGAAATGGTAAAGGATATCTTACCTTAGGCGCGTCAATTGTGGCAGGCGAGCGAACAGTCTCGGCACGGCGACCAAGGTCTGATTTTGTTCTGCGTTGCAGTCAACTGGGTTTGGCTTCGCGATCGGAGGTAACGCGGAGAACTGAGCTTGTTTGAACATGGGGGCGCTCTGGATCCAGGCAGGAACTTCAACAGGTTGTTTGAGTCAGCTACAGAATCCTGTATTTGTCGTCATATGGCTTGCGTTGCTCAATGTGGCCAGCGACTGTAGCTCCGTTGGCCGCACCACCAGATTCATGGGGTGTTCAAGGGGTCTGCCAAAAACTCTACCCTTTGGTTCGATTTCTGCTTCGCTCGTCGTTAGCGTTATTCTATCTGCCGGGTGTACCAACCATCGGTTGGTGGCCCTTCTGATGAGTGGATACCGACAGCTCCATATTGGTTATGACCTTCCTTCCTCCCGGCCGAACCAACGTTCAGTGATTGGGAGGCCAATGTGTGGCTTGCATACACCCGACACATCTACACCATGGTTCATTCATATCATCAGAAATTGGATGCCGCATGATCGTCAGGAAGATATGATGAGACCCAGTGTTATTTTTGGTGGAATCGCGGGACTGACCATTGGAGCGATTGTCAGTTGGCTGTCATTTGGCAATGCTGTTGAAGGAGTCGGCATCGGCATTTCTATTGCTGCGGCTGCTTGTGGCGCTCTGATTGCCTACGGCCACGAACAATACCAAAAATGACACGGTCCAGATAACCCTGTGGAATATATTGTTGAGTGGCGGGATTTCACGCAGAGATATTTATCCGAAGAAGAACAATTCGCCTCAAACCTCCGCCAGCTGCAACAGAATGCTAGTTGAATTCAAACGCAAAGCCGATGTGGGAGGTTTAGCAAAGTCGAACGATTCCTAGTAGGAAGCCTGCTATCTTCTGATACCCAGCCTGTCCATGCAGGACGAGCCGATTCATGCGGATGGAATTGAAAGATATTTTGGTGGTCAGCAGACTACACTGGAATTTAAACCCAGACCTTGGTGCGCCAGCAGCGAATGTTCACTTTGTTCCGCACAGCAGACATCGCAAGATTTAACTCGGTTGTGGGTTACGAATGCTTGACAATTGGGCGGGAGATCCCTGACCGCAGAACAATCCTTTTCGGATTTCAGAGGTCTGATGAGTCAGGATCTGGCAATGTTCAACCTCGGCGGGCGAATGCGTAGTCTGAACGAAGTCCGTGAGCATTTTTTGTCTCAGGCCGAAGCCTGCGAAAGGCTCGATTCGCCATTTACAGCAGAACTTTGCCGTATCATGGCCGCCGAACTGGATCCCGGAACGAAAGTCGGCGGCCGGGTCCTCGGCTGGCCCGGATCACCAAATGCCGATGCCGTTGCCCTGCGGCTGTGCGGCGGGTTGCATCAGCTGGTCCTGACCGGGAACGATGTAGCATTGCAAAGTGTCTATCCGCCCAACTCCCCTGAGGCCGCGGCACTGGTGTCAGCCGTTATGGATGCCATTGGGCGTCACGACGATTTTCTTTGCCAGGCGCTGGACAGTGCTCCACAGACAAACGAGGTTGCTCGATCGGCTATCTTGTTGCCGGGATTTGAGACAATCCGCAGTCATTGCGGACTGCCCCTCGAACTCAATGAAATCGGATCGAGTGCCGGCCTCAACCTGCTGCCTGATCTGTACCATTACCGGTTCGGTCCGCACGAATGGGGAAACGAAAGCTTTGGTGTAACATTTGCGCCCGACGTGACGGGAACGCCGCCGCTTCCATCAGGTGAATTGCCGGTCGCAAGTCGGCATGGATGCGATCTGTTTCCGATCGATATCAATCGGCCGGGCGACCTTGGCCGGCTGAAAAGCTATGTCTGGCCCGATCAAATGCAACGCATGGCGCGGCTGGAGGCCGCCCTGGCTGTTGCCCGGGCCGCCGGTTTAAAGGTGCAGCGGATCGATGCGGAAACCTTTGTTTTTGAGCGGTTGCTCGATCGGCGGGAGGGCTGCGCTTTTGTGCTGTTCCACTCCATCATGTGGCAATATCTGCCGGAACGAACCCGACAGGGCATCAAATCGCTGATCAGCGCCGCCGGTGAGGCAGTCACATCCGCTGATCCGATCTATTGGCTTCGCATGGAAAACGCCTTGCAGGGTCCTGGCGCTGAATTGCGTCTGACGTCCTGGCCAGGCGATGAGGAGCGGTTACTTGCCCGATGCGACTTTCACGGCCGCTGGATCGAGTGGATCGACGGCTGACGTTCCGTTTAGGACGAGGTTTTTTCTTCTTCCTGCGGCAAGGTGTGACGCATGATCAGCGGCATTTGCGAGAAGGTAAACAGCAGCGTGATCGGCATGGTCCCCCAGACCTTGAAGGCGACCCAGGTGTCGAGGGAATAGTTGCGCCAGACATATTCATTGAGGACGGCGAGGAAAAAGAAAAACAGCCCCCAGCGAAATGTCAGCTTCTTCCAGCCTTCGGCATTAAGCTGAAAGGCAGAATCAAACACGTAGCCGAGCAGGGATTTACCGAACAGCAATCCGCCAAGCAGTATGGAACCGAACAGCGTATTGATGATGGTTGGCTTCAACTTGATGAAGAGCTCATCATGCAGCCACAATGTCAGCCCGCCGAAAACCAGCACGACCACACCTGAAATCAGCGGCATGATGGGCAAAGTCCGGGTCAACAGCCAGGATGTGGTCAAGGCAATGACCGTGGCCAGCATGAAAAGCCCGGTGGCGATGAAAATCGGCTCGCCGAGCTGGGCCAGAAAGGTCCAGCGTTCGGCCAGCGCTTCACCCCGGGCATTGGCAAAGAAAAACACCATCAATGGCCCGAGCTCCAGTGCGAGCTTCAAAAGCGGATTGATGTGTTTCCGCTTCGGGTCGGACGGTTCACGTTCAAAAACCGGTTGGTTCATCAGAAAGGGTCGCTGTGTCTTTGAGTCATGAGCGCCGCTTGCGCGGGACGGATAGGCAGCAGGTAGGTGATTGCCGCCGGTTTTTCCAGCTTTTTCCGGCGGGTTCACGGTAGACCGGCAATCGCACCGGCGAAATCCTTCGCCGAGAAGGGTTCCAGATCGTCGACCTGCTCTCCAACGCCGACGAAATAGACAGGCAGTTTGTGGCGTGCCGCGATCGCAACAAGAATACCGCCGCGCGCGGTCCCGTCGAGTTTGGTCATGACCAATCCGTTCACCCCGGCAACATTGCGGAAGATCTCCACCTGGTTAAGGGCATTCTGGCCCGTCGTGGCATCCAGAGTCTGCAGAACGGTGTGCGGCGCCTCGGGATCGTGTTTGCCGAGAACACGGACGATCTTTTCGAGCTCATCCATGAGCTCCGTCTTGTTTTGCAGCCGGCCGGCGGTATCGATGATCAGGACATCCGAACCCGCGTCCCTTGCTTTCTCATAGGCGTCCCAGACCAGCCCGGCAGCGTCGGCGCCGAGTTTGGTTGCCACTACGGGCGCGCCGACACGCTCTCCCCAGATTTTCAGCTGTTCGATCGCTGCGGCGCGGAAGGTATCGCCGGCCGCCAGCATGACATCCAGTCCACCCTCCCGGAGTTTTGCCGCGAGTTTGCCGATAGTAGTGGTTTTTCCCGTGCCGTTCACGCCGACGACCAGAATGACATGAGGCCGATGGGACAGATCGAGTTCGAGCGCCTGGGCGACAGGGTCGAGCACCTTTTCGACCTCGGTTGCCAGAATGCCGCGAACGTCGTCTTCGGAAACTTCTTTGCCATAACGGCCTGACGACAGGGCATCGGTGATCCGAATCGCGGTCTCCAGGCCGAGATCGGCCTGGATCAGCACGTCTTCAAGATCCTGAAGCGTGTCTTCGTCCAGTTTGCGCCGGGTGAAGACGCCGGCGATGCTCTGGCCAAGTTCCTTCGACGACCGCGACAGGCCGGATTTCAGCCGGCTGAGCCAGGACTTTTTCGGTTCATCCGCCGGTTCCGTGTCAGGAACCGGTTCCGTCACCTGACGCTCTACCGTTCCAGATACCGTGACCTTCCCAGGTTCCGGTTTTGGCTCAGGCTCTAGCTCCGGCTCTGGCTCAGGCTCTGGCTCAGGCTCAGGTTCTGGCTCTGG
>JAJFHT010000155.1 GCA_021775495.1 Hyphomicrobiales bacterium | reverse complement strand
TGATACAAATGACATTCTGAACAACATCAGTCCGATACACGGTTCCGGCAAGTTCGGCTCATCGCTGGTTGCGAGAAATCAAATGCGACCAAGCGCCACCACACGCCCAACCAAAAGGAACTGAGAAAAATGAAAACCATTGTCAAACTGATCAATATCGGCGGCTTGTTCGCCATCGCTCTTGCCGCAACCCCGATGCTTACGACCCAGGCCCAGGCCTATGCCTGCGCACCGACCCATCACAGCGTGAGTTCGAGCAAGCACGTCAAGGGTATCGCCAAAATCAGCGCCCGCAAGGCCTGGGAAGCGAAGATGAAGAACCAGTTCGGCATCACCTGGGCCATCTGGTCAATCGCCGACGGCAAGTCCATTCAGTGCAAGAAAGAAGGCGGCAAGAACAAATGCACTGCGAGGGCGAAGCCCTGTCAGTATGTGGCCGGGTAACAAATCGCTCCCCGCCCGAGATCCTCTGACGCCCATGGATGGAATTGCCGGTGTGCAAAGTGCCGGTGATTTCATTCGTCGGGTCTGTATTTCGAAAACTGCGTTACGGTTTCGAAGTCACCCGACGTGTCGCCAGCGCCACGCCGGCGCAGGTCAGCACCATGCCGCAGATCTGGAAAAGAGTGAGCGTTTCGTCGAACAGATACCAGGCAATGACTGCGGTGACTGCCGGCACCAGATAAAACAGTGTTGCGACGCGCGAAACTTCACCCTCGCGGATCATGTACATCAGCACGAAGATGGCGCCAATCGATAGCACGAATACCAGCCAGGCCATGGCCAAAATCAGTTCGAGCGACCAGATGACATGTCCGGTTTCCAGCGCGAGCGCGAATGCCGTCACCAGAAATGCTGCGCCGAGATATTGAAACATGGTGCCGCTGACCAGATCGAGATCACTGACGAAACGCTTCTGCCAGATGGTTCCGATGGTCATGCCCAAAACGGCAATGCAGGTGGCCGTGAACGTCGCCATTGTGACGTCGTTGACCGAGGCATCGATGTTGGGTGCGAGCACCATGGTGACACCGATCAATCCCGCGACCAGTCCGATCCAGTGGCGGCGTCCGACCGTCTCACCCAGCACCGGAACTGCAATGAAGGCGGTGACCAGCGGTTGCAATCCGATCAACAGCGCGGAAAGCCCGGCAGGCATGCCGTTGCGGACGGCCCAGAAGACACCACCGAGATAGAACCCGTGCATAAGCACGCCGGCGATCATGGCGTGCAATGCTCCCTGTCGGGTCCACGGTTTGGTAGCAATGAAACGGGTCAGCAACCCGAGAAGTGCGAAAGCGATGAAAAAGCGGGCACTGAGAAAAGTGAAGGGTTCGGCCCAGGGCATGGCGTAGCGCGCACCGATGAAACCGGTTGCCCACAGAAACACAAAAAGAGCGGGAAAGACGTGCGTAGCGAGAGGCATTGCAACTCCGGTTTCCCGGCAGCTGCCGGGCGCAGCGGTCGGACGAATGCACCTAACGCGACAGGAGCCGAGGGACAAGGCCCCGGAGTTCCGTGGAGGATTTTCCGTAAGGATTGAGTGCGGCCGGAAAGCAAATTGAAAGACTTTTCTGTCAGTCTTGGCAGCTACGAGCCTCCTCTGTGCCTTTGCGCGAGGGTTTCAGCACTGGAGAATTCAGATGATTGAGAAACTCGATTTCATGTGGCTGACGATGACGGTTGCCACTGTCTCGATCCTTTCGTTCTTTCTCGGATACGCCATTCACGGGCTGATCGGCAGGCAGGGATATGGTGCCTATGGAAATGCGGTGATCATCGCCGGCGGTTTCTTTGCCGCGATCTATGGCGCTAACTGGTACGGTATTCGTTTTACCGATCTGACCATGGCGACGATGGCCGGTGTTGCCGGCGCGTTTGTGTGCCTGGTGACCCTGACCGGCTTCAAACTCGTGATGACGCGTTCCTGAGATATTCCTTCAAGACTATTCAATTCCGATCCGACGACGAATATCGGCGGGCGTAGCGCCGGCTTCTCGAAGCGAGGCCAGGCCGGTGTCGCCATGGCGTTTTGAAAGCTTTCGCCCGTCTTGATCCAGAATCAGTCGGTGATGGTGATAATCCGGAACCGGCAGGCCGAGAATATCCTGCAGCAGTCTCTGCACCGCGGTGGCGTGAAAAAGATCAAGCCCGCGCACGACATCTGTTATTTCCTGGACGGCGTCATCGACAACAACGGCAAGATGGTAACTGGTCGGTATGTCGCTGCGGGCGACCACTACATCTCCCCATGCCGCCGGCTCGGCATTGACGGTACCGGTCTCGCCATCGGGTCCGGAACCGGTTTCAAACCAGGTAATCGGGCTCCCTGCATGCTGCAATGCCGCGTCCACGTCCAGCCGCCAGGCGAACGGTACGGCCGAAGACAACCTTGATTGCCGCTCGGCGGCGGGGAGTTGTTTGTCGAGGTCGGGGTATAGCGGCGCGCCGTCGGGGTCGCGGGGCCAGTGCTGCCGTTCGGAGATGAATGCCCGAACGTCGCGGCGTGTCATGAAGGCCGGATAGACAAGTTCTTCATCGACCAGTCGGTCGAGCGCCTCGCTGTAATCGGCGAAGTGCTGCGATTGCAGGCGAACCGGTGTTTCCCAGTCGAGGCCGAGCCATTTGAGATCGTCAAAAATCGCGTCACGCTGCTCCGGCCTGCAACGGCCAAGATCGATGTCTTCGATGCGCAGCAGAAAGCGGCCATAGGCCGCCTGCGCCATCCGATGATTGATCAGCGCCGAGTAGGCGTGCCCGAGATGGAGCGCTCCGTTCGGGCTGGGTGCGAATCGAAAGACAGGTGCCCGCATGGCTTGTGTTGTTTTCGGGTTGAATTACGTGCTGTAGCTGTGCGGTGTGATACGGCTTTTCAAGCTATTGTTCCACCTTTGGGAAAAGCACCACCATGCAGCGCATTGATACACTTGACGACATCAAGGCCGGGCTCGAGGCACTTTGCGCGTCCGACAGCAGGTTGATCGGAATACGCCGGATTGCCGGCGAGGTTCCATTGCGCCGCTCGCCACCGGGTTTTGAAAGCCTGGCATCGAACATTGTCGCGCAACAGGTCTCGACCGCCAGCGCCCGTGCGATATTCGGCCGTTTGATACGATTGATCGACCCGCTGGAACCGACGGCGGTGCTGGCCGCCGACGAGGCGGTTTTTCGCGAAATCGGCCTCTCGCGGCCGAAACAGCGCACATTGCTGGCCGTATCCGAGTCCGTTATTGCCGGTGATCTCGATCTGGAGGCGCTTTGTCTGCTCGATCCTGAAAACGCTATTCGGCAAATGACCGCCGTCCCGGGCATCGGGCCGTGGACGGCGGAGGTCTATCTGCTGTTTTCCGCCGGCCATCCCGACATTTTCCCGGCGCGTGATGTGGCCCTGCAAGCGGCCGTGGCAACGGCGTTCGATCTGCCGGCGCGGCCTTCAGACAAGGAACTGACGCAACTTGCCGAATCATGGGCGCCCTGGCGCGGGGTGGCGGCGCGGCTTTTTTGGGCTTTCTACCGCGAGACCCGGGGCAGGGAAGGTGTCCTTGACGCCACAACTGGCAAAAAATCCTGAAAAAACCACAACTTCGTGTCGTGCTCGGACAAATTGTCGGCTTCACAATGCTGTCATCACCTGATTACATTATCCGCGCCGATGATGTGCTGACTGCAAGGAGGAATTGTTCGTGACCTTGGCTGTCTCCCTCGACGGGATGCCAACCCTGGTGCTGAACGCGGACTACCGTCCGCTCAGCTACTATCCACTGTCGCTGTGGTCGTGGCAGGATGCCATCAAGGCCGTGTTCCTCGATCGCGTGAACATCGTCGCGGAGTACGAAAACAGGGTCTCCTCACCCTCGTTTTCGATGAACCTGCCCAGCGTAGTGTCGCTGAAGAGCTATGTGAAACCGGCCACGCATCCGGCTTTCACCCGCTTTAATGTGTTTCTTCGCGACAAGTTTGAGTGTCAGTACTGCGGCACCACCGAGGATCTCACCTTTGACCATGTGGTTCCGAGGCGGTGCGGCGGCGCAACCACCTGGACCAATGTCGTTGCGGCCTGTTCACCGTGCAATCTGAAAAAAGGCGGCATGATGCCGGCCAGGGCACGGATGCATCCGAAACAGCGGCCGTTCGAGCCGACTGTCTACGATCTGCACAATAATGGCCGAATGTTCCCACCCAACCATCTGCATGAAAGCTGGATGGATTATCTCTACTGGGATGTCGAACTGGAGCCCTGAGGCTGGTCAAAACACTCCCGCGCGCAAAAAAACAGTTTCAGTGAAAACAGATGATCGCAGTTTGTTGGGATGGGATCAGTTCCCTAGACGAAGCTGGCGGTGTCTGCTTGCACGGCCGGTCCATTCGATCCTCGTCAACAATGCCATCCTGTTGCAGCGACTTTGATCGGAGAAAGAAAGATGGGCACTTTTGTTAATATTCTGCGCTTTCGGATAATGATTGCACCGTTCCTGTTGGAATTGCTTTTCTGGTTTGGTGTGGCGGGTACATTTTTCGGGGCTTACTGGCTGTTCACACATGATAACTGGGCTTGGTGGATCGCACTGGTATTCGGCACAATTCTAACCCGCGTCATCTTTGAGATTGGTCTGCTCGCATTTCGGAGCTACGAGCACCTGGTTGAAATAAGAGATCGTATGCCTCCCAGCTAGACGACAAGAATGCTGACAGCGGCAACCATCATACATGTTGCTCCAACCGAATAGCTTGCGGTTCGGAAGGGTTGAATTGCCCACAGATAACAGAACGTGTGTGCAAATCGTGCGGCCACGAACACCCAGATGAGCGGGACCAGCAGTGAGGCTTCGAGGCTCTCCAACTGTGCGGCTGCAAGGAACACCAGCAGCGCGGCAGGAATATTCGCCGTGTTGTTGCCGTTGATCCTTATCCAGCGATTGACGTTGGCGTGTTTTTCGGTGTTGCCGGGCAGCACCACCAATTCGCTCGTTGGAACAAAGAACAATCGATTGAAGAAATTCATTACTGGACCGTCTTCCCCATTCGGGCTTTCCATCGACTGTCCCCGCACATAGGTGGTGATCGTCCCGCACAACCACATGAACAAGGCCAATATTGCCGTGGCATGGGCCAATGCGATGACTGAGGCTGATGCTTCCATCTAATCTCTCCAGTGGCGATCTAATATACCGATCAGTACAATAGACTTTTATTCCAATTGGTATAATTGTCAATCACTGAAAGGATTTTTGCGATGACCGGACGCCAACGGACTTTTGACAAGGACGCTACACTGGTGACGATCATGTGTGTGTTCTGGCGCAATGGATATGCGGGAACATCAATGGCGGATCTCACAGATGCAACCGGCCTTACCAAACCGAGCCTTTATCTTGCCTACGGAAACAAGGAGGATATGTTCAAGGCGTCGCTTGGAAATTATCTACAATTGCAATCGGAAGCGATTGGAAGTGCACTTGAGGCGCCGGGTAAAACTGTAACCCACCGTATCATTGAGTTTCTTCGGGCTTCGGCACGAGCAGCGACGCAATCCGACCGGCCTTTGGGGTGTTTCGTGTTGGCGGCATCGTGTGAGGCCCACAGCGACGCACTGCCTTCAGGAACCAAGCAGCTCATAGACAACATCAATTCCAAGGCTTTGGACATGCTGGTTGCGTTCTTCAAGGCGCAAGCCGGCGACCCGACAGACCGAGCCCGATCACGAGCGGAATATGTCCTCATCCTGCAATCCGGCGTAATGCAAATGGCCCTCAGGGGCCTCAATTATGCATCATTGGAGAGGGCAATCGATCATGCCATGGAAGGAAAATCGTTTGATTGAACACACACCGCGATTAAGAAATATCAAGATGTCCTTACCGGTGACAACAGTTTCGCTTCGCGTGTCGGACAATCCGGATTGCCATCAAGTTCAACCGGCCTGGTCCAGAAATTCGTTCAGGATGCGGTCGTCGATTTCGACCATGTGGGCGGCGTCCGGAAAAGCGCCCGATGTCACATCTGCTATATATTCCCGATAGGCAGCAACCCGCTCGAGCTGGAGGCGGTTGCGTTCGGCGGCAAAGTTTCGATAGGTCTTTGCGTGCCGGGGAATATGGCCCCGGTTTTCTCCCAGAAGATCCGCCGAGAACAGGTACTGCACGTCGCAGGCAGCGCCGGAACCAAGTGAAATGGTGAGCATCTGCGTTCGCCTCGTCATCTCGGCTGCAAGTTTGGCAGGGATCACCTCCATTTCCACGGCGAAGGCGCCGGCATTTTCGAAATCCCGTACGTCCTGCCAGATTTGCAAGGCTTGATCCAAGGATTTGCCAACGGCCCGGTAGCCGCCCGTCCAAGTAGCTTTGGGAGGTACCAGTCCGACATGGCTGATCACAGGCACTCCCTCATGTGCAAGGACCTCGATCGTGGCAGGGCTCATCGCACAATAGATTGACTGGGCTCCGGCCTGCATTGCCGCCATTGCGTCGCGCAACGCTTCGGTGGCGCTGGCGTGTTTGCCCCAGGGGAGACCGTACTGGAAGTGAGCGCCTTTGACCGCATTGGCAATATGGGCGCGTTCGGGAATGAAGGCGGTGCCGATCATGTCCATCCCGGCCTCGGCTGCGGCAATCGCCTCTTCCTCGCGAACGACCTGAACGAACGCAATCTGGCGTATGCCCTTCAGGGAACGCAAATCCCTGACGGTCAATCCTTCAAACCTCATTTGCCCATGATCCTTCTGCGGCGCTCCTGCATGATCTCATGGGTCTCGACCGTACCGTCGTGAAACGAGCCAAACCATTTGTCCCACGGCATTTCGAGCCCGCCATAGTTACACTCGAAATAACGATGGTGCATCTGGTGGTGGAAAGTGCCGAGATTCAGCCGGTTCCGGTCTTTTATCAGCAGCCCCTGGAATCCGGTGTGCGTGGTCACAGCCGTAAGGGTGAAATACTGCAGATGGTAGAGGATATGCACCGGGTGCGCGCCGACGATCAGATGGATGAATACCGATCCGAGATAAATGGCATGCTCGAGGGGATGCATCGACATGCCGGACCATGGACCGACATTGATATTGCGGTGATGCAGTGAATGGACGTGTTTGTAGAGGAAAGGTAGGTGGATCATTCGGTGAATCCAGTAGAAATAGAAGCTTTCCCAGAGCGGTATCAGCAGGAAAAGCGCGATGAACCAGATCGGGTTGGCGGCCCAGGTCAGCATCGGTGCATAGCCGTTGGCCAGAGCCCAGAACATCAACACTTCGTAGGCCGTCCAGAAAAACACTCCGCTTCCCAACGTCCAAAACATGTTGTCGCGGATTTGCCCGCCCAGGGTGAATTGCCTGCCATTCATCATCAGCGGGCGGGCGTCGTATTTCAGATCATCGCCCTGTTTTGAGAATGTGTAGAACCACAGATGCAGGACACCCGCGACGGTGAACAACAGCAGGAAGTTCCGAAGATACATCTCGGCGATCCAGTCGAATGCCAGTGTTCTGGTCTGTTCCAGAGGTGGCTGAAACCAGAAATAGGACACGAACGCGATGCCGACGATGATCAGGCGCTCCGAGACCAGGAACCACGAGTTCCACACCCAGCGTGCCGTCTCGATCGGATTGAGCGGCCAGGTGAACAGCGGTGATACCTTGAGCGGAAGCTCGGGCATGTGGTTCCAGCCCCTGAGCCTTGCGTCCGACATCCTCATCCTCCTTTGGCGTTGGTGGATCAGTTTGACAGATCAGGTTTCATATGAAAAACAGATAAATTCGCTAAACTTCATCGGATATTCCGAGTAATCATGGCAATTTCGATCAGATCAATGCGCTATTTTGTGACTGCGCTGTCGTATGGGAACATTTCCCGTGCGGCGGGCGATTTAAATGTGGCCGCCTCCGCAGTCGCTTCCGCCATCGACCAGATCGAGACGCACTTTCAACTCAAACTGGTGAACCGCCACCGGTCCCGGGGAATTGCCACGACCGCGAGCGGTAAAGTGCTTGAAAGAAAGTTCGCAAAGTTTCTGGAAGAATATGACGCGCTTCTGATCGAGGGATCCAAATTGAAAGAGGCGCTGAGGGGTGAACTGCGGATTGGCTACTATGCGCCAGTCGCGCCGGCCTTCCTGCCGGAAATCATTGACACCCTGATGGGGCCGGCAAGTCAGATCACTTTCTTTCTGGAAGAATGCGACAATGACAGCGCGCAGGAAGGATTGCTGGCCGGTGATTTTGACGCAATCCTGTTTGTCTCCGATGCGGCTCGTCCGCAGCTTGATTTCGATGTTCTTGTTGAAGCTCCAGCCTATTGCCTTGTCCCGGCCGAGCATCGGCTTGCATCCAAATCGTCCGTTCGCCTTAGCGATCTGGCGCAGGAACCGATCATCGTTCTGAACCGTCCGATTGCCGTCGACTACTACCGCCGACTGTTTGACGAAGCCGGGCAGAGCCCGCTGACGGTTGCCCATACCAGTTCACACGAAATGGTGCGCAGTCTGGTTGGAGCCGGACATGGGTGCGCGGTGCTGAACATGATGCCATCGACCGATGTCAGTTATGCCGGCGATCGCCTGAAGGCGCTGCCCATTGCCGATGGATTGCCTCCTTTGCACCTGGCTGTCGGCTATGACAAATCCAATCCGCGGCGGATCGTCAGCCACTTTGCCCAGAGGTGCCAAAGCTATTTCAGCGACAATCGCGACGCGCACATCGTTGCGGCCTAATCCCAACGGACCTACCTGGCCAATGCACCACGAAAGGCTATTGCGGCGAGGAATGCACTTGCGACAGCGTTCCAGCCTGCAAATGACAGTCCGAGGAACCGGCCGGCGGCCTGGTCGCAGGAAGGTGGACGGGTGTTGTCGAGTGCCGACAACAGATTGCCGGCGTCCTGCGTGACGGCCGACACCGCGGCACCGCAATCGGTCGGGCCCGGCCACCATGCCCATTCAACCCCTGAATGAAAGACGGCGAGAACCAGCCCGTAGGTCATCAGCAGCCCACCTGCCACCAGCAGCCCGCGAGTAACGAGGCCGGGCCAGCGCAACCATGCCGAAACGACAGCCAGCAGCATGACCGGCAGGGCGATGTAATAAGGGTCGCGCTGCTCCAGGCAGAGTTTGCAAGGAATGAACCCGCCAATGTGTTGGAAACCAAGCGCCGTTCCGACCGTAGCGGCCATGGCAACCAGAAGGAAAAGCGCGACAAGGAAATGATGCCGGCCGGTTGCAGCAGTCAATGTCATCAAAGATCTCAAAATATGTACTTGATAGCAACAAACCCGCCGATCAAAAGCACCATGAAAAGGGTGAAAAGAAGGCCGAGATTCTTCTCGATAAAATCGCGAATCGGCGGCCCGAACCTGTTGAGCAGCCAGGCGACCAGAAAGAACCGCAGTCCGCGGCCGATGACGCTGACAACCAGAAAAATGACAAAGTTCAATCCGGTGGCACCGGAGAAAATCGTCAGTACTTTGTAGGGAAACGGCGTCACGGCGGCGAACAACACGCCCCAGCCACCCCAGGTATTGTACCAGTCGCTGATCGTCGCGAAGGAATCCTCCTTGCCGTAGAAAGCAAGAATCGGCTGTCCGATCGTCTCATAGAGAAACGCACCAATTGCGTAACCGAGCATGGCGCCGAGCACCGAGGCGATGGTGCAGACAAGGGCGAAGCGGATCCAGCGTGTCCGGTCAGCCAATACCATCGGGATCAGCAGGACATCCGGCGGAATTGGAAAGATCGAACTTTCGATGAAGGAGACGCCGGCCAGCGCCTTTTCGGCGTGGCGGGTCGCAGCGAGCGACAAGGTCCAGTCATAGAGTTTGCGAAGCATGGGGAAACCTTGAAACGAATGTGCCTGTGAATAGAACATGGCGAACGGTTTTGGAACCGTTTCTCAAACGGCGAATTCTGCTGACGCCATCCGGCCCGTTATGTCAGTTTTGTTGAGACAATGCCTGCCGTTTGAGCCAGTCGATCATGATACCTGTTGTCGCACGCTGGGGTTGGTCCGGATTGAGGATCAGCCAATGGGCGTTTTCCAGTTCCACCTGAGGTGAACCGAAGGGGCGAATCAAAGCTCCGTTCTCAATCGAGTTTCGCACCAGACGGTCGCGGGCAAGGGCAACGCCAAGTCCCTGTTCGGCAGCCCGGATGACCAGGTCGGAGGAGGTGAAGCGTGGTCCGCGCCGGACATCAAGACCGGCCGGTCCGTGGGTTTGATGCCAGAGCGACCAACTGGCATTCGGATCGCGATCATGCAGGAGCCGCAATCGACGCAACTGTTCGATATGATCCGGACGACCATTGTCTTGCCAAAAGGCTCTGCTCATTACGGGATAAAGCGCATCGCCCATCAGAGGCTGACAATTCATGCCCTGCCAGGGACCCCGGCCCATTCGAATGGCAATGTCCGCACCGCTGTCGATTGGCGCCTTGCGGCGCTGGTCAACGACCACCGACACTTCGATGGCGGAATTTCTGCTTTCGAAGTCTGCAAGTCGCGGCAGCAGCCAGCGAACCGCAAAGGAAGGGGTGGTCGACAGTATCACCGAATTCGGCCGTCGGGACTCCCGCACCGATGAGACTGCGTTTTCCAACTCGGTAAGCGACGCCAGCGCGGCGCGCCCCAGCACCTCGCCCTCAGTGGTGAACTGCAATGACCGGCGCTGTTCTTTGTGTTCGAAAAGCGGCGTTTCGATCCAGGCTTCCAATTCCCGCAACATACGGCTGACGGATGAGTGGGTGACTCCCAGCCGGCGCCCGGCGGGGCGAATTCCGCCTGTCTCATAGACGGCGGCCATTGCACGCA
Source organism: Hyphomicrobiales bacterium (assembly GCA_021775495.1). Taxonomy (GTDB): domain Bacteria; phylum Pseudomonadota; class Alphaproteobacteria; order Rhizobiales; family Rhizobiaceae; genus JAJFHT01. Next base: position 1,433 of record JAJFHT010000155.1, on the reverse strand, counting down.
GCATGTTCAGGGGCAAATTTTTCATGGTCTCAATAATAGACCAGTTCATGCAGATTTGAGAACAGTGTAATACGAGGTTCCTGATTATGCTTCCCTCCGGCCAAAGGAGTGGAACGAATATGGGCATGCTGATCAATGGCGACTGGTCGCCGGACACGGATAGATTCCTGAAAGACGGGGCATTCGTTCGCGAATCGAGCGGCTTCGATCATGATCCGTCATTTCATCTGTCAGATTCCGGGTTGCCGCCGGCCGGCCGCTATCTGCTGATTGCCTCATTGAGTTGCCCATGGTCGCATCGCGTCTTGATGGCGCGTGCCTTGCTCGGCTTGCAGTCCTGTTTACCGCTTTGCCTTGCGGTAGAACCTCGGGTCGAGGGATATGGGCTGGCAGACTGCCGCTTGCTTGAAGATGGCTCAGGTATTTCACCGAAACATCTGCATCAACTCTATTCCAGAAGCGATCCCGGCCATACCGGCCGCGCCACGGTTCCGCTCATCTGGGATCGATTGGAAGGCCAGATCAGCAGCAATTCGTCAGCTTCGATCATGCGCGGCCTGGAGATTGCGTGCGGCAAGAGCGGCATTCAGCTTGCTCCCGATCATCTGACCACCGCAATCGACCGGATGAATGCCCACATCTTCGAAAAACTGGCAAATGCGGTCTACCGGGCCGGGCTGGCCCGGCGGCAGTCTGCCTATGACGCCGCCGTTGCGGATGTGTTTGCGACGCTGGATTGGCTGGAGGCTCATCTCGCAAACAACCGCTACCTGCTTGGATCGCTGATCAGCGAGGCAGATCTATGCCTGTTTCCGACCCTTGTCCGATTTGACGCTGTCTATGCCACGCACTTCCGCTGCACCCGGCGCCGGCTGGTCGATTATCCGGCGCTTTGGGCCTATGCGCGGGAGGTGTTCACATGGCCGGGAGTCGCCGAGACCGTCGACCTAAAGGCCATCCAGGAGGGATATTTCCTGAACGATGGAGACCACAATCCGCACGGGATCATTTCCCTGCTGCCGGATGTGGACTGGACAGAGCCCCACGACCGGGAAAAGTTGGGTCAGGCCGAAATCTGGACCCATGGCGGCAGACCGGTAGCGATCGATCCGGCGCACGGACTGACGCCTGATGCAGAATGAAAGCAAGCCGCTTGTCGGAGTTCTGGCCTGGTTCGGTGCCGCTTTCATCGGCTCTGTCTGGCAACTGGCTACCCGGTCGGGTGTGTCAACCTCACTGGCGCCGATGGATATCGTATTGTTGCGATATGTTATCCCCGCGGTTCTGTTGCTGCCGGTACTGATCCGAAACGGTTTTGTTCCCCGGTCGGGTGACCGGTGGATATTGCCGGTCATGGTCTGTAGTGCTGGATTGTGTGTCATCATTCTGGGCGCCACTGCCATTGCGGGCATGCCGCTGATATCGGGTACGGC
>JAJFHT010000154.1 GCA_021775495.1 Hyphomicrobiales bacterium | reverse complement strand
GTTCAGGAACCAAACGCGCAATATTGGGCGAAAGCGCATCTTGTTTCGGCGCTCGGCCACCTCGGTGCCGCCAGCCAGGCCGATGCCGCCGTTCGGGACCTGCTGCAGATCAAACCTGAATTCTCGCTGGAATTCGCGCGTGAGCATCTGTTTTATCTGAAACGCACCGACCAGATCGAAAAATATATCGAGGGATTGAAGAAGGCGGGAGTGGCCTGACTGAAGTCAGCGTATCACCCGGCGCTCAACGTATTGTCACCGGCCATGTAAACCGCAACCGTAGAGAAACGTCCATTGCGCGTTTCAAAGAAATTGCAGTTCGATTTGTGGGTCGTGCTGCCGTCGTGATGCGTGTTGATCACAGAAAATCGCACCGCGATCCGTCCTGTTTCCGGGGCAGGCACATGAGTGAAGTACTCATGGCAAACAGCTGTATGGTTTTCCCACAGACGGCGAAACATCGGTTCGATCTCATCAAGTCCTGTCAGCCGGACGCCATGGGTTTCAACGGTGAAGACACAATCATCTGCAAGCGTCCGGGCAATGGCGCGAAAATCCATGGCGTCAACACCCGCAAAATACTGCTCTACAAGATTTATCAACTGCCGCTCTGTCATTGACGTTTCCTCGCATCGCAATTGGTCGAAGGCGCTATCGGACGGCACGTCGGACAGCGCCTTGAAAAATTCCTATCAGCCCTCGGCGTAGCCATCAAACAGCGCGGTCGACAGATAGCGTTCGGCGAAGCTTGGCAAAACCGTAACGACGGTCTTGCCTTTCATGTCGTCACGTTTGGCAACGCGCATCGCGCATGCCAGTGCCGCGCCAGAGGAAATGCCGGCCGGGATACCCTCGATTGCGGCAAGCCTGCGGCAGGTCTCGATTGCCTCTTCATTGCTGACGGCCAGCACTTCGTCGATCAAATCGGTATCCAGCACATCGGGAACAAATCCCGCTCCGATTCCCTGGATCATATGCGGCGAATGCGAACCGCCCGACAATATCTGACTGTTTTCCGGCTCCACGGCCATCACTTTCACATTTGGGTTACGCTCTTTCAGAACCTGACCGACGCCGGTCAACGTCCCACCGGTACCTACTCCGAGCGCCACAGCGTCAACCACACCATCGGTATCGCGCCAGATTTCTTCGGCGGTCGTGCGGCGGTGGACTTCGGGATTGGCCGGATGCCCAAACTGCCACGGCATCACCGCCCCGTCGGTTTCGGAAATGATCTCCTTTGCCTTTTCGATCGCACCATTGATACCCTTTTCCTTCGGTGTCAGCGCCAGTTCGGCACCGAGAAAACACATCAGTTTACGCCTTTCGATGGAGAAACTGTCCGGCATGGTCAGAATGCACCGATAACCCTTCGCAGCGCAGGCGAATGCCAGACCGATCCCGGTATTTCCGGAGGTCGGTTCAACAATAACACTGCCCGGTCCGATGGTTCCGTCGGCTTCCATTGCTTCGAGCATGGCAACCGCGATACGGTCCTTGACGCTTGAAATCGGATTGAAGAATTCCAGTTTGGCCAGTACTTCGGCCTGACAGCCGGCCTCTTCTGCCAGTTTTCCGATGCGGACCAGCGGCGTATTGCCGATGGTTTCCAGGATGTTTCCGTAAACCCGGCCGCGGCCGGGTTTGTCGAATGTCAGTCGCGCGACTTCAAGGTTGGTCATCACGGATTCTCCTTAGTGGGCCGGATTGGTTGCGCTGATCACCCAGGAGGAACTGTCCATGACGATCCCGCTGGCCGAGCTTTTTTGCCTGTTGATCGCCTCGGCAAGCGCGGCTTCGATCTGTTCGCGTTTTTCCTCAGCCTCGGCTCCTGCTTCCCGGAACACCTCTCCGGCGGGCCCGATGGCCAACTGGAATGCGATGGCGTCCGCAACATCATTGCCGACCAGCACCGGTGCATCGACCCGGCGCAATTCGATGTTGGTGTATCCAGCCGAGTGCATCATGGTCGTAACGGTCCCTTCATTGGCCATAGAGAACGGTCCGGGACCGCAGGTCAAAGCATCGGCACCGGGTTGAGGAAGGAACTCAAGGACCACATCCTTTGCCATCGACAACCAGGGGTTATCGGCGCGGTTGCGCCAGACGATATGGACCATCCGGCCACCAGGTCGAAGCGCCCTGCGCATATTGCGCAATCCAGCTACCGGATTTGCGAAAAACATCGTGCCGAAACGCGCAAATACAAAGTCGAATGCCTCCGCCGGCAGAGCGATTTCCGCATCACCGCGTTGAAAACTGACATTGGCTACACCCTTGGTGTTCACTTCGTTGATCGCGTAGTCGAGAAACGCATCGCAGCAATCAACTCCAACCACCTGGCCGTCAGGTCCGACCAGTTCGGACAGTTTCAGTGCGGTATCACCAAAACCGCAGCCGACGTCGAGAACACGATCACCCCAGTGTACCGGCAATTGCGGGAAAACCGCCTCGCTGTGCCGCGACAATCCGTCGACCAGAATGTGTTTGAAGCGGAGGAATTTGGGGGCCAACACTTCATTCCAGAACTGAACGAATTCACTGTCGATTTCTGGCAGGGCGGCAACGCGTTGGGCGGTGTTCATTGTTTGTGTCCTCTCTTGTCATCACTCTGATTGAGCATGCAAAAGAGATAACGGCAGTTCCCGATCCAAGCTTGGAGCGAACATGGGGAATGTTTGAATATTTCCTGGAGAAACCGTGGAAAATGGACTTCGTTGTCTGCTTGAAGGTCCTGAACGTCAAAAACCGCCGGATGAAATGTGTCTTATGCCGATGTCAAGCCGGTTCGTTTTCCCCGTTGTCCTGATCACCGGGATTATCTGGTGCCGCAGGAGCCGGATCCGGAGCCGCCGGTGCCGGGTCTGGAGCAGCCGGTGCCGGGTCGGGAGCAGCCGGTGCCGGGTCGGGAGCAGCCGGCGCGGGATCGGGAGCCGCGGGCGCCGGGTCGGGAGCTTGCGGCGCTGAAGGCCCAGGTGCCGCGGCACCTCCGGCATTTTGCTGGCACGAGACAAACCATGCCCTGAATCCGCGATTGAGAAGGCGGCGATAGGATGTTGTCGGATTGGAAACCGGGAAATTCTTTGTCCTCGCCCGTCCGATCCGGGACAGGATGTTGTGGAATCCGCGCGGTCCGAGGCGGGATTTCCGCAGATTTGCATGGCCAACCGCACAGACCAGGGAACACCGCTTCGAAACAACACCAAAGAGGCGCCCCAGCGCGCCCCAGCCGGTCGATCCGGATATTGTTCTGTCGTAAACGAAGATCTTTCGGGCCTTACTATCCACGAGAGCCCGAAGGCCGCGCTTGTGAAAGCCGCTTGAAACGCTTGAACAGCTGTCCAGCGAAATCACCGACGCAGCTCGGACCTCTCCCGAAAGTATTGGCGTGAACAATAGTGCCGCCAGCAGAAGTACCTGCGGTCCGGACCACACCGATCGCGGTCGCGCGAACTGAAGGAATGAACTCACCAATCTCGAAGAACCGATGCCAACCCGCTGTTTCGTCGATGTTTTTGACGATGCTCCCATCTGTTCAAAATGGCAGATCAAGCGATCGCGATGCAATCGTAGAGTTAATCAATGGTTAACTGGCTACCTAAAGTCGCAATTCTCGATAGCGTTGAAACGGCTTAATCGATTGCCGACGCAAGCCTTTCGATCGGTGTCAGCCACTCGGGTATCGAGACGGTTGCGGGATCGGTTGACCAGCGATCACCCACGGCTACCTGATGAGACGGGCGCCGAGCGCCTTGCCCGACACACCGGTACTGCGCTTTTGAAATGTGTCGACATTTCGAAAACGCTGTTGATAGCTTGGGGCAAGCACGATACTTCCACCGGCATGGACAGATTTCCCCGCTCGCTACTCAACGGTTATCAGGAATTCCGGAGCAACCGGTTCATCAATGAACGCAACCGCTACCGGGACCTTGCTGAAAAGGGTCAGACCCCGGAAACGCTCGTCATCGCCTGTTGCGACTCGCGGGCCGCGCCGGAAACAATCTTCAACACAATCCCCGGTGAAATCTTCGTCGTGCGCAACGTCGCCAATCTGGTGCCACCCTACAAACCCGATGGGGAGTTTCATTCAACATCAGCTGCCCTCGAATTTGCCGTCCAGAGCCTGAAGGTCAAACATATCGTTGTGCTGGGTCACGGCAGATGCGGTGGCATTCAGGCGGCGCTTGATCCTGCCGATGAACCTCTCTCTCCGGGAGACTTCATCGGAAAATGGATGGAGCTTCTCGGCCCTGCCGCCGAATCCATTTCAAGCAACGAGTGGATGACCAGTGCGGAACGGCAAACCGCGCTCGAACACATCTCGATCCGGTATTCCATCGCCAATCTGCGAACCTTTCCCTGCATCTCGATATTGGAGAGCAAGGAACGGCTTTCTCTGCACGGAGCCTGGTTCGATATTTCGGACGGCGAGTTGTGGGTGATGAACTCCGATTCCGGCGACTTTTCCCGAACGCCTGTCGAGGCGAAATGAACATTCCATTTTCGGCAACAATCGAATTTGGATCCAGCTTTTAATCAGTCCTTCACCGCCACCTGTTATGGCTTTGCCTCAGGACGGGAAGATGCATCTGGTATTTGTCACATCGCTTGTTCCGGACGGGAACCCCGCCACCGGATATGAAATAGCCAACGCGGCCGTCATCGACGCGCTTCGGCGCCAAGGCGTGCGTGTCACCGTATTTGGATTCACCTGGCCCAATAAAACCCCAAGCGATCCGGAAAACACAGTTGTCCTCGGGTCCGTAGACGTAGAGACTCATTCAGCTTCCGCGATCACCAAGATCAAGTGGCTCGCCACCGCGATCACACGCGGACTGACGGTATCGGCGGCCAAACTTCGTAACATATCCGATGAAGACGTTCGTTCGGCTCTGGAAAAAATCGGTCCCTTCGACGCCTGCGTGCTCAACGGGGTGTCCATGCCAGGCGCATTCGAAACGGTGTTCAAAGATCACACAACGCTTTTTGTGGCGCACAATGTCGAACATCGCTCCGCGGCGGAAAACGCCGAAGCAGCGGGGTCTCTGCTGCAAAAATGGCTGTACCGCCGTGAGGCAGGTCTGCTTGCCGAACTGGAGCAGCGGCTCTGCAATGCGGCTTGTTTCGTCTACACCTTCGCCGAAGAGGACCGCCAAGCGCTGAACATCGCCGATGAACAGCGTTCTGCCGCACTGCCGCTGGTTACCGGAACGCGTCCTGTTTCAGATCCTTCGAACCGCACGGTGACGTACGACGCAGCACTGATCGGCACCTGGACGTGGCAACCCAACCGTATCGGGCTTGATTGGTTCCTCAACGAGGTGGTACCGCATCTTGAACCCGACTTCTCGATTGCCATTGCCGGCCGGCTGCCGCAGGATCTCCAACCGAAGCGCGCGAACATCACGCTGACCGGCCGGGTGCCTGACGCGCGCGACTTCGTTTCCCGTGCGGCCGTCATCCCCTTGATCAGCCGGGCCGGAACCGGGGTTCAGCTCAAGACGATCGAAACTTTCGAGCTCGGCCTGCCGTCCGTGGCAACACAGCACTCGGTGCGTGGTATCAGTCATGTCCCGGCAAATTGCACTGTCTGCGACAATCCGGCGGAATTCGCCCGGAAACTGGAAGAAACAGCCAGAGCCGTGCGCGACGGACGCATTGCCGAAGTCGATGCCGGGGCATTCACCCGGGCACAGACCGACACTCTCGATCAACATGTCGAACTTGGCCTGCGCAGTCTGGCCCGGCAGGCGGGAGTGCTGACCGCATGACGCTTGAATCCGCCGTGGTCACACGCCAATTGCCCCACTGGAACGATATTTTCGGTGTGCGGGTCGGTGTGATGGAATGGGAAGAAGGGATTGAGCGCCTGAACCAGCTGGCGTGCGAGAAGCGTTTTGCCAAGATTGGATTCTTCAATGCGCACAGCGCCAATGTCGCATATGGCGACAAGGAATTTGCCTCAGCCCTGAACGACTTCCTGATATTTCCCGACGGGATCGGTGTCGACGTCGCATCGCAACTTCTCTATGGCGAGCCCTTTCCGGCCAACCTCAATGGTACCGATTTCGTTCCGGCGTTCCTTGTCCGTAACACAAAGCCAATGACAATCGGCTTGGTCGGCACCACAAAGGCAAATGCCGATGCCGCTGCGGTCGAATTTTCTCGGCTAGCGCAGCAGCATCAGTTCGTTGTTATCGGCGACGGTTTCTTCAAAGCAGAGGAAGAGCAGGCGCTTCTGGACGATATTGCGCGGCTGCATCCGGATGTTCTTCTGGTCGCCATGGGCGTGCCGCGACAGGAGCTGTGGATCGCCCGTAACATTACCGCCGATCATTGTACTTTGCCGATCGCCGTTGGCGCCCTGCTCGATTTCTACTCCGGCAGCGTCCATCGTGCACCAAACTGGATGCGCCGCTTGCGAATTGAATGGGTGTACCGGCTGCTCAACGAGCCGGTGCGGCTGTGGCGCCGTTACATGCTTGGAAATCCGATTTTTCTGATCCGTGTGTTCATGCAGAAATTCCTGGGCAGGGGCCGGCGGGCCTGAGATCGAATGTCAAAACCGACAACGGCCATTGTTACCGCCAGCTATGCTCCCGATTTCGAACGCTGCCGTCTGCTTTGCGAAACGATGGACGCCAATCTGTCGGGCTATCAAAAACACTACATTCTGGTTGAACACCGCGACGTACCGTTGTTTCGCGGTCTTGAAAACGACCGACGCGTCGTGGTGGATGAACGCGACCTCCTGCCCGGCTGGCTGAAACCTTTCTGGGACCCGTTCAGCCTGTTCCGTCGGCGCATCTGGCTCAGTGGCCGAACGGTTCCACTGCGCGGATGGCACGTTCAGCAACTGCGCCGGATTGCAATTGCCTTTCACGTCGAAGAAGACGGATTGTTCTATTGCGATTCCGATGTAGCCTTTCTGAAACCGTTCGATTGCCAACATCTGTGGCGTGGTTCGGATCTGCGGCTTTTTCGCCATGACAATGCGTTGCTGGGCGATTGCCCCGGGGACCAAAGGTTGTGGTCAAGCAATGCCGCTCGGACTTTGGGGCTGGAGAATTCGGCTCCTTCGCCGCACGATTATATCGGAACGCTCATCGCCTGGCGCCGGGATACCGTCCAGGCCATGTGTGCGCATATCGAACGAAAGCACCAGAAGCACTGGGCGCAAGCCATAGCCGCCGATCGTCGCTTTTCAGAATGCATGATCTACGGCCGATACGTCGACGATGTCCTTGCGGGAAAAGACCATTTCCACGACGGGACGGAACTGTGCCGGGTCTATTGGTTCGAACCAGCCCCAAGCGAGGCCGAATTCCAGGCGTTCGTGGCGGAGATGGATCCCAACCAGGTGGCAATCGGTATGCAGTCTTTTCTGAACATCGATACGACAACCATTCGCCAGATCGTTTCACGCCAACGCTGACAGCCATCATTCAAATGCGATTGGCCGGCAGACGCATGGCTGTGTAGGTCAACAGAGCTGAAATGACGTAGATTCCGGCAAAGACCGCATTGAGCCAGAACACCAGATCGGCGGTGCTCATCGCAGATATCAGCAATTGCGTGAGAAACACCGCTTTAACGCCCGCCAGCAATGTCAGGTTCATCGTTCGGACAAATGTCTGGCCGCGGGCGTAGAGCAGTTCGGCCTGATATTCGATGAGATTTCTGAACCCCGGCACAAGCAGAACCAGAATTACCAGCGGAGCGGCTTCGGCGACGTTTGAACCAAGAGCGTTGGGATAAACCTGTAAAACACCGGCCAGAAACAGCAAAGCCAGGAAGGAAACGGCAAAAATACTGAACTCGATACCTGCTCTGGCTGCCAAACTCCTCAGCCATTCCGGCGTGCGCATGAGTTTCTGCACAAGCAACATATTGAATGTCCGAACCGGAATTCCAGTCAAATCGACCAGGCGCATGATGATGGCATAGATGCCGGCAAGGTGCGGCCCGCCGATCGCCAGCACGAGCAGTTTGTCGAGTTCCATCTGGAGGTAAAACAATACTTCCGCCAGGGAGACTGACAGGGCATCCGTAATACGGCGGCGGTACAGGCGCCAAGCCAGACGCAGCCTTTGACGCGGATAGAAAACGACCACCGCCAACAGGAGCGCAACGCTGTTGGCGGCAAGGTAGTACCAGGACCAGGTTTCCAGATCGGGAGCGACCGCCAGGGACAGCGCAGCAGCACCCATGGCCCGGATCATCGTTCCAACAATCGCCAGAACCGCGCTATGGCCAAATCTCCCCATTCCGTTGTTGACGATGAGAACAACTTCAAAGCCGCGCCAGACAATCGCTTCGGTGAAGACAATCATCGCGAAAACCGACAAGGA
>JAJFHT010000153.1 GCA_021775495.1 Hyphomicrobiales bacterium | reverse complement strand
GCCTGGGGCATGCAGTTTGTCGGCCGTTATCACGACAATTCCATTCAGGTCGGAAGCGCCCATGACGAAGCGCTGCGGGCAGCGGCCAAACGCAACGGCTTGCATGCGGTCATCGGTGTATCGGAAAAGGCCGGAGGCAGCCTCTATATGGGCCAATGGCATTATGGTCCCGATGGAGAGATCGTCTCTCGCCGCCGCAAGCTGAAGCCGACACATGTCGAGCGCACCGTTTTTGGCGAGGGCGACGGCAGTGACATTGCGGTACACGACACCGACCTTGGCCGCGTTGGCGCGCTGTGCTGCTGGGAACATCTGCAGCCGCTGACCAAATACGCCATGTACTCGCAGAACGAGCAGATACATGTCGCCTCCTGGCCGAGCTTCAGCCTTTACACCGGCGTTGCGTACGCGCTTGGACCGGAACTCAATTCCTCGGCCAGTCAGATGTATGCCGCCGAGGGGCAGTGTTTTGTCATTGCCTCCTGCGCCACTGTTTCGCAGGCCATGTATGATGAGCTCTGCGATACTCCGGACAAACAGCAGTTCCTGCAACCGGGCGGCGGGCACGCAAGGATTTACGGCCCCGACGGTTCGCCTCTGGCCGAACCTCTCGGTACGGACGAAGAAGGCTTGCTGATCGCGGAAATCGATCTGGCGATGATTGCATATGCCAAGTCCGCGGCCGATCCGGTTGGTCACTATTCACGGCCTGATGTAACGCGGCTTCTGTTCAATTCGCGGCCAACACCGGTTGTCATGTCGTTCGAGGAAGGCATGCCGCTTGCAACGCAAGTTGGCGACGAGATCTCGGCGGAGGATGCCAGGGAGGAAGCCAATGGGTAAGCACGCTTCTTCGCGAGGGGGGCAACGTCACCCGCTTCGCATGCCGCCGGACTGGGAACCTCCCTATCCATCGTTTATGTCGGAATTCGGCAGCGGCACCAACGCGGTGTCGATGGCAGTGGTCGGTTGCCAGTTTGATGCAGCCGACCGTCAAACGGCACTGGATTTCGCATCCGGCATTGCGCTTTTGATGCGCGGGACCGGCAAGGCGGACCATGTCGATCTGTCCGAATGCCGGCAGGACAGCGCCGGGCGCTGCCAGATTGTCGCCACCGGATACTGGTTGCAGCCGGATGCGTTGGATGGGTTCTTTTCCGGCGACACCTTCCGGGCTTACTGGGCCCGGCATGGAACTGATGGGCTGTCCTACGGTGTCTTTCGCGAACTGTTCAATGTGCCGATGGAGCGCTTTGAAACGCTGCATTCAGGCCCTGAGCATCTGGTGGGCGTGGCCAATGCCCGGCAGGGCGTCACTGATCCGATCGACCGGCATGCCTATTGGGGCAGTATGCGGGATCGCATTCCCGATTCTGCCGATGACACATTCAAACCGAACGGTCTTGTCGAGGTGATAGAAGAGGGGCCGAACCATTTTCTCGTGCGTCCAAACCAGAACCTCGCCGTCATTCGCTCGGGCCAGGATCTGACCGCGGCGACCGGCACGGAACGTGCGGAATATTACAGTGACGTCGAACCCGCACTGAGGGCGGGTATGGGATTCCTGCGCGATGAGGGCAAGGAGGTCAGCTGTTTTGATTGTCGCTACATGACCTTTGTCGACGAGACCGGCCAGGCCACAGACCAGACCTATGGTCTGGCCTACTTCCGCTCACTCGAAGACCTTGAAAAATGGGCGGAACATCACCCGTCGCATCTGGCGATCTTCAATGCATTTCTTGAGTTCGCACCGCGTTACGGGCCGAAGATGCAATCGCGATACTGGCATGAGGTGTCGGTGCTGCCGGCAGAAAGCCAACTTGCCGAATACGTCAACTGCGCAGCCGGAACCGGTCTGCTCGGCGGGCTCGGCCAATAAGAAAATCGAAAATTGAATTTGGCGGCATGGGGCAGGTGACCGTGGGGCTCTTGTCTGACCATCCGGCCGCCTGAATTTGTGGAGGGAAACATGAAATTGTATCAAATGAGCGCGATCGCAGCATCCGGCTGGCTCTACTTGGGCCTGACAGCAGGAGCGATGGCCGCGGAACCTGTCTGCGGCCTTAACAACGCTGAAAAGGCGTCAGGTGAACCAATCCTTGTCGGAGGGATTAACGGCAATGCGCCGCCGGGAGACTTTTCCGGCGGAACCGATGCTGCCGCGGCCTATTTCGCCTGCGTCAACGACAATGGTGGCATCAACGGACGGCCGATCGAGTATCTGGTTGAAAACGACCAATGGAACCCGGAACTGGCGTCACAGGTGGCGACCAAACTGGTGAAGGACCATGGCGTCGTGGCGCTTGTCGGCAACGGTTCGGTTGTGTCGATGGCGGTCAACGCCCGGCTTTATGTCGAGGAGAATGTCATGGTCATGGCGTCTGCCTGCGCCATTTCGGACTGCTACGAAAACTCCAATATCGTCTCAACTAATCAGGGGCCGCTGCCATCGGGAATTGGCGCGATGAAATACGCCATCGAAGAACTCGGCACAGAGCATGTCGCTTGCATCGGTTTCAATATCCCCAACAATGGCGGCTGGGCCTGTGACTGGGTCGCCAAATATATGGAATCCAAAGGCAAGAAGTCGTCCGCTCTGCTGATGGACCCGGCTTCGGTCGACCTCAACTCGGTCTATCTACAAGCGTTGGCAGAGGGGGTGGATTCCATTCTGCTGATGCTGCCTGCGGGACCGGCTCTGGGGATTCTGCAAGTTGCCGAGGAACAGGATGGTCGCGACACGTTCAAATGGATCTCGCCGACGCCGCTTTACGACCCGTCGATCCCCGGTACGCTTGGTGATTATTGGGACGGTCATGTCTTCGTCAATATCGAACTTGCTCCGTTCGATTCCTCCGGCAATGACAACGGCAACTGGGTCGCCGTCATGGACCTTTACGGTCAGAAGGGCGACCGGCGCGATACGTTTTCGCAGTCCGGTTTCCTTTCCGCCAAATTCTTTGTCGAAACGCTTCTCACCATGGATCCGGACAAGATCAAGCGCGATAGCGTCACGGCAGCCATCAAGGGCATTTCGGGCCTGAAATCCGATTTGCTTTGCGGGCCCTACTATGTCGGCGATTTCGACCGGCACATGCCCAATCATGCAGGCCGTATGGTGGTCTATAAAGGCGGCCGCTTCGAGGTCGTGCGCGCGTGTTACGACATTGAATCAAGCTATCTCGATGCGATCAGGCAGCAGGAACGTGCGCTCAATCTCATCGATTGAGCTCGGCGTAACCGATCGATTTGCGCGGGGTAGTGGATCGTCATGAAAATCTATGGTTTGTTTTTGATATCCGGTTTGGCGGTTGGCTCCCTTTATGCGCTCGGCGGCATTGGCTTGGTGGTTTTGCGTCGTGCTACCGGGTTCCTGAATTTTGCCTATGGCGCCATTGCCGCTGCCAGCGCGATGTTCTGCTGGCAGGTGATGGCGTGGGGATTGCCCGGGCCGGCCGCCTGGATCGCCGCCATACTAACCGGGGTAGCCCTTTCGCTGCTGTTTGGCTGGTTCATTGCGCCCGGCCTTGCTTGGCGGGAACCGGTGGTCAAGGCCGTCGCGACGCTTGGATTTGCCTTGATCATATTGGGTGCCGTCAGTTTTCTTTGGGACGATGCCGCACGAAAACTTGTCCTGCCGACCGACAAGATAGGCATTCGTCTGCTCGGTGTTCGCGTCACAATGACCCGAATGATCGCATTCGCGGCCAGCCTTGCTGTCGTTGTGGGCATGGTGGTCTATCTCGAGAAGACCCGGGTTGGCCTGCATATGCGCGCGCTTGCCGACAACCGCGATATCGCGGCGATGATTGGAATTCCGATCGTCAGAATCGAAACCATTGGATGGGCGATTTCGGGCGGCCTTGCTGGATTCACCGGCCTTATGTTTGGCGACCTGGTACGCCTCGATCCGACCGTCATCACATTCATGGTGATACCGGCCATTGCGGCGGCCATTTGCGGGCGGCTGCAATCATTGCCCGCAACGTTGGTTGGCGGGCTGTTGATCGGCGTGTCGGAAGCCATGCTGACGCTTGTTAAACCGCTTGCTCCACTGCGTGCGATGGCTCCCTTTGTCATTGCCGCATTGGTGATCCTGTGGATGCAGCGCCGGCAACAACTTACCTTTGTAACGGAGGACTGAGGCACATGGCCCTCCGGATTTCTTTCCATCGCCGTTTCGTCACAGCTACGGTGTTCTTTCTGTTTTGCGTTTTCGTCCTGCCGGCTATCGCCGGGGCCATTTGGCTGAAGGTGTTCACTTCGGCCGTGATATTCGCGCTCGCCGCACGAGGTGCCTCGCTGGTCTATGCGCAGCTTGGCCTGGTCAATCTTGCTCAGATCGCGCTGGTTGGCGTTGGCGGGTGGGTCATGTTGCGGCTCAACTATGCAACCACCCTGCCGTTTGAACTCAGCCTGCTGGCCAGCGCCGCGATCACTGCAATTGTTGGAATGCTGTTGTCACTGCCGGCGATGCGCATGCGGGGACTCTATCTGGCCCTTGTGACGCTGATGGCGGCCGGCGCGTTCCAGATCCTGTTCACCGCGTTTCAGTTTCCAAATGGGGGATCGGGTTTCCTCGGTGTGGCCATGCAATCTCCAGGCGAGATGCGCCGACCCTTCCTGGCGAGGAGCGATGCCGCCTATCTGAGTTATTGCGTCGCCGTCACCGCGCTGTGCATGGTTCTGGTGTTTTTGCATGAGCGTGGCAAAGCCGGGCGGGGCTGGGCTTTGATCCGCCAGTCTGAGGCCAACGCCATGGCAGCGGGTGTCGACGTCACCCTCTTCAAGGTGTGGGCCTTTACTCTGTCTGGATTTTTGGCCGGGACTGCCGGTGCGCTACTGGCCGGGGCATTGAGGCTGCTGGATTCAAAATCGTTTCCGGCAGGGGAGTCGATCCTGCTGTTCGCCCTGGCGATCGTCGGCGGGGCAGGGCACTGGGCGGGTGCGGTGATTGCCGGGATTTTGTACCGGGTCGTGCCGGCGGTGCTCAATGATTTCGGTCTCGATGCCGATCTTGCTTTGATCCTGTTTGGCGCGGCCCTGTTGCACGCGATCATAACCGCCCCGCAGGGTATCGCGGGACAGATTCTGTCGGCTTCTGCATTTCGTCGGAGCGCCACGTGATCAGGATATCAGATATTACTGTACGGTTTGGTGGCGTTGTGGCGCTGGATTCGATCACGGCGGAAATATCCGATGACGTCATCGGGATCATCGGCCCGAATGGAGCCGGCAAGACGACCTTGATAAACGTCCTGTCCGGATTTGTTCGTCCGGAAGCCGGTTCGGTGGACGTGGACGGGCTGAACCTGTTGACACTGACCCCGTTTCGAAGGGCCAGGTGGGGCCTTTCCAGATCTTTTCAGAAACTCCAGACGGCTGCCGAATTGAGCGTGGAGAACCTGGTCAGAGTCGGGCTCGATCACTGCAGCAGTCCGAATGCAGAGAAAGACGCGGCTATCGGAAGGGCGTTGGAGTTTGTTGGCCTTTCGCGTCTGCGCAATACAAAAGGAGGCGACCTAAACTCCCAACAGCAACGCATGACGGAAATTGCCCGATGTCTCGTGAACTCTCCGCGCATTGTGCTTTTGGATGAGCCTGGCGGGGGATTGGGCGAAACCGAGGCCGAAGCGTTGCGAACGATCATCACCGACATCCGTTCCAGTTTCGGCGCGCAGGTCCTTTTGATCGACCACGATGTCGACCTCATACGCGCCACCTGTTCGAAGACGATTGTACTTGATTTCGGCAAGCTCATCGCGTTCGGGCCAACCGAAACAGTGCTTCGGGACAAGATGGTTCAGGCCGCCTATCTCGGGCAAGGGCCTGGTCAATGATGTCACAAGGCGCTTTGTCCTTTGTAGGATTGACGGTCCAATCTGCCAGCCGAACCGTTGTCCGGGATGTCTCATTGCATGTCGAGCCAGGGACGATCGTTTCCGTTCTTGGACCCAACGGCGCCGGCAAGAGCGAACTGGTTCTGGCCGCGGTTGGAATGATGCCGAAATCAGGCGGTACGGTGTCGCTCGGCGATGTCGATTTGACATTGAAGACGCCCGACCAGATTCGCGGATTGGGTGTCGCTGCGGTTCCCGAGGGTCACCAGATCCTAACGAAACTGAATGTCGATGACAATCTGCGTGCGGCTGGCTCGATGCACGGCAATTCCGCACTGTTGCAGGCCCGAGAAGACGCCTACGGAGTGTTTCCGGAACTTCGCCCGCTTGGCCGGCAACCTGCGGGGTCACTTTCCGGTGGCCAACAGCACATGGTTGCTTTGGCTCAGGCGCTCATTTGCGGCCCGAAGTTTCTGCTGGTCGATGAAATGTCACTTGGATTGGCACCGATCGTGATCGATCGTCTTATGGCGGTGCTGCAGCAGTTGAAATCCCGTGGGATCGGCATTTTGTTGATCGAGCAATTTACTCATATTGCGCTTGCTGTGTCAGACCATTGTTATGTGCTGAACCAGGGACGGCTGCGGTTTTCGGGAGCACCGATCGAACTGCAGAGCAAACCGGAGATATTGCACAGCGCATATCTTGCTTCGACGTGACACCGGGGGCCGTTCGGCGATAGGTTCGCTTCTGATGTTTTCTCTCTGTATGGGAGACAATATGAGGGCCCCTGCGATGATTGTATTGTCGAATGAAGATGTTGCCGCGCTTCTGCCAATAGAAACGGCGATCGAGTGCGTGGCAGCGGCGATGAAAGCGGTTTCTTCCGGCAAGACGGAAATGCCGTTGCGTTCCATCATGCCGGTCGGCGGACCGAACTATTTTGGCATGATGCCCGGCGGGCTGTCTGATCCGGCCTGTTACGGAATCAAACTCGTCAGTCTGTTTCCGGGCAATCCCGATCACGGATATTCAAGCCATCAAGGGGCGATGGTTCTGTTCGAGGCCGAGCACGGATCGGTGGTATCGATCATGAATGCCGGACTGCTTACCGCAATCCGGACCGCTGCCGCCAGTGCCGTTGCCACGCGGGAACTGGCCCGGGCCAATGCCTCGGTGCTGACCATTGTTGGCAACGGAGAACAGGCCGAACACCATCTGGAAGCCATGGTCACCGTGCGGCCGGTCCGGCAGGTGCGCGTCGTCGGGCGACGTGCGCCAAAGGTCTCGGCGTTCGTTGATGCCGCACAGAAACGGTTTCCAGACCTGGACATAAACGGTGGCACCGATGTTGCCGGTGCAGTGAAGGATGCCGATATTGTCTGCACGGCAACGGCGTCTCCCGACCCGGTGCTGTTTGGCGAAATGGTATCGCCCGGTACGCATCTGAACATCGTCGGGGCATCAATTCCGTCGAAGCGCGAGATCGATAGCGCGCTGGTCCTGCGCTCCCGCATCTATGCCGATTCCCGCGCCTCGATGTTCGCCCAGGCAGGGGAGGTGGTCGATGCCATCAAGGAAGGACTGATCGAGGAAACCCATGTCCGCGGCGAGATCGGCGAGGTTTTGTCTGGCTCGGTTGCGGGAAGAGGCAATGATGAGGAGATCACGCTGTATCGGTCACTCGGTGTCATTGCCCAGGACCTGGCCTGCGCCGGCCATGTAACAGCGGAGGCGAGGGAAAGGGGAATGGGGGTGAACGCCAATCTGGATTAGATTTTCAACAGATTGTGCCGGCCCATTCTGCCTATTCGGTTTTGTTGATCCGCACCATGATTTCGGAAAGCCTCGACCATCCCTGCAGTGTCGCCGGCAGCACTAGGGCCGATTCCACGAATTCCCAGGAATAGCTGATGATCGCGAAAATGGTTCCTGCCGTTGTTGCGAGGTTCGTTGCGGCGAACCAGAGGTTGAAAATCAGGAATCCCGTCATCGCGGTAAAAATCGCCCCATAGACATAGGCTTCCGTGTCTGAGAGCTTGATCTCAATGCCGCGCAGTTTGCGGAGGTGGCCCAGAATTTCGCCTGGCGATTTTGTTTCGAGGATGTGGACCTGTTTTTCGGTTTGGTGATTGTGGTCGGCGTTGAGGCGGTAGAAACGGCCATGAAACATCGAATATGTGCCTACAATCACGGCAGCACTACCCAATGCCGCGTAAGCCAGCATCGGATGAAACAGGAAAAGAATAATGAGCGAAACGACCAGCTGAACGGCCGAATTCATCAGGGCGGGGACTTCTTCTTCGAGAAAATCGACCAGTTCGCGGCCCATATCCAGCCTGGCGTTTTGCCGGGAAATCGAGACGCGATCGGATATCGCGATCAGTTCTTTTCCAAGTTCGACCCGGATCGTTCCATACACCCGTGTGTCATAAATCCGTCTGACGACACTGACGGCAATCAATCCGGCGAAGACAAGGCCAAGTTGATAAAGGGCGTTGAATTCCTGGTTCAGCAGTCCGTCAATTGCCAAGCCGATGAACAATGGAATAAGCACCATTAGCGCCGTTTCGCACAGGGTGAGAACCCACGTCAGGCTGATGCGGCGTAGAAATTTTCTCAGCAGGGTTGCGATCGTGAGGGGTTCACCCGCCAGCAACGGCCTGTGCTCCCGAAGTTGAGCCCTGAAGCAACGACTTCACATCCTCTGCGATTGCGATCAGAGCCGGGACCAGAAGTAACATCAAGGCAGTCGAAAACAATTCACCGTAAGCCAGCGATACTGCGGCAGGGATCAGGTACTGAGCCTGTTCGGATGTCTCTGTCAAAAGCGGGAGCAGTCCGATGACCGTTGTTGCTGTCGTCAGGAAGATGGCGCGGAACCGGCCCATGCCGGCGCGCTGCAGTGCACTTGAAACGGCTTGCCCGTCTTCGCGCTCCTGATTGTATCGAGTAATCAGGACCAGACTGTCATTGATGACGACGCCAGTAAGGGCAAGCATGCCAAAAAACGACAAAACGGAAAGCGGCAGATCCATAATCAGGTGCCCAAGCGCCGCGCCGATAAATCCAAACGGCACAATTGCCATGATCACAAATGGTTGCCAGTAAGACTTCAAGGGTATTGCCATGAGGACATAAATCAATACGGCCGCCAGCAGGAGCGCCCGCTTCATTCCGCCCTTAATCTCGCCGATTTCCTCCAGCTCTCCGGCCTTTTTGACTAAAACGCTCGGATATTTGGCCGCCAATTCGGGCACCAGTTCTTCAAATACTGCCTGTCCCAGTTCCTCCGGCGCGACGATTGCCCGGTTGATTGACGCAGCGATCGTGTTGACCAGTTTACCGTTCTCACGATGGACGATACCCGAGACATATCCTCCCCTGACTTCCGCCACTGATTGAAAAGCTATCCATTGACCGGATTTGCTGCGTATTTGAGATTGCAGCAGGTCATCTATTGTATCACGGGACGATCCGGAATTTTGAACCACCACCCGCAATTCCGAACCGGCTCGTCTTATCTTTTGAACTTCGGCGCCACCGAAAGAATTGCCAATCTGTGATGCCAGGGTGGCCGTGTCGAAGCCAAGATTGCGGGCTTCCGGCTTGACCCGAATTTCCAGTTCCGGCTGCCCTGGGGACAGCGTGTCACGAATATTGCTTACTCCCTCGAACCGGGCAAGAAATGCATGGAGCTCCTTGCTTGCCAGCTTGAGCAACTGTGGGTCTTTTGAGAACAGTTGCAGCTGAAAACCTCCCCCGAGTTCCTCTGATCCGGTAAATTGAAGCTGCGTTGCGCCTTCAACTTTCCCGGTTCGCTGCCGCCACTGTTCCAGAACATCGAGAACGCCGACGGCGGGCCGCTCGGAAACGGGTGTCAATTCGGCATAAAGCTGAGCCGAACCGGCATCCGATATCAGCAGAAACATCGAGCGGATTGGTGCTGCGTCGAGGGAGTGTTGACGTTTGACCTGCTCGTTCAGTTCCGATCCGATCACACGGATGCGTTCGAGGTTGGCCCTGGTCAGTTGGAAGGGGGCACGGGCATCCATCTCCAGATTGACGGTGATTATCTGACCAGGCACTTCGGGAAAGAAAACGGTTTTGATCTTGCCCTGACCGATCAATCCCAAGCCCAGTGTGCCTGCGGCGGCAAACAGGATAACGGCCGCATAACGATGCCGCACCGTTGTTCGAAGCAATGGAGCGTAAATCACGTTTTGAAACCAACTCAAACCGCCTCGACAACCCCATTGTACTTTCGCCCAGAGCCGCGACAGCAGGTATCGGGGAGGTTGCTCGATATCGGTACGCGCCAGATGCGCCGGCAAAATGAACTTGCTTTCTATGAGAGAAAAAATGAGTGCGAGGATCACAATCCCGGAAAATCCGGCGAGAACCTTCCCGAGCGGATTGTCGAGAAGCAGCATGGGGAAAAACGCCGCAATGGTGGTCAATACACCAAACACGGTCGCGACAGCGACTTTGTGAACGCCTACCTCGGTCCCGTTGATCGGGTCCGGGTTGGAACGCCGCTCTTCATAAACGCTCTCACCAACCACCACCGCATCATCGACCAGAATTCCCAGGACGATAATCAGGCCAAATGTCGTGACGTCGTTCAGTGAATAGTCGACCCACTTTGATCCGGCGACAGCAAGCGCGCCCATGATCGATATCGGAATGCCCATGGCGACCCAGAAGGCCAATCGAACGTTGAGAAACATCGACAGAACGAGCACAACCAGCAGCAATCCCTGGATGCCGTTATCACTCAAAAGCTGGAGACGATCGGCAATATAGCTGGAACTGTCTCCCCAAATGGTGATTTCGACATTGGGTGGCAGCTGTTTTTCGAAGGATGCCACAACCTCATGCACGACTTGTGAAACGCGAAGAAGATTTTCCTTCCGTCCTATCAGCACTTCCATTCCGGTTGTCGGTTCACCATTGAACCGAAACAGGTAATCACCCTCCTTGAACGTATCCTTGACCGTCGAGATGTCCCGCAGCAGAACCGAAGTGCCGTTGCTGCGCTCAACTATTGGAATGCTGGCATATTCAGTTGCGAATTTGGCTCTTTTGTCAGCGCGCAGCCGGATCGTTCCCCCTGCGGTTTTGAGTGTTCCCGATTGATAGTTCAGGGAGCTGGCACGAATTTTTTCAACAATATCCGAGACTGTGAGATTGAACCTTTGGAGGATCTGGGGTTCGATTTCGATCATCATCTCCCGGTCGAACAGACCCCAGACATTCATCCTCGACAATTCAGGCCGAGACAAAAGCTCTTCGCGAAGCCGCTCGGCGAGCTTTTGAAGCGTGGCCGGATCGGTCTGACCATGAAGGTTCAAATACAATGCCGGGAAGTCAAAGCCGCCATCGGTGATGACCGGGCGCTGCGCCGCAGCGGGAAAATCGGCAATCCCATCGATCTTCAATCGGACTCTATCGAGCAGTTTTTGAAGGTCCTGGCCGCCCGCGCGGCGAACGGAAACAATAGAGAATTCGTCGTTTGATCGTGACGATACGCTGCGAACGCCGTCGATCCCCTCGAGTGCCTTCTCGATCTTCTGTGTGACCAGTTCATCCACTTGGGCGGTTGAGGCGCCAACGTAAGTGGTGGAGATGTTGACGCTTTCCGGCGGAATTCGCGGGAACCCTTCAATTCGAATTGTCAGTAAGGTCATGACACCGAGGAAGAGCACAAGCGCCATCAGGAGATTTGCGGCCACCGGATTGCGAATGAACCAGCCAGTCAGGAAATGCATGGTCTAATTCTCCGCAATCCGGGCCTGAACTTTCTGACCCGGTAGAAAGGAAACCAGCGGGGTGACTGCAATTCGCCACTGTTGCTTGTCTTGTGGCGCTTCCACAATGACGCGATCCTGTCGCCGATAAAGGACGGTTGGTTCAAGGCGCCGCAACCGGTCTTCAGCATCGAGATGCCAGACATATCCCTCCTGTGTAAGTGCCGATTCAGGGAGATCCAGAGCAGCAGGGACGGTAACACCGGGCAGGAGAATTGTGACAAAATCCCCGGAAAGCACATCATCTGTCGCTGGGTTTTCAATTTCCAGAAAGACTTTGTGCTGTCTCGTGGTTTCATCCAGGAATCCGCCACCTCTGCGAATTTTGGCTCGGGCGATTTTCTTGCCGTCCTGGTTGAGGACCGCCGCAGATTTGCCCGCAAGTGGTTTGCTGGCCAGCTTCCAATTGTTCCGGCTCAATTCAGCGACCAATTCAAACTTCGATTTGTCCGCGAGCTTCAACAGTCGGTCGCCAACAGAGACTGATTGTCCGGGACTGACGAATCGTTCGGTCACAAACGCGGAAAAGGGCGCAACAATCGTTGTGTCCTCCAATTGCCGCCTGGCTGCTGAAATGCGCGCTACGGCAGAGGCAACAGAGGATTTGGCAATTTCCAGCTGCGGAAGCTTGAGAGCCAGATCATTGGGCGGCTTTTGCCGATTGCGCTCGAATTCCCTTCGAGCCAGCAATGCGGCGTTTTCGGCCTGCCACAATGTCAACTCAGCCTCTTTCAGGGCGAGTTCCGCAGCAGCTAGTTCGGCGATGAAACGACTGTTTTCGATTTCGACGAGTGGAGAGCCGGTCTCAACCGGTTCGCCGGCAAGGGCGTTGGCAAACACTTTTGTCACCCGGCCGGAAACGGCGCTTGTCAGTTCCGCGGACCATCTCGGACGAACCTCTCCAAACACGCGCACTTCGACAGTTTGCGCTCCAACGACGACATTTTCTATCGAGACAAGCTGAAGAGGAGGTGGCTCTGCGGTTTCGGAAACGTCAACAGTGTCTTCCGTGACGCTCAGAAGATAGAGAACAAAGCCCAGCGCAACCAGCGACAAAATGATCCAGGGCCAGCGTCGACCGGATTTGTCCGTTTCGGGCAGATTTGCCGCTCCGACAACTCCGGAGTTGCCGGAAGACGACTCCGGGTTTTCAGTCGGGTTTATGTTCGAAGATGCCATGATCTACACGCAGCGTTGTTCAGGTGCCGTGGCCGCGGGAATGGCGACTTTCCACTGTTGCCAGTCATCGGCGCAGGCATGTTGTGAAGCGCGTATCAGGATGAAAAACAGATCGGTGAGGAGGGACATTGGGCAAACTCATGGTGGATATTGGATCGGGCATAGCCTTGCCCGCCGATTTATGAGACATATGTGTCCTGTACATCTGTTCAAGATATGAAACAACAATGTCTCAAAAAAAAGATCGGAGAATAATCCAATCGGAGGACGCCATCATTGAAGCGGGGATCAGCGTGCTGCTGACCAACCCGGCTGCAGGCATGTCCGAAATCGCCCAAAAGGCCGGTGTTGGGCGTGCGACGCTCTACCGCCATTTCGAAACGCGCGAGGCGCTGATACGAAAACTGGCGTTGATTTGTCTGGAAGAAACCGATCGGGCGCTAGCACCCTATGAGCATCTGAGGGGGAAGGCGCTGATCGGGAAAATTATCGACGTGTTGATGCCGATGGCCGACAGGTTTTGCTTCCTCGTCAACCTATGGTCTTACGTTGAAGGCGATGACGAGGTGAAATCCATCGAAGCCAGGATGGATCAGGAAATGCAGTATGTTCTCAATCAGGCGAAGCATGCTGGCGAAATCAGATCGGACCTACCCACATCATGGCTCTCTGTCCTGTTCGACAACACAATCACCTCGGGTTGGATGTTGGTAGAATCCGGCGAAGCGACGTCAGGTCAGGCGGCAGATTATGCCAAGAAATCCTTCTTTGAGGGCTGCGGACATCGTTGAAATGGTTCGGGATCGAGCTGGCCGGTTTTCCGGAGTGTCCGGCACATATCAGCCAACTATGATGACTGTCAGTTGACCGCGTCCTCGGTGGCTGAGCGCGCTGCGGCAAAGAACACGACGCCGGCAAGAACCGGCAGAACCAGTGCCGACATGAGAGCGGTTCGTAGAGAGCCACCACCGGCTTCGTCGGCTCCTCCGGCGATCAGGACATCGCTCAGAATGCCGATCAGAGCGGGCGCCGCCCCGTATGAGATCAGCGAGGTTGCGAACACCATCATGGCGACCAGCGTGCCACGCACCGGTGGTTCGGCGACGACCTGCATGCAGGCCATGCCCGGTCCAAATCCGCTGGCGGCGACAAAGAAGGCGGCTGTAACGGCGACATAAGCCATGTTGAGATCGCTGCTCGCATAGACAAGCGCCAGCAGGGGTGCGGAAACCAGGCAGGTCAAGGCCGGCCACCAGAACTCCCAAAGCCGGTTTCTTGCGATCAGCGCGTTGGCGATAAAGCCGCCGGCAAATGTCCCAAACAGGATTCCCAGCCCAAGCCCGGCGCCGCCTGTCTGTCCGAATTCGGCGGTAGAAACTCCGTGGACACGTTGGAAAAACGCCGGAATCCAGGTTGCCACACCAACGATAACGAACAACAGCGGAAGACCAAGAAGCAGACGTCGGACAGTTCGTCTTTTCAGCAACATTCTGACAGCGCCCCGCCAGTCAGGCTGGACCCCGGGGGATGCGTCAAACCGGCCTCTTGGCGGCTCGCGCAACATCAGCATGGCCATTGGTGCAAAGACGATTCCGGCGGCTCCGAAATAGACGAATGTCATGCGCCATCCGACGGTTTCGACCATCATACTGCCGAGGACCAGTCCAACCACGGTTCCGAGGGTTCCCGTGCCGGTGAAGATGGAAACGGCCAGAGATCTGCGATTGGGCGGAAAATAGTCGCCGATCAGCGAATGCGCAGCGGGAACGCAGCCGGATTCGCCGACCCCGGTCGCCGCCCGCGCCAGGAACATCTGAACAAAATTGCGTGCAAGGCCACTGGCCGCAGATGCGGCGCTCCACAGAACAAGCGCAAGGACAATGATCTGTATACGGTTGCGTGTGTCGGCAAGCCGGCCGATCAACAATCCGAATACCCCGTAGAACAGGGAGAAGGCCAGCCCGCCCAGAAGTCCCATCTGCGTGTCGGAAAATCCAAGCTCCAGCTTGATCGGTTCCAGCATTATGGAAAACAGGATCCTGTCCATCAGATTGAACAGATTGACCCCGCCGAGCACCAACAGAACAAGATAGGCACTTGATGTCGCTGCGGTCGGAGGTCCGCCGGCCGTACCCCCTGATGCAATCCCTGCCTGCCCGCCCGGGTTCATTGTCAGATGTCCTGCTTGTCTGACCTGTCCCCAGCCTTGGCTCTTGAGAGCGCTGTGCTGATTAACGCATTGTGCGAATCGGAAAGGCCGCTTCGACGAGTATCGCCAATTTCACCGATTCTGGCAAAATTGTATGCAATTTGCGTTAAACAGTGCTGTTTTTCGCTTGGCCTACACTTTCACGCGCTCCGCGGCTGGATCGTAAAGTGGGCGGAGGGACGCCTCCGCGCCGACCCGCACGCCTGCAATCTCGATCTCGTAGGAAGATGCCAGGACATCCTTGGCCGTTTCTCCGGCGCAGGGCACATAGCCAAGCCCGATTGCCGCCCCGAGCGCGTGGCCGTAATTGCCGGAGGAGAGATAGCTGACGAATTCACCGTTTCGAAGGATCGGTTCGTTGTGAAAAAGCAGCGGTTCTGGATCGTTCAGCCGGAACTGCACAAGACGCCGTTCCAGCCCGGTTTCTTTCTTAGCAAGCACGGCATCGCGCCCGACAAAATTGCCCTTGTCGGGTTTCACGGCAAATCCAAGACCGGCTTCAAGAACGTGGTCTTCATCGGTAATGTCATGTCCGAAATGGCGGAAAGCTTTCTCGATCCGGCAGGAATCCAGAGTATGCAGACCGGCAAGTGCAAGGCCGTGGGATTTCCCCGCTTCCTCGATGGCCTCGAACACATGCGCTGCCTGATCGGTCGACGCATAGATCTCCCAGCCAAGTTCGCCGACATAGGTCACCCGGTGCGCCCGTGCGAGGCCCATGCCGATTTCGATCTCTCGCATCGTGCCAAATGGATGATGGTCATTTGAAAAATCGTTCGGTGAACAGGCATTGAGAATGTTCCGGGAATTCGGGCCCATCAGGCACAACACCGATTCCGCCGCTGTCATGTCGGTGATGGTGACATGGAGCAACGGGTCAAGATGGCGTCGGAGCCACGCCATATCCCGCCGCGTCGTAGCGGCGGGCACGATGAGAATATACGCTGTTTCGGACAGGCGCGTAACTGTCAGGTCGCTTTCGATGCCACCACGCTCGTTCAGCATCTGAGTGTATACGATACGCCCGACAGGAACATCCATCTGGTTGCCGCAAACGTGCTGCAAAAATGCCATCGCATCGCGGCCCTCAACTCTGATCTTACCGAAAGACGTCATGTCGAACAGGCCGGCGGCTTCGCGCACGGCCATATGTTCCGCGCGAGCGTTGTCGAACCAGTTCTGCCGTTTCCAGGAATATTCATAGGCCGGTGTTTGTCCGTCCCTGGCAAACCAATTCGGGCGTTCCCAGCCGGCGACCTCACCAAAGACGGCACCCCGGGTTTTCAGATGTTCGTGCAGTGGCGAGCGGCGGATATTGCGGGCCGTTTCCATCTGCCGGTAGGGGAAGTGATCGGCATAGAGCAGACCAAGCGCTTCTGTCGAACGGTCGTAGAGGTATGACCGGTTGACCTGAAATGGCTGCATTCGGCGGATGTCGACATCCCACAGGTCGAAGGGCGGTTCGCCGTCATGCATCCACTGGGCAAGAGCCATGCCCGCACCACCCGATGACTGAATGCCGACAGAGTTGTAACCGCAGGCGACCCAGAAGTTCCGGACTTCCGGCGTTTCGCCAAGGAAATACCGGTCATCCGGGGTGAAACTCTCTGGGCCGTTAAAGAAGGTATGGATGCCGGTTTCTGCCAGAAGCGGGAAGCGGTTGACGGCTTTTTCGAGGATCGGCTCGAAATGGTCGAAATCCTCCGGCAATTGATCGAAGCAGAAATCTTCCGGGATGCCGTCCATACCCCAGGGTTTTGCATTGGGCTCAAAGGCGCCAAGCAGGATTTTACCGGCGTCTTCCTTATAATATGCGCATTCGTCCGGCACCCGCAGAACCGGGAGCTGCGGCAGGTCCGGAATGCCTTCGGTAACGATGTAGAAGTGCTCACAGGCATGCAACGGCACCGCCGCACCGGCCATATGGCCGACATCGCGGCCCCACATGCCGGCGCAATTGACGACATGTTCGCAATCGATCCGGGTGATTTCACCATCCTTTTCGGCGGTCACGCCGGTGATATGCCCGTCGGAAGTATGAATTGCCGATACCTTGGTGTTCTCGAAAATCCCGACGCCGTTTTTCCGGGCGCCCCTGGCGAGTGCGTGGGTGATGTTGGACGGATCTCCCTGACCGTCTTTTGGCAGCCAGACCGCACCGGCAACGTCGTCGATATTCAGGTAGGGGTAACGGTCCTTGACTTCGGAGGGGGAGATCTCCTCGATTTCTACACCGAATACCCTTGCCATTGACGCTCCGCGCAGGATTTCCTCATGCCGCTCTTCGTTCAGAGCCACGGTCATTGATCCACAACGCCTTAGACCGGTAGCAATGCCGGTCTCCTCTTCAAGCCGGCCATAGAGCTCCTGGCTGTATTTGGCCAGCCGGGTCATGTTGGCGGTAGCCCGGAGCTGTGCAATCAGACCGGCAGCATGCCAGGTGGTGCCGCTGGTGAGCTGCTTGCGCTCCAGTAGGATCACATCCGTCCAGCCAAGTTTGGCAAGATGATAGGCGACGGAGGCGCCGGATACGCCGCCACCGATGATGATCGCACTTGCTTTGGTTGGAAGTGTCATGCCCGCAGCCTTTCGTTTTCCGGATCCCACAGGGGCCGATCCGGCTGAACCACGGCCTTGCAGCGGTTACCGAAAATTTCGATTTCAAGTTCGGTTCCTGTTTCGGCGAGGTCCGTCCGGACCATGCCGAGGGCGATCGACTTGTCGATGCGATGGCCCCAGCCGCCAGAAGTGGTTTCGCCGATAACCTCATCACCGTGCCAGACCGTCGACATATAGGGTGCATCATGATCGCCTGCTTCGACCAGCATCGTGACAAACCGTTTCGTCGATCCACGCTGTTTTTCGCTGAGCAGCGCGGCCTTGCCGGGAAAGTCCTGGGGTTTGTCGAAACGGATGAACCGTTCCATTCCGCCCTCAAGCAGGGAATAGTCACTGGACAGATCACCTTTCCAGGTCCGGTAACCTTTTTCCAGACGAAGGCTGTCGAGGGCATACATGCCGAATGGCTTGAGGCCATGGGGCTCACCCGCCTGCCACAGCGCATCGAAAATGTCCGGCATGTCGGCAATGGCCGAGTGAATTTCCCAACCGAGTTCTCCGGCGAAGGAAACCCTGATCAGATTGACCCATTTACCGGCGATATGGCTCGTCTGATGGGTCAGCCAGGGTTGGCCCAGGTCGGCCTTGCAGATGGCCGCCAGAATATCGCGGCTTTTCGGACCGGCAACAATGAGCGTCGTGTAGTCGTCGGTGTGGTCGACAAGCGTAAACGATGCATTTGCCGGCATCCGTGATTTCAACAGATCGAAATCGTGGGATTGTGCTGCGGCGGCGGTGATCAGGCTCATCTTGTCTTCGTCGTGACGCACCACCGACATCTCGGTGGCGATCCGGCCCCGGCTGTCAGCCAGATAGATCAGACTGATGCGGCCGACTTTCGGGATGCCACCGGTAACCTGACCACGAAGCCACTCGGCTGCGCCCGGTCCTTCCAGGTTGAATTGCGAGAATCCGGGAAGATCCAGCACTCCTGCGGCGTCCCGCACAGCCAGACATTCCTCGCGAATGCGATCCTGCCAGGGCCCGGCGCGATTCCAGGTCTGTGTTGATTCCTCAGATGCATCATCGCCGTCGCGGGCAAACCAGTTGGCGCGTTCCCAGCCATTATAGGCACCGAACTGGGCGCCCAACCCGGCAAGACGATCATGTAGTGGCGAACATTTCTTGTTGCGCGCTTCCGGCCATTCGTGCCGGGGAAAGTGCATGGCGTATTCGTGTCCATAGACCTCCATGCCCTTGCGATTGCAGTAGTCCTGGTCGCAGAAATCTGTGAAACGGCGCGGGTCGCAGGACCACATGTCCCATTCGGTTTCACCTTCGGTCACCCACTCGGCCAGCACTTTGCCGGCGCCGCCGGACTGGGCAATACCGAAAGTGAAAACGCAGGCCTCGAACGCATTGGGCATGCCGGGCATCGGCCCGATCAGCGGATTTCCATCCGGTGTGTAAGGGATCGGCCCATTGATCACCTTGTTGACGCCGGCGGTTCCCAGCAACGGGACGCGGGCCATGGCGTCCTCAATATACCATTCGAGCCGTTCCAGGTCGTCGGGATAGAGCTGGAAGGAAAAATCTTCCGGCATCGGGTCATCCGCCGTCATCCAGTGACCGCGGCAATTGCGTTCATATGGGCCGAGATTGAGGCCGGCTTTTTCCTGGCGAAGATAGTAGGACGAATCGACGTCGCGCAGCAGCGGCAGTTTCTGCCCTGTTTCAGCCGACCATGCTTCCAACTCCGGGATTTCGTCGGTCAGCATGTATTGATGACTCATGGTCATCATCGGAACGAAACGACCGAACATCTTTCCGACTTCCTGAGCGCGGTAGCCTGCGGCGTTGACCACATACTCGCAGCGAACTTCGCCCTTTTCCGTCTCGATCACCCATTCGTCGTTTTCACGGCGGATACCGGTGACCGGGCAGAACCGTACGATCTTTGCGCCCATGTCGCGCGCGCCTTTGGACAGCGCCTGGGTAAGCTGTGCCGGATCGATATCACCGTCATATGGGTCATACAGGCCGCCGGCCAGATCATGGGTTTCAATGAATGGATACCGTTGTTTGATGTCCTCGAGGTTGAGGATTTCGATGTCCATTCCCTGATAGCGGCCCATGCTTCTGACCCGCTCGAACTCCATCATGCGTTCAAGGCCATGTGCCAGGCGAACGGAACCTGTGACGTGATAGTTCATCGGATAATCGACTTCCTCGCCGAGCCCGCGATAAAGCTCGGTCGAGTAGCGCTGCATGTTCATCACCGACCAGGAAGCCGAAAATGTCGGAACATTGCCGGCGGCATGCCAGGTTGATCCCGATGTCAGTTCGTTTTTTTCAAGCAGAAGACAGTCGGTCCAGCCGGCTTTGGCCAGATGGTAGAGTGCGGACGCGCCAACCGCGCCGCCTCCGATGATGACCACGCGTGTGTGGGTTGGTAAATCCGCCATGGGTAAATCCTCCCTGTTACCGGCTAATAGACCGGAGGCGATACGATCCAGATCGCTACCGCCGGATGCTTTTTGGGGTTGTGCCAATAGTGTGATTGGTTCTGAAACTGGAAACTGTCGCCCTCAGACAGAACAAACAGCTCTCCGCCGATCGTCAGTTCAAGCGTTCCCGAAACGATGTAGCCGCCTTCCAGCGTTGGTCGTTTGGCAACCAGATCGCAGGTCGCGCCGGGCGCAAATGTTGATTTGATCATCTCGAAATCCCCGGACAGATCCGGCGACAGCAGTTCTTCGACGAGGCCTGCTTCGGGTGTGCCGATCTGGGCCCGGGCCGAAGCGCGAACGACAACTCCGCGCTCACGCTCGGGAACATCGTGATGACGGAAGAAAAAGCTGATCGGGATTTCGAAGATCTGGGCAATTCGGCGCAGATCCTGGATCGACGGTTCGCTGGCGCCGCGTTCGACCTGGCTCAGCCAGCCCAGCGAGCGGTTCAAACGTTCCGTCAGTTCGACAAGCGTCAACTTTCGCGATTTGCGCAGAGCCCGGATATCGGATCCGACACTGAGTTGTTGCTCAGTGTCGCCGGTTTCGGACCCGGTGCCGACCGGCAGACCTTTGTCGATGTTCATGACACGCTCATCGAAATGAAATTTCTAGCGATAATTTCACGAAAAGGAAAAAAATCAATCGAAAATTTAAAATTACGAAAATTATTCCTATTGGATTTCATATCCATCTTCTTCGGCCGCATAGCATAGGGCTGTAAAGAAAGAGCGGGCAAAGGAGCGAAAGACATAGACGTCAAACTGGTCGCCGCCGGTCCGCTGGATAGCGGCAAAAATGTCGTGGTGCACGGTGGACAGGCCTGAACCGACAGAAAAAATAGGTACTGCAAAGTCAACGGCGAAAAACTTGGCCAGCAACCATTCCGATCTGGCGCCCGAAATCCTGATTGCGGTACGGCCATGACTGAGATCGGCAACGGTGCCGGCTGCTTCGCCGATTGATCTAGTCAGTTTCTCTGACAATCCTTCAGCCTGAGTCACAACAAGGAAACGGCCCGGTGCGATGTTGAATGCGTTATTGGTGTCAGAAACGGCGCCCGCACCAGCCGCGCTGCCGACAGAGAGTGCCGTTGCCGATTTGATGGCTTTCAGGATTGCAGCGGTCTTGCCCGGCCATGACGCCACCTCGACGATGGACCCGGGCCGCATTTCTCGAAGATTTACTCCGACACCATCGGTTATGTTTCCGTACGAACCTGGCCGATAAACAGGGGCGAGGGGGGATTCCGGCTCAACCATGCATGCGGCTCCCTTCTGGGTCGAAGAAATGATTGCTGACGATGTCGATTTCACCGCGGCGTTTGCGCAATGGATCGGAGAACATGGCGCGGGTTCCGATCCGCGCTTTGCCATTGGCGACAAGAGCAAGGCCGATATGTTTGCCGAGCGCCGGAGAATAGCAGACGGCCGTCACATGGCCGATGCTGCTTTCGGCATTTCCCGTTTTCTCAACAATATGTCCGCCGCCATAAA
>JAJFHT010000152.1 GCA_021775495.1 Hyphomicrobiales bacterium | reverse complement strand
GTGATGTTCATGTCGATTCCCGAGCATGGAATGAGCCGGCAGGGTAGACGTCGGCACCGCTTGGCTCAAGATTGCCCGATACCGCCGGTCTCCGCTACGTTCCATTGGCCTGTCGATTCCCTGGAGCTGACTTTCGATCATGTTTCGAATCCTGATGTTGCTGCTGCCGGGGCTGATCCCATCATGGAAGTTCTTCAAGGCGGTCGAACCATCGCCGCGCGTGCAATGGCGTTTGTTGTCCAACCCGGACCAGAGCGGCGATCACTGGCAGGATTTCCGTCCCCGGCCCGCGCGCATTTCGGTCGCGACGATCCTC
Organism: Hyphomicrobiales bacterium; assembly: GCA_021775495.1. GTDB lineage: Bacteria > Pseudomonadota > Alphaproteobacteria > Rhizobiales > Rhizobiaceae > JAJFHT01. The sequence goes on along the minus strand of JAJFHT010000152.1, from coordinate 8,164 downwards.
AAGCGGATGTTCTGGAATCCCGATTGGAACGAAGCGCTGTACATGGTCAGCCTTGCCGAACGGCTGACACTCAATCCGACACCACACAGCACCGAGCAGATATTTCTGCGCCTGCAAAGCGAGATCGACGCCACTTTGCCGGCAGCGTCCCGCCTGCCCTATCTCCAGTTCCGCCTTGTCTTCGTGCACCGCGACGGCGGCGACCTCGTCCACGAGATCACCCATCTGTCCGATCCCCGCCGCCTCGATGAATGCGCCCCATGACGCTTGAGACCGCCATGCGGGCAACCGAGATGCTGTTGGCCTGGGCCTTCATCCAGCAAAGCGCCGAGCATCTTTACCGCCCCATTGACGGTCGCTGGCTGTTCGGGCTGCGTTTCGTCTGCAGTCTCGCCTTGCTGTTAGGCGTTCTGACGGTCTGGAGCCTCGGCGCGCTGGCGCTCATCAGCCTCATCATGCTGCACCGCTTCGAAGGCCCCTATAATGGCGGCAGCGACAAGATGAGCGTCTTGATCCTGTGGTGCCTTCTGCTCGCCCACCTCATGCCGACGCCCTACCTGCAGAAGGCCGCATTCGGCTATCTGGCGATCCAGCTGACCCTGTCCTATTTCGTGTCCGGCTGGGTCAAGCTGGTCAACCCCGAATGGCGCACCGGCCGCGCCTTGCGCGACGTCTTCGCCTTCTCCGCCTACCCGGTCAGCGAAGGCCTGAGGGGATTGGCAATCCGCCCGACCCTCTGCCTGGTCGCCTCATGGTCGGTCATCCTGTTCGAAGTGTTCTTCCCGCTCTCGCTCTTGAGCCAACCCGCACTGATCGCCGCCCTATGCCTCGCCGCCGCCTTCCATTTCGCCAATGCCTGCCTGTTCGGGCTGAACCGTTTCTTCTGGATCTGGCTCGCCGCCTATCCGTCGCTCTTGTGGTTTCAGGATCGTGTTGTGCAAGTAGTGATGTGAGCAGAACGTATTTTGGATTGTTTGGTCTGGAACAGTGAAGCCCGTCGCTGCCCAATTGATTGCAGGCTTGTTCAGAGTGTTCGCGTGCCTTCACCGGCTGAGCCTCTTTGTGTCATAAACAGACCCTCCCCGCCGGCTGACTACCAGGTCAACGTGGCATATCGCGATACCGGCAGAGCAGCCTTTCACAAAATCATCAATTTTTTTCTGTGGTTCTCTCCAAATTGCGGCCGCACTGAGCTTGACTCCAAACGGGTCGCATAAAAAAAATAGTACGCAATTTGAGATTCTCGCCGAAGTGGGCAACCGGCGATAAAATAACAACAATCGGAAAGCGGGGGGCATTCCAAAAAGTCATAAATGCCAAGGCGGTTTGCCGCGGTCGGGGCTGTTTGTTCCGGCATGCTGGGGGCGACGGCTTTCGCGGCCAAGGATTGCTGTTGCGCATGGTCGCCAATCGCAAATTCGCCTCTCGCTTCACAACTGCAGTTTGTCGGGTTGTTCGGATCAATCAATATTCAGAGGTTGCAATGAATCTTTCAAAGTCGCTCTTTTTCGCACCATTTCTCCTGATCAAGGCTGCAATAGCCGGTCCTGTCGATCTATCGACAATGCAATTGAACGATGGCGCATTCATCAATCCGGCGGGGGAGTTGGTCCTGTCACTTAACGCGGGCCTTCCAAACGACGGTGTTGTTCCCGGCGCAACCTCGGCATTTATTACGACGCCTTTCGCCATCAGCAGTTCTTCAACTTTCCAGGCAACGTTTCAGTTTCGCCAGGACGGAACGGCGGATGGCTTGACCTTCATCGTCCACAATGACCCACGCGGAGCATCGGCGATCGGCGCAGGCGGTAGTTCGATGGGCGTCGATGGTGGCCCCGGAAACAATCCGGCAGCGATCTCGCCCAGCTATGCCGTGGAGTTCGATCTTTTTGGAGGGCTACCCCATCCATTCAACGAGATAGCCATCGTCAAAGACGGCAACGCCAACGAAAATGAAGAAATCGCAGAGGCAATATCGCCGGTCCCGCTCGGCACCGGGCAGACATTCACTGCCTGGGTGGAACATGATGGTCAGACACTGTCTGCTTTCATAAACAATTCGAACGTCAAGCCCGCTGCACCGACGATTGCTGCACTGCTTCCGCTTTTCGACCTCGGACCTTCAGTCTATTTCGGATTTACCGGAGCCCGTGGTGGATTTGGCTCGGACCAGTTCATCGAGAGCTTCGACCTGACGGTCAACGGGCCGGTTGCGACCGTGCCACTGCCATTTTCGTTTCCGCTGCTGGCTTTCGGCTGCGGCATGCTTGGTTTTCTGGGTTGGAAACGGAAACGAGCGGTTGCCGCCTGATGTGTTGACATCAGGCCATAGGAAGCGGCCCTTATTGGGGCCGGTTCTCCGTCGATGCGGTCACAAATCCGCAGGGCTGGCCGCCACTTCATGAACGGCCGGGATGTCCCAGGCTTCGGCAATCTGCCCGTCAACGAAACGCCAGACAACGACGGCGTTGATGGCGAGCGGACCGCCTTCGAGTGTCATTGTGTTCTGCACATGCGAGACAAGCAGCTCATTGCCGATGGGGATTGCGGTAACGGGATTGACCTTGAAGCTGGCGTCAGACTTCTTCGCCATCTTCTGAAAAAACCGCTTCAACCCGGCGAAACCAGTATAGTCGCCCTCAATTTCAGGCAGTCTGGGATTGAAATAGTGCCAGACAAAGTCCTCGGCAAACAGGCCTGCGGAGGACTCAGGATCATTGGGGTTAAACCGCATCAGAAGTTTGAGATTGGGATGTATGTCGGCCATGATTTTTCACCAGTTGATGCCATCTCGGACAAGCGTTTAGACCGCGCCATTTCGACCGTCATTGATCTGCGTCACAGCCGCGGTCGGTAGCAGGCGGGAAGGCAAGAATTGACCAGAAGAGACATTCGCGCTGCATGTAGCAAACTCCCAGATCGAGCCGTTCCACGACGTTTGAGAGCAGCTTAGGGTTGCAAGACAAAAAGCAGCGCAATACGTGTTGTCATGATTGATAACTACGGAAGCTGGACAATGTCGGATCGGGCTGAACCAAGCGGTTCGGATATACAAAGAAGCGTTGCTTCCAAATGTAATGATGCTGCTTGGGCTCTGATCGAACAGCCCGGCCTCAACTCAACAGATATCGCGCAGCTTTTGATGCTTGCGGCAACCGCAAGGCACCATTGGCACGAAATTGGCAATCCCAGCAATGTTGCCCATGCCGACCTTTTGTTTGCCTGGGCTTTGGCGCGTGCCGGCGTTGCAGGGGCGTCAGTCGTTTTGGCGGATAAGGCCCTGTCTTATTTCGGGGAAAGTGGGTCGATTTGGGAACAGGCTTTTGCTCACGCCGCCATGGCGGCTGCCTGTGGTGCCGACCGTGACGCGGAGGGATTCCAAAGGCACTACTCCAGGGCAGAAGAACTTGGTGCGGAGCTTTCAGGCCCGGACGCTGACTATTTTCATGCGGCATTCAAGACTGTGTCGGAAGTGCCCGGTGAGGCTACTTCTTGAAGTAGATCCCCTTTGTCCGCGCAGTCACAGTTTTATTGCCCATCAAACCGGTTGCCACAACTCCACCGGATTGCCTTCCGGATCGTGCAGCCGGGCAAAGCGTCCGTTCGGATAGGCTTCCGGATCGACTTTAACTTCGATGTCCGCCGCTACCAGTTGCGCGACCATGGCGTCGAGATCGCGGACGAGGAAGTTGATCATCAAAATCTGCTGGTCTTTGCCGATATAGCCGGTGTCCTGCGGGAACGGCGCGAACACTGTCGCGCCGGCTTCCTGCTGCCACGGCTGGGTTTCATAGTCGCTTGGAACCACAGACACGCCGAGATGCGTCTGGTACCACTCAGCCAGCGAGCCCGGATCTTTTGCCCGAAAAAACAGTCCGCCGAAACCAGTTACCTTTTCCATGCCGTCCAACCTTTCTGAAGGGTTACGGCCGGATAAGGTGGCGCCGATTATTCGGCGGCCACCTTTGAGGCCGGGTTATTGGGATGCTGCGTCCAGTTGGCATATTCCGGATTGATCTCGACACCAGTACGCGGGTCGACCCCGGAAATCCGTTCCATGGAGATGCAGTTATCGACCGGACAGACATCCACGCACAGATTACAGCCGACACATTCCTCGTCAATCACCTCGAACTTGCGTTCGCCGTCGACCATCGAGGTGATGGCCTGGTGCGAGGTGTCTTCGCAGGCAATATGGCAGCGGCCGCATTTGATGCAGGCGTCCTGGTCGATCTTGGCCTTGGTGACATAACTCAAGTTGAGATATTGCCAGTCGGTCACATTGGGCACGGCCTTGCCGGTGAAATCAGAAACCGATGTGTAGCCCTTTTGGTCCATCCAGTCCGACAGGCCCTCGATCATTTCCTCGACGATCTTGAAGCCGTAGGTCATCGCGGCGGTGCACACCTGCACATTGCCGCAGCCAAGCGCGATAAACTCTGCCGCATCGCGCCAGGTGGTGATGCCGCCGATGCCGGATATCGGTAAGCCGCGGGTTTCGGCATCCCGGGCGATTTCCGCAACCAGATTGAGCGCGATCGGCTTGACTGCCGGCCCGCAAAAGCCGCCATGCGAGCCTTTGCCATCAATCGACGGTTCCGGCGAAAACGTGTCCAGATTCACCGATGTGATCGATGACACCGTATTGATCAGCGACACCGCGTCAGCTCCGCCAGCCTTTGCCGCACGGGCCGGATATCGCACATCGGTGATATTCGGCGTCAGCTTCACGATCACCGGCATGCGCGTGTACTGCTTGCACCAGCGCGTCACCATTTCGATATATTCGGGCACCTGGCCTACAGATGCACCCATGCCGCGCTCGCTCATGCCGTGCGGGCAGCCGAAATTCAGCTCGATGCCATCGGCTTCGGTGTCCTCGATCTCGCCGAGGATTTTTTTCCACGGACCTTCTTCGCACGGCACCATCAGCGAGATGATCAGCGCCCGGTCTTTCCAGTCACGCTTGACCTGCTTGATTTCGCGCAGATTGACGTCCAGCGGCCGGTCGGTGATCAGTTCGATATTGTTGAGGCCAAGCACCCTCCGGTCCGGCCCATGGATCACACCGTAGCGCGGACCGTTGACGTTAACGATCGGCGGCCCCTCTTCGCCGAGGGTCTTCCAGACCACGCCGCCCCAGCCGGCCTTGAAAGCCCGCTCGACATTGTAAGCCTTGTCGGTCGGCGGCGCGGACGCCAGCCAGAAGGGGTTCGGGGATTTGATTCCGAGAAATTCTGTCGTCAGATCGGCCATGATATCCTCCCGATAGTTCTTTAAGCGTTCAGCGTAGCATGAATGGATTCGGCGGCGAGTTTGCCGTCTTCAACCGCGGCAACGGTCAGGTCCTCGCCGCCGACGATACAATCGCCACCGGCCCAGACGCCCTTCATCGACGTCCGCCGATCCGCATCGACCTTGATCCGTCCCTTCTCAAGCACGATAGTATCGTCCAGCGGGGCGCCGTCGAAGGTCTGTCCGATGGCCTTGAACACCTGGTCGGCGGCGATCGTCGTCGTCTCTCCGGTCCCGGTCAGCTTGCCATTTGTCTGTTTGGTGTATTCCAGCTCGATACCGCTGATCGCGCCGTCGGCATCGCGTTGCAGCGCCCTGGGCTGCAGCCAGTGCCGGATGGTCACGCCGTTGGTCTGCGCCACTTCCTGCTCGTACTCGCTTGCATTCATGTTTTCAGCGCCACGGCGATAGGCAATGGTCACCTCCTCGGCCCCAAGCAGTTTTGTCTGCGTTGCCGCATCGATCGCGGTCATGCCGCCGCCGATGACGACGATCCGCCGCCCGACCGGCAATTTCGACAGATCGTCGGCCTGGCGCAGATCAGCGATGTAGTCGACGGCATCAACGACGCCGTCAGCGTCTTCACCGTCAAGCCCGAGCGCATTCACGCCGGCAAGACCCATACCGAGGAATACCGCATCATGATCCTTGGCCAGTTGCGCGATCGTGAAATCGCGGCCAAGCGCCTTGCCGTTCTCGATGGTGATGCCGCCAATCTGCAGGATGAAATCAAGTTCTGACTGGGCAAATCCATCGACCGATTTATAGGCGGCAATGCCGTATTCGTTAAGGCCTCCGCTTTTTTCGCGCGCCTCGAATATCGTGACATCATGACCATGCATGGCCAGACGATGGGCGCAGGAAAGACCGCCGGGACCGGCGCCGACAACGGCTATCTTCTTGCCGGTTTCCTTTGCACGCGAGAACGGGTGTTCCGCATTGTTCATCAGGTGATCGGTGGCGTAACGCTGCAGCAGCCCGATTTTCACCGGCTTGCCTTCCGATGTCTCACGCACGCAGACCTCTTCGCACAAGGTCTCGGTCGGACAGACCCGCGCGCACATGCCGCCGAGAATATTTTCCGACAGGATCGTCTTTGCCGAACCGTTCGCATTGTCGGCTGAAATCTGCCGGATGAACATCGGAATATCGATACCCGTCGGACAGGCGTTCATGCAGGGCGCGTCGTAACAGAAATAACAACGGTCGGCTTCGACCAGCGCTTCGTGGCGGTTCAAGGCGGGGTGAATGTCGGAAAAATTCCTGTCGTACTGGCTCGATTCCAGCCGGTTCGCCTGTACGTCACGCTCGTGATCTGTCGCTGCCATCGCGCTTGACCTCCCTCGTTTTGCCTGCGTTTTCAAAGAGAACCGCAGGATTTCTGCTCCCGATCCGGCTCATATGGCCGGATTTACTCGATGCAGAATGTCGTATTTTGTTCGGAAGGTCAATTTTTTTATCATTTGGTCAATATTTTGAAATCCCCTACCCGGCGCTTGCCAGTAGCGATGCATTGCCACCGGCAGCCGTCGTGTCGACGCACACCGCCCGCTCGTGAACATAGGCCTGCGGGCTGATCATCTCCGTGACAAGCGGCACAATCGGACCGGAACCCGTGGCCAGCAACCGCCGCACCTGATGCTGCATCGGAGCATCGCCACACACTGCAACAACATCCACTTCAAGCCCTTCAAGACCTGCCGGATCAGCCATCCCGTCACGTACCGCCAGCGGCAATTCACCGCCGCGCAGCATCGACAGTGATTTGCGGGCATTGGCCGCGATCGCCACCACCGAATTGCCGGCGCAGAGCGCCTGAACCACCTGTGCCAGCAAAATGTCCTCATCCGGCCCAAGGCACAGTACACGCCCGCGCGGCACTAGGCGCAGCGTATTGGCCTCTCCGGTCGGTCCGGGCAGATCGGTCGGCCCCGGATCAAGACGAGCCGACGCCAAAACAGCATCGGCGGCACGTCCTCGCAAATGCCGGCGCAACACCGGTAGGCGGTCTTCGCGCATTGCCCATTCGCCCGCATTCGCTTTCAAAAATGCTGCTTCGATATCAACCACAGGCACCGGGCTGTCTTTGGATATCCGGATCGGCGTCTGCACCGTCTTTCGAAACCGATGCAGATAGTGCGGTCCACCGGCCTTGGGTCCGGTCCCGGACAAACCCTCGCCGCCGAATGGCTGCGAACCGACAACCGCGCCGATCTGGTTCCGGTTGACGTAGACATTTCCGGCATGGACCCGGTCGACAATGTGCTGCACCCTTGCATCGATGCGGGTGTGCAGCCCGAAGGTCAGCCCGTAACCACGTGCATTGATGGAGTCGATCACCGTATCGATTTCATCAGCCTCGAAGGTCGCAACGTGCAGAACCGGCCCGAATATCTCGCGCTCCAGTGCCTCGATGCCGCTAACCCGGAACACATGCGGGGCAACGAACCGGCCGCCTTGCGGCGCCTCGAGTTTGGCGATCAGCGCGCCGTTCTTTTCCATCCCGTCGCAATAGTCCTGAATCGATTGCCGCGCATCGTCGTCGATCACCGGCCCGACATCGGTCGCGATGTCCCAGGGATCGCCGACACGCAGCGCCTGCATCGCGCCGACCAGCATTTCAGTGAAATGCGCTTCGACATCTTTTTGCACGTAGAGCAATCGCAAGGCAGAACAGCGTTGCCCGGCGCTCTGGAACGCGGAAGCGACGATATCGCGGACCGCCTGTTCCGGCAGCGCTGTGGAATCGACGATCATCGCGTTCAACCCGCCGGTCTCGGCAATCAACATCGCATCGGGCGCGGCCGATTGCGCCAGTTGCCGCTCGATCACCCGGGCGACCTCCGTGGATCCGGTGAAACACACACCG
>JAJFHT010000151.1 GCA_021775495.1 Hyphomicrobiales bacterium | reverse complement strand
GGATCGTTGCAATAGGCAAACTGTCCGGCGGGCAGGGGTACAATCGGCGAGACGACCTCACCGCCGGCTTCGCGCACACGGGTCAGTGTGTCTTCGAGTTTTCCGGGTGTGTCGAGGTGAACGACCATCTGTGAATCCGATTTCTGGTCAGTCTGAAACAAGTGGCCGGCCGGATTCGAATGGTTGGATACCGGAAAGATCCTGATCGGCCCCATTCCCATATCCTGTTCAGACAATTTGGTCTGCAATACGGCCTCGTAGAACCGGGTACCGCGATCGAGGTCGGAAACCGGGATCTCGAACCAGACGACGGCGTTGGTGGGGGTGAATTCGCTCATAGGGGTTTTCCTTTGCTGTGATTTCCCCTTGTCGCATACCCCTCCTGACAACCTTCTGTCAGGAGCCTGGGCATCACACCGCCTGAATTCCGTTCAGCGGCTGGCAATGATTGCGGCAGCGCCACCAAGTGAAACGGCGCCGATCCTGTTCGCCAGTCTGACCGCCCGGGGCGTGCGTATCCACCGCCGCATATGGTGGGCCAGGAACACATAGGTTCCGTCTATCAGCATCAGCAGGATCAGCATTGTTCCGGCCAGGAGGGCCCAGTCGCCGAAAGTGAGAGCCGAAACATCGACCAATGTCGGCAACAGCGCCAGGTAAAACACCATGATCTTGGGATTGCCCATGGTGATCGAGAAACCGGCCAGAAACATTCTGACGGCGCTGAAATCGGACGGCGGCTGGCTCGCCTCGCCGATGCCGGCTGGCGCCGACCACATCTTGCCCGCGAGATAGAGCAGATAGAGAACGCCGCAATATTTAATGGTCAGAAACAGCACATGAAATGTCTCAGCAATCGCGGCTAGTCCGGCGATTGCCAGTGTCATCCACAAGATTTCACCCAGCCACATTGCCGCCAGAAATGGCAAAACCTCCGTCCAATGGCCACTGATTACCCGCGAAACCAGTGCCGCAATGCTTGGACCGGGAACGCCGGCGCTGATGATCAGAGCCGACGCGAACACAATAAGTGAGAGACTGTCAATCAATGGCCTGTTCCCGGCGGAAATGAGCAACACGGAAATCGGACCCTACGACACAATCTTCCGCCGGTTCAATTCGAATCCGGCGCTTGGCTGCCATTCGGTTGGCCCGGGTACTCCACGATCAAGATGAAATCCGTCACGTCGACGGAGACTGGTTGTCAGGCTGGTTGAGACGCCAGCTCCGGATTCAGCCTGAACGGCAAAGTAATGAAATGCCGCCGCGTTGTGCTTTCATCGATCTTGATCGGCCGGTTGGGATCGCGATCGATGCCGCGTCTCAGCAAAGCCTCCATCACCATGTGAATGGTGCCGAACTCGGTCTCCTCGGCATCCTTGTTGCCTTCTGTGATTTGCACACCGACAGCCAGCATCTTGCCCAGACACGAATGGGCGCCCATGCCGAATGACAGTCCGTGCAACGGCGTGCGGCCCTGTAAGGTTCGATACGGGTTGAAGCTCTCCGCATCCTCTCCGAACAGGTCCGGATTGCGGTTGGCCTTTGTCAGGTCGACCGTTACGAACTCATCTTGCTCGGCTTCATGACCATCGGGCAGATGCATCGGACACAATGCCCGGCGCTTGGTGATCGGGCTCGCCGGATGCAAGCGCACCGATTCCCAGATGAACTTCTGCATCAGCAACGGATCATCAATCAGGTGTTGCCGATCTTCGGGATGTTTATCGACCCAGTCCAGCACTTCATTGACCGTGTTCATCAGCACATTTGCGGTGGTGAAGGCACCGGCGAGAATGAAAAAGGCTCCGTCCTTGACACGTTCGTCATAGGGCAGATCGTCATCGGTCGGCATTTGCCGGAGTTGCGCCGTAATCGCGTCGTTCGGCAGATCTTTTTCGTCCATCTCACCGGCTTCAACCCTGGTGATCAACTCACGACGGCGGGCGGCGGAAGGTTCAAAAAATTCGGTGCGGAACGCCTCCAGCGCCTCTTCCAGTTCGGCCAACAGGCGATCGCGGTCAGATGGATCCGTCAGCTGTCCCATGGTTGGCGCATGGCCGAGTTTGCCGATCAGCGCCAACAGGCGATCGGTATCCTTTTCGGTGTGCGCCCGGTCGACGCCGGCACTGTCGGCCACCAGATTGACCAGGACCCGGTAGCCGAACTTGGCCATGTCGCCTTTGCCCGATGCGATCACCGGATCCAGCGTTTCCTTCAGCGCGGCGGGGAATACATGGTTCTGATAATGCCGAAAAAAGGAGCGGTTGAAGACACCCATGAACAGGCGTTTTTTTTGGATGTGGTCCTTGCCGTGCAAGCAGACCACGGTGCGCGGCAGGAAAATCGTATCGGCATCATAAAGCGCCTGATGCAGATCGGGAATGCGCAATGTGGCCTCCGCATCGGCATAACGGGTAACAAAATGCTCGCTCATCTTTGTGTCCTCTCTCCGCCTGCCGGCTTCATTCTTCCGGTCCGAGCCGGAGCTCAATACCATCCAACCCGTCCGAAACAGTTATCTGGCAAGCCAGACGCGATGAAGTCTCATTGCGATGTTCCAGCATATCCAGCATTGCCTGTTCGTAATCCTGCGGCGCGCCGAGTCGATCCATCCATTCCGGCGTCAGCATGATATGGCAGGTTCCGCAGGTAGCATTGCCGCCACAAGCGCCCTCCACCGGTAGCCCGGCATCATCGCGCAGCGCGAACATCAGAGGCTCGCCCACCGGAATCGTGTGGCTTGCCCGCGTTCCGTCCCGGTCTGTGACATGGATCGTTATCATCGGCCGGATCGCCTCAATGGAGTTCCTCGATGATCAGCGGTTCCGGTTCGGCCTCCGGTCCAAAAACAACCTCCCGCGAAAGGCGCGATCCCATTGATGCCAGCCGCCAACCCGGAATCGGTTTGCGTTCGGGCGGTGGCGAGAGATCCTTCTCGGCCCCGCTGATCATGACGGTCGTGATGTTGTCCGGATTGCCGAGGCTGGGAATATCATTTTCCACCTGCCCTTTCACGCAGATGATATCGGCCTGAAATCCCGGAGCGATCGTCCCGGTCTCGCCCTCCATGCGAAGCGCAAAAGCGCTTTTCTGGGTAGCGCACTGGATTGCTTCCAGTGCCGAAAGCCCGAAATATTTCATGAAGACTTCCATCTCGCGGTAGTGCCAGTCGCCATAGGGCACCATCGAAAAGCCGGCCTCCGAACCGGTCAGCAACGGCACGCCCTCCTTGTGAGCCAGTGTCATGGATTCGACCGAGTCGGTGAGTTCGCGTTCGAACAGCTTCATCAGATAATCGGCGGTGCCGAGTTTGTCGCCGAAGTCCACCATATTGGCCTGGAACGTCAGCGCCGGTGCGATGGGAATCTTGCGATCAATCACCTCTCGAAGCGCGGCATCGTCCATCCCCGTTGCATGGAAGATCAGATCAAAACCGGCGACCGCCGCCCGCCTGGTCGCTTCGGCTCCACGGCAATGGCCCATAACCGGCGTTTCCAGCTCGTGCGCGGTATCGCAGATCAATTGCAGCTCCTCCAGCGTCCACACACACATCTCGCCCTTGTGAGCCTGACGTGGAATGATGCCGGTCACATGCACCTTGATCCAATCGGCGCCGTATTTGATCTGGCGCCGCACCTCGCTGACGATTTCATCCCTGGAATTGACCGCCATGTAATAACCGGTGGTGCCTTCGTCATTGATCAGCCGGCCAGCGGTACCGCCAACCCCAGTGATCAGCGCATAGGCACCGCAGGACATGCGCGGCCCCTCAACAATATCGGCCTCGATGGCGTCGCGAAGATCAATCATGTTCTCAAATGTCGAGTCCGGATCGAGAATGCCGGTGACCCCGGCACGCAGCAATTTACGTGCATTGTAGGCTGCAACCAGCGCCGACAGTGCGTTGCGCCGCTGATGAAAGATCTCGGCATTGGACCCCGCATCATCAAAGGCAAGATGACAATGCGCATCGATCAGACCCGGCATAACCGTCTGGCCACTGGCATCGATGCTTTTCAGGCCGGGCAATTGTTTCGCCTCTTTGTCCGCAGCAACCCCGACAGCCTTGATTTTTCCATCCCGGACCAACACCGATCCGTCGAAAGCCGGTGCACCGGTTCCGTCGATGATCCGGCCGTTTTCGATGATGAGATCGCTCATATCGTTCTCCCTAACCTTTGATCCGCAACAGCCGTCGCGCATTGTCGGCAAGCCTGGCGGGCGGTCGATGCGATGCCAGATCATCGGGCGCGTCCCAGCCGGCAAAATTGGTGCCGAACACAAGACGCTTTTCACCGATCAGACCGGTCAGAAGCGCCAGCGAGGCATCGTTGTTGAGGTGATTGTCAAACCAGATCCGTGCCAGACGTTCCTCGAAAGCGCCATCTTGCCGTAATTCCGCCGGCGACCAGGGGCGCTTGCGCGCGGCCATGGCCATGCGTCCGGCAAGATAGCCGGTCGAACCACCGCCATGGCTGAGGCAGATGTCGATATTCGGGTGACGATCAATCACGCCGCCAAAGATCAGCCGCGCGACGGCCAACGTCTCCTGCGCCGCGAAGCCGATAACCACATCAAGGTCGAAATCCTGCAAATTGGCATCGCCCGACGGCCCATCGATTCCAGCCGGCGACGGGTGGATAAACAACGGTACATCCAGCCGCACACAGGCCTCATAGAGGGGGTCCATGGCAACATCGTCCAGCCGATGCGGCATATCGGTGCCGATATAGCCGCCGTATAGACCAAGTTCACCGACGGCGCGTTCAAGTTCGGCCGCCGCACGGTCCGGGTCCTGCGCCGGAAGAGCGGCAACACCACCCAGATGCTCGGGGTATTGCCGCACCAACATGGCCAGCGCATCATTGTGAATCCGGCAAAACCGGTCTGCATCGACGGCATCGATGAAGTGCAGGAATGTCAGCGGATTGGGCGACAGAACCTGATAGTCTATGCCGGCATCCGCCATCCGCTGCAGCCGCAGTTCGGGGTCCATGAACGCGCTGCCCTGGTAGCGCACACCGTCAAGGCGATATCCGCCAACACGGAACCACGGTCTGTCTCCGTCCTGATCGCCCATTTCAGGCCCAAGAGCGCCCGCCGCGCCCATGGTTTCGGCCAGGACAACATGAGCATGGACGTCAATAAGCTGTGCCGCAGCGCCGGCTGCTGCCATTGTCGGATATCCGTGTGATTTCTATCGTATTGAATAACATCGCATTCGATGTATCATGTCAATGCTCTGGACACAGCCGCCTGAGACACGCATATGGATTCGCAGTATTTCGCAGCCGGAGAGGCAAAAGCGCGTGATCAAGCAAGACACTATCAAGTCGGCAATCCGTCGCCCCTTGGGAGACCGGGTATCGTTCATGACCCACCGCATCAACGCGCGATTGCAGCAGATCTGCAATCCGGTGATCGCTCCCTACCAGCTTGACCTCTACAATTCGCGCATCATCGTCGCTCTGGCCGAGCAAGGCGCGATGAAAGTCGGTGAACTGGTGGATTTGATGGCCCTGCCGCAGTCGACCATGTCACATCAACTCAAGCGCCTTGAGAAGGACGGATACGTATTGCGGACGCGGTCCGACACCGACAATCGTACGGTTGTGATCACCCTGACGCAAAAGGGAAGCGACATTGCTGAAGTCTGCAATGGGCTGAGCGATGCCATCATGTCGTCGATCTCCCAGGAGTTGACCGAGGACGAGCTTGTCCTCCTCACCAAGCTTCTGCAACGCGTTTTCGCCAGCCTTCCCGAAGAAGGCAGTATCACGGTCTGATCCCCGCGGCGGGCTCGAATTTGCCGCGATAAAAAACATTGTCGTAGATAGTTTCAATTTCGATATAAATTTGGCAGCATGATGGACCGGGCTGGAAAAGCAAGGAGGGCCGGACCATGCCGAACACGCATGTCATCAGCGACAGCGGCCAGATTGCCGCCGGTTTGCGTCATCCCGATCTGAAACAGGCGCTCTATGACGAGGGTGCGGTGATCATGGATCAGACCCTTTTGACCTTGCATGGCGAACAGCATCGTAAACGCCGCCTTCTCGAGTTCCGCGTCTTCCGAAAGGATTTTTTCCACTGGTACGAGCGGACAGTGTTCCCGCAGACGCTGCTGCAATCGATGGCGCCGGACATCGCAGCCGGCCGCAGCGAGCTGATCGATCTCGGCTACCGGGTGACAATGAACCTGACAGCGGATTTCGCCGGTATTGACCGGCCGGACAAATCCACCGAGGAAACCACCCGCCTGTTGCGGTTGGTCTCGACATTTTCCGAAGGCGCAACCCTTGTCCATTCCACCCGGCCGAAAGACGAGGTACGGACCGAAGTGCGACAGGCGATTACTGACTTCGGCCCGCAGTTCCTCGATCATTCCATTTCACGCCGCCGCGCACTGCTCGACAGGCTGGACGCCGGCGAGATCAAGGAAGAAGAGCTGCCTCGCGATGTTTTGACAGTTATTTTGCAGATGGGCGATCCTCAGGAGTTCACGCCGGAAGTGCTGTCCCGGGAAATCGCATTCTACCTTCAGGCTGGCGCGCATTCGACGGCAAATTCAACCATCCACGCCTTCCACGACATTTACAGCTGGGCGGAAGAGAAGCAATCGCGTTGGGACAGATTGAGAGGCGATCCGATTTTCTTCCAGCGAGCTGTGCATGAGAGCCTGCGCCTGCATCCGGCAAGTCCAGTGGCATGGCGGCGAACCACCTGCCCGATGCATCTGGACGGCGCCGGCGATCTGGATGAAGGCGAAATGGTTGAATTCCGCCTGGCAGAATCCAATCGCAACAAATCGATCTACGGTGACGACGCGGATCTCTTCAACCCGCATCGCAGCATACCCGTTCCCCATCTGCCATTCGGCCACACCTTCGGTACCGGAGTTCACACCTGTCTCGGTCGCGACCTTGACGGTGGTGTCGTTCCACGCGAAGGCACTGACCCGCAGACCCACCAATACGGCACCATCACGCTTTTTCTGCGCGATCTGTTCTCGCGCGGCGCACGGCAGAACCATGACGACCCGCCGCGAATGGCAACCTATACCGCCCGGCCGAACTGGGGGCACTATCCGATCATTTTTGACGAGGGCCGCCAATGGCGGGCATGAAAACCGCGATCGTTACCGGTGGCAGCGGCGACATCGGACAGGCATGCGTGACAACGCTGCAGGCTGATGGCTATCATGTCGGGCTTCTGGATCTCAACCCGGAACGGGTGGCGGAAACCGCCGAAACGCTTGGAGCCGTTGGCCTCTCCGCCGACGTGACCGATGAAAACGCGGTCGAGGCGGCTTTGCGCGAATTCGGACACGTCCCCGATGTCGTTGTGAACAATGCCGGCATCGGGCGGTTCGCCTCACTTCTGGACATGCCGCTTTCCGATTTCCGACAGGTACTGGACGTCAATCTCGTCGGTCCTTTTGTCGTCGCCCGCGCCGCCGCGCGCGGCATGGTCAGCCGCGGATCTGGGCAGATCATCAACATTACCTCAATCAACGCCATCACGACCGGCCCCGGAACCGGAAGTTATCCAGCTTCGAAAGCAGGTTTGCAGAAGTTGACGGAAATCATGGCACTCGAATGGTCCGCTTTCGGCGTCAGGGTGAATGCCGTTGCACCAGGCTTTATCGATGCGGGCATCTCAACGCCATTCTACAAGGATCCCGAAGTACGCGAGCTCCGGGGTAGCGCGGTGCCGTCCCGACGCCTCGGATTGCCGGAAGACATTGCCAATGCGGTCTCGTTCCTGGCCAGCGACAGGGCATCCTATATCAACGGCCATCACCTTGTGGTCGATGGCGGCGTCTCGGTCAGCCTGTTGACGCAGTTGCCGAGGGTCAAACCTGAAGCATGAAAAACCTGATGCTTTCAGGCGGGATTTTCCATCCATTCGCCGAGACCTCTCACTGCATCGCCGGATATCTGGATCGGCTCGGAATCCATTCCGAAATCGTCGGCGTTCAAGACGGATTTGATCGCCTGCAGTCCGAGGTATTCGATCTTGTGACGATCAATGCGCTCAGCTGGTCGATGACACAGGACGACAAATACCTGCCGTTCCGAGACGAATTTGCCTTTTCTCCCACCGCTACGGACCGAGCTGCGTTCGAGACACACCTGGCCGGTGGTGGCGGATTGCTTGGCCTGCACACCGCAGCGATCTGCTTCGACAGTTGGCCGGAATGGCCGTCCATTCTCGGTGTCGGCTGGGTCTGGGGCCAGTCACATCATCCGATGCCGAACTACGTCAGGATCGAGGGTCACGGTGAAGCGTTCGATATATGGGACGAACTCTATTGCGACCTGACCCTGGACCCAGACACACAGGTGCTGGCGACCGGCACCGTAGCCGGTGTCAGCACAAGCCAGCCGGTACTTACAACAAAAGGCCGTTCCGTCTATCTGGCGCTGGGTCATGACATGACGGCAACAGGCAATCACAACTACGAGCAGCTGCTCGCGAACGCTGTGAAAATCGCACTTGGACAAAGAGAGGGCTGATGCAGGAAATCAAGGGATATTCGGTGTTGATCACCGGAGGAGGGTCCGGCCTTTGCGCCGAAATCGCCAGATACATGGCCGCGCGCGGCGCGCGGGTCACGATCGCCGGCCGTCGCAAGGACAAACTCGAGACCGTAGCGGCAGGCATCGGGCCAGCCTGTGCAACAGTATCCGGAGATGTCTGCAATGATGCAGACCGCCGGCGCATGGTCGAAACGGCGGTTGAACACGGCAACGGACTTCAGGGCCTGGTCAACAATGCCGGAAACATGCTGCGTGGACCGATTACCGAATTGAAGGCCGAAGAAGTTCTCGACATCATGAACTCCAACGTCGTCGCCTGCATGATGTTGACGGGGTTGGCGGTCCCGCATCTGGAAGTACATGGCGGCGGTATCGTCTTCATCGGATCCGTTCACACCCGACGCGCGTTTCCGGGCGCTTCACCATATGCCGCAACCAAGGGTGCGGTCGAAGCACTCAGCCAGGTGCTTGCGGCGGAACTGGGTGTCAAAAACATCCGTTCGAACTGCCTGCTGCCCGGAGCCGTACCGACCGAACTCAATGTCCGCGCGGGTATTGCCGCGACTGTCGATGACAATCGCACCCGGCTGAAGACGATGGAAAGCGATCATCCGCTGGGCCGGATCGGAACGCCGACAGAAATCGCTGAAGCCGTCGACTATTTGCTGAGAGCGGAATGGACGACAGGGACCAGCATGGTCGTCGATGGCGGCCTCGCGCTCGGAGTCAGCTACAAATGAGTGAACCGACGTGATTATCAACAGCGCACCTACAGTTTCCGCCCGGGCTCGCTACCGAGATAGGCCCGTTGAACCAGAGCATGCATATGTCAAGCTGCACCTCGCTCAATGATCAGGCAGAGCGGCGGGCGGCATTGATGGCCGAGCCGGTCTGGCGTGATTTTCTCGAACAAATCGTACCGTTTCTTCAAACGCAGGAGAGCAAAATCCTGCTTCCGACTGCCTTTTCACTGATCGGCGGCACCCGATACGGCAAACAATTGACAGGGTAGGAATTTTGCGCCAATTTCGATTATATCAATTTCGATCTTCCTTGTCCGGAGGATCAGAAGCCAGATGAAACTGGCCGATGCAGGGAGGATTGTCGTGAACGCTGCTCTGTGCGCCAAGGCCTGTGCACCGGTGTCCAGCTTTCCCCGGGAGTGCGGTTGAATGCTGGCTCAACAGCTCGTGAACGGCATCGTCGTCAGTGGCGTCTATGCCCTGTTCGCACTTGGCTTCACGCTTGTTTTCGGCATCCAGCGCATTCTCAATCTTGCCCACGGCGCGATCTTCATGACCGGCGCCATGGTCGCCTACTACGTGGTGAAAGCCGGCGGAGCGCTGTGGCTGGGTTTCATCATGGCGATCATCGCCTCGGGGCTGCTTTCGGTGTTCGTCGAGATCGTCTGCTTTCGCCGTTTGCGCAAGACCGGTGACGAGGAGTTTGGCGGCATCATATCCTCGATAGGCGCCGGTCTTGTGATCATGACCATTGCCCAGCGTGTGTCCGATACGCTGATCCTGCGCTTTCCGTTTGAAACCTTTCCGGTCGTGATCTTCAAGTTCTGGGGCCTGAGGGTATCCATGCTGCAGCTGTTCATGGCTGGTGCCGCCCTCGTTCTCGTCTTTATCCTCGGTTACTACATCTATCGCACTTCATTCGGCCGCAGGGTCCGAGCCGTCACCGACAACGAGCACGCTGCAATGCTGATGGGGATCAATCCGAACCTGATCTATTCGCAGACCTATTTCCTTGCCGGCGCCCTGGCTGGTGCCGCCGGCGTGCTGGTCGGCCTCGCCTTCAACTCGATCAATTTCATCATGGGCGAGCCCTATCTGATGTTCGGTTTTGTCATCATCATTCTCGGTGGGCTCGGCTCCATACCCGGCGCTCTGCTAGCCAGCCTTGTGTTCGGCATGGGTCAGACCCTGACAATCGCATACCTGCCGTCCGGACTGACCGACACGGTGATCTTCGCCGCATTGTTTCTGATCCTTCTGTTCCGGCCGCACGGCCTGATGGGCAAAGAGGAAGCCGGCAATATCAGGGGGCGCAGATGAGCCAGTTTATTGCCGGCTATCTTCCCCTGTTCGATCTCTACCTCCTGCATCTTGGCCTTGCCTTCAGCCAGTATATCGTCCTGCGCGCAGGCGTGTTTTCGCTGGCCACCGCCGCCTTCGCCGGGATCGGTGCCTATACAGCTGGAATTTTTGCGGTGAATCTGGGATTGCATCCGGTGCTCGGACTCGCGGCGGGAACACTGACCGGCATGGGCGCGGCCCTGTTTCTATCAATCCCGCTTGCCCGGTTGAGAGGCGTTTATCAGGCCATTGCCACCGTCGCCTTCATCCAGATCGTCGTCTCGCTCAATATTTATTCCGAAAGCCTGACCGGCGGCGCCATGGGCCTGAATGCTATCCCAAAGACCGTCGGCACCGGCGTGCTGCTCATCGCCGCGGTCGCCGCGACCTATCTTGTCTGGTCAATTGAAAAAGGACGTCTCGGGCGTGCGTTCGACGCCATCCGACAGGACGAAGCCGTTGCTGCATCGCTGGGCATCTCGATTACCTGGCATCAGGCGCTGGCCTTTGCCATATCCGGCGCGCTTGCCGGACTTTTCGGCGGGCTTGAAGCCTATCACTCCTATGCGCTTGATCCGAACCAGTTCGGCTTCCACCTGCTGATAACCGTCCTGTCCTACGTCATTCTTGGCGGGCGCAATTCGGTAGCCGGGCCGCTGATCGGAACGGCAATTCTCATCATCCTTCCCGAACTTGCTCGGCCGCTGGCCGAGAACCGGCTGATCATCTACGGCATCATGCTGATCGTGGTCATCAACTATCTGCCCAAGGGTATCGCCGACACGGCTATCGATACCATCAGGGCACGGCGGCTGAAGCGGCGGGAGGCGGCGGCATGACCATGCTGCGTCTCAGCAAGCTTTCCAAATATTTTGGCGGCGTAGTGGCGTCGCAGGATGTTGATATCGACGTTCCCGCCGGCCAGATCACCGGCCTGATCGGCCCCAATGGCGCCGGCAAAACCACCATCGTCAACATGATCACCGGCATGCTTCCGGTTACCGATGGCACGATCCATATCGGCGATACCGACATCACTCATGCACCCGCGCACACGATCAGCCGCGCCGGCCTCGCCCGCACCTTTCAGAACATTCGCCTGCTTTCGGAAGCCAGCGTCATCGACAATGTCATGATCGGATTTCACCGGCATGAAACCTCGTCGACAATTGCCGCCCTTCTCGGTCTGCCGTCCGCGGCGAGGGAGACGATGGACATCCAGCAGCGGGCAATGGCGCTGCTGCAACGTTTCGACATGGCAGACCTCGCCGAGTATCCGGCAGGTGGCCTCTCCTACGGCCATCAGCGCAAGGTCGAGATGATGCGCGCGTTGGCGTCCGAGCCCGATTTCATTCTGCTCGACGAACCGATCGCCGGAATGAATGATGTCGAAAGCGAGGGGCTTGCCGAGATTTTCAGGGGATTTGCCGCTGACGGAAAGGGTGTGCTGCTGATCGAGCACAATGTGCGATTCGTCGCCAAGCTTTGCAGCAAGGTCTATGTGCTCGACGGCGGGCGGCTGATCTCCGAAGGCACTCCGGATCATGTTCTCAACGACCAGGCGGTGATCACTGCCTATCTGGGAGGCTGAACGGTGCTGTCGATCGATACCCTCAAGGTTCATTACAGCGGCATACAGGCCCTGCGCGGCGTGTCGCTCGAGGTGACAAAGGGAGAGACCGTCGCATTGATCGGACCCAATGGGGCCGGCAAGTCGAGCCTGCTGAACACCATATCAGGCCTTGTCAAACCGAACAGCGGCAATGTTGTTTTCGAGGACACGGCGATCACCGGGGCGGCGCCATGGGCAGTCACAAAAACAGGCATCCTGCAGGTTCCGGAAGGACGCCGGGTCTTTGCCGAGATGACGGTGCTGGAAAACCTGCAAGTGGGTCAGACCGCCCTGCACGGGCGCGAACCGACATACGGACTCGACGATGTGTTTAGGGTTTTCCCGATACTGCAGGAGCGGCGGGAACAGATGGCCGGATCGCTTTCCGGCGGCCAGCAACAGATGCTGGTCATCGGACGCGGATTGATGGGCGGTCCGCGTCTGTTGCTGCTGGATGAACCCAGCCTCGGCCTGGCGCCGGTGATCATCGCACAGGTGTTCTCCGCGCTTTCAGAACTCAAACAGCAGGGGCTGACAATCCTGCTGGTGGAACAGAATGCCCATCTGGCGCTGACCGCGTCGGACCGGGCCTATGTCCTGGAACAGGGACAGATTGTGAAAAGCGGCGCAAGTGCAGACCTTCGGGAAGACCCCGAAGTCGCGGCGCTCTACCTGGGGCAGGGCTAGCCCCGCCAACTGAAGCAAGGACCATCAAAGGAGGACTGTCATGAAACTGTTCAAATCTATCCTGGCGGCATCGGCGATCGCGCTGGCATCGTCGGCCTGGGCCGACGACGTCAAGGTCGGCGTCGTTGTTTCCGAAACCGCGACCTACGCTTTTGTCGGTGTGCCGCTGGTAAACGGCATGAAAATGGCGGCTGAGGAACTGAGCGCCGGCAATGGCTGGGGCGGACATAATGTCGAAATCGTCTACCAGGACAACCGCTCCGACAAGCAGGAGGCCATCTCGCTTATTACCCGTATGGCCAAATCGGAAAACGCCGACATCGTCATCGGTCCGATCGCCACATCGGAAGCTATGGCAACCGGGCCGGTAGCCAATGACCTGAAGATCCCGATGTTCACCACCGCGACCTCACCGGCCGTGCTGGAAGCCGGGCCATATATCTTCAAGTCAACTGAAACGGCGGATGCCTATATGGCGCCAGTCGGTGATCATGTTGCCGGTCTGAAACCGCAGTCCTGTTTCCTCATCTCGATCAGAGACAATGAGGGCTACATCCGCCAGCGCAATGTGTTCCGCAGTATCATGGAAAAGGCAGGCGTCAAGATCGTCGGTGATGAGAGCATCCTGGCGGCCGACACCGATTTCACGGCGCTCTCCACCAAGGTCGTTTCGGCTGAACCCGATTGCCTGTTTGTAACCACCCCGCCGGAACAGGCGGCAAACATCATCATCCAGGCTAAACAGGCCGGGCTTGAAGGCGATACGATCATTGCCGGTGATTCCGGAGCCGGATCGAAGAAGTATCTCGATGCCGGCGGCAAAGCTATCGAAGGCACATTCTTCCCGGCAAGCTTCGTCGCCGATGCATCGGAGAGTTCGGCAGCTTTTACCAAGGCCTATGAGGCGAAGTACGGCAATGCGCCGGATATCTGGGCCGCGACCGGCTACACAATGATGCAGACCGTTGCCAGCGCCATCCGCAATGCCGGTGATGACGTCAACCGCGAAACCCTGCGCGAAGCTATGGCCGCGACCAAGGATCTGCCGGTGGTCATGGGCCAGGGCATGCTGAGTTTTGATGCAAATCGCATCCCGTCCATGGGCGGCATCGTTATGCAGATCAAGGATGGCGGCTGGGTCAAGCCCTGAACCTGCCGTGGTTTCCAGATCGGACACGTCCCCAAAAGGGGGCGTGTCTCTACCCCGGCTCGCCCACCTCCACCGTGTAGTTCAACGGCAGCCGGCCGCCATCGGCGTAGACTGTCTGGCCGGTGACATAAGCGGCATCGTCAGATGCCAGGAAGGCGGCCACACCGGCAATCTCCGATGGCTCGCCGATCCGGCCCGCCGGTGTCCGCGACAACATCCGCTGCTTCGCCTCCGGGTCCGAATTCACCGCTGTCAGCATATCCGTCATGATCGAGCCTGGGCCGATCGCATTGACCCTTATGCCGTGCGGCGCCAGCGCCAGCGCCATGACTTTGGTCAACTGGTTCACGCCGCCCTTTGAAACGCAATAGGGAACCTGATCGGCAATCGCCACGACGGCATTGATAGAAGATATGTTGATGATGACGCCGGCGGGGCCGTCATTTTCGACCTTATCGACCATGAAGCGGGCCACCTCCTGTCCGCACAGGAACGGGCCTTTCAGGTTGGTCTGAAGCACCGCGTCGAAATCGTCCTCCCGGATATCTAGAAACCCGGCACTGTGCGACACGCCGGCATTGTTCACCAGAATGTCGATATCGCCGAATGCATCGACGGCGGCAGCGACCAGATTGTGAACATCGAGCCGTTTGCCGATGTCCGCCTTGACGAATTCGATAGAGCCGAACGCTTCGAGTTCCGAAACGGCTTCTGCGCCG